>NZ_JBQCXA010000003.1:0-250598 GCF_051956855.1 Neisseria sp. P0021.S007
CAAGGTTCAGGTGCAGCGCGGAGCCGCCGTCGAGCCAGTCCACCAGTTCTTTGCCGTGCAGCAGGAATTTGTCGAGCGCGTTGATTTCTTCGTCTTCGACGACGTAGAAATAGGAGTTGTAGCATTCACGGCTGACTTTATAGCCGTCGGCTTTGTCCCATTTGGCGTTTTTCACGCCGAGGTTTTCGGCGGGGACGAACTCAGTGTTGAACTTCACGCCGTAGTGTTTGCTGGCGGCTTGATTGGCTTCAAATATGGTTTTCAGACGGCCTTGGACAAAGTTGATGTAGTCATCGTTGTAGCCGACTTTAATGCCTTGCGATTCGGCGGCTTCCGCCATGCCGTTGATGCCGATGGTGAGGAACTGTTTGTCCAGCGTGATGAAGCCTGCATCGTAAACGGGCAACATGCCGGCGGCTTGGTATTCTTCCATCAGTTTGCGGTAGGCGTATTGGTATTTGTGGATTTTGGCCACTTCGGCGGCAAGGTCGCGCCCGTCTTGCTCCAATCGGTTCATATTGATGGTGATGACGTTGATGGAACCGGTCGCCACGCCGCCTGCGCCGAGGGTATAGCTGAAAGTGCGGTCTTCGATGGCGTTACGCAGACGGCAGCAGGAAGCCAACGAGTCGGGGTTGTCGGAAAGATAGACGAAGAAGGAATTGCCTTCCGCCAACTCTTTCGCCATTTCGTCAGCGAACACGGTGTCTTTGCATTTGCCGCTGTCGGTCAGCATCGCAGCGGTCACGACGGGAAAAGTCAAAACGGCTTTGCTGCGCTCTTGATTAAACCATTTGAGGAAGAAGTTTTGCAGCTTCGCCACGCTCGCCCATACCGGTTTGCTGAAATCGGGAAAGACGAAATCGCCGAACATCGCGTCAAAATAGTATTGATCGTAAACGGAAATGTTCCAAAATACGCTCTGATAGCCGCGTGCGGCGGCGGGCTGGTTGATGCTGTACACCACCTGCTGCATATGGTTGGCAATTTCTTTGCCATGGGTTTCCAAATAATCGTCGCCGTAGTCTTTGCGGGCAAAGTAGTCAAAATAGGTCAGAAATTCCACCGTCGCCACCGCGCCGGCAAATTGCGCGCTAATGGCAAACACAAGATTGATAAACGAGCCGCAAAATGATGCCAAATGTTGTGGCGCTTTGGATTCGCCGCCGAGTTTGCTTAAGCCGTCGAGCAGGAAAGGATACAGCGTAACCGACACACAATAAGGCTTGAGGCTGGTTTCGTCGTGCACATAAATCTCATGCGCCTCAATCTGGCGGATGTATTCGTCGGCGACGGATTGGTCGAAAATTTCGGCGATTTTGCGCGATACTTGGGCGCGGTTAATCTGCACGAAAAAGTCTTTCATGATTTCCGCTTCCATCGTGGCGATGTTTTTCTGGGTAACGTTGGCATTGGCGTCTATTTTCGAGCCGTCCGCCGCGTTTTGCGCGCTGATGTAGTCGCGCATGAATTGTAGTTTTCCGTTTAACTGTTCGGGATGCAGCCGAATCATGTTAATTCTCCTGTATGGTTTGGATGATTTATTAAACAATGACGGTTGGGCCGTCTGAAACATCGCTGTCAGCGAATACAATAAATTCAATTTAAATCAGTGCAATACAGCATTGAGCTAAATTGAAGCCACTGGAAAAACTTTAGGCGCAGGTTTGTCTTTGATAAACAATCGGTTCAACACTTCGCCCGTACGCAAATCGATAAACTTCTGGTTGGTGGTCGGGCTGTCCAAGCCGCCCAGTTCCATCTGCCAGCGGCCGGTTTTCAGATACGTCAGATAAGGCAGGATGCCGTCTGAAACCGCCTCCAGCTCCTCACGCTCCAGGCCTGTGTACAAACAGGCTTTCAAACCCGCCTGTGTCACGATGCCCAACATTTTCTGCAAGGCTTCCGGCTGCCATTCTCCGCCCATAAACAACACGCATGTGATCAATCCGTGATAGCGTTTCAGACGGCCTTTTAAATAATCCTCGGTCAATTCCGTGCCGATGCCCTCTTTCCACGTATCGGCACTATGACAGCCTTTACAACGCAGCGGACAACCGGAAAACAGAAACGCCAGCGACACTTCGCCCGGCACTTCCTGCCATACAATTTGCTCGATTGTAAATTTCAAACCGCTCATTGCAATGCCATAAAACACAATATATGGTGTGCATTAAAACACAATACTACTAGATATGGTATTTTATTTAACAATCCATCTTTATTTTGTAATAGCTTTTTATAATTTGATAGATTGTAAATTTCAATAATTACATCTACATGGCTCCATTGATAAAGGCCGTCTGAAAACAATTTCAGTATATTAATATAAAAAAAGAAAAGCAAACTCCGTTATAACAAAGACGGTTTTAACAAATAAAAAAAGGCCGTCTGAAATCATCTTTCAGACGGCCTCTATTTCAGGTTTTAGCCCCGATTCGAGCCTTTAACCATATCCATCAAAAACAATCGGCAATCCAAATTACCGTTAAACAGCGGAATCTTACGCTTCGGAGAAAGGCGCATAAATTTCGGCATATCTCGATCGCCGGTAAACATTCCGGCAAGCCAGCCTGCGTAATGCTGTTTCAACCATGTGCCCAGTTGCGGATAAAGCGCCTGTAAAGCCTGAATTTCTGCAAGGCGCACGCCATAAGGTGGATTGGAAATCATAATGCCGTGTTCGCCGTTCGGTCGCGCAGCCTGCGCATCTTGCACGTCAAAGCGGATGAAATTATCCACTTCGGCGGCTTGGGCATTGGCCAATGCGGCACGAATCATATAACGGTCGTTGTCGCTGCCGGAAATTGGCGCGGCGGCCGGTTTGATTTGTTTTTCAGCCTCACGGCGCAGGGCTTGCCATTTTTCTTTGTCGAAGTTTTGCAGTTTTTCAAAACCGAAACGACGCATCAAGCCCGGCGCACGGTGTGTCGCAATCCATGCTGCCTCAATGGCAATCGTGCCACTGCCGCAAAACGGGTCTTGGAAAGGCTGCGTACCGTCATAGCCTGCCAAAAGCAGCAAACCTGCCGCCAAGTTCTCTCTCAATGGCGCTTCGCCGGTATCCTGACGATAGCCGCGTTTGAAGAGTGCTTCGCCGGAAGTATCGATAAAGATTTCCACGTTGCGCTCATCGATAAAGGCATGAATGCGGATATCGGGGTTGATTTTACCCACGCTCGGACGCGCATCATAAATATCGCGGAATGCATCGCAGACGGCATCTTTGATTTTCAAACCGACAAAATCCAAGCTTTTCACATTGGCGCGCTTGCCTTCGACTTTGACTTTAAAGGTCTGCTCCAGCTTAAACCAACCCGTCCAATGCAGATTTCGTGCGAGTTTGTAGATATCGTGTTCGTTGCGATAACCGCCTTTAGTCAAACGCAGTAAAACACGGCTGGCAACGCGCGAATGCAGGTTGATGCAATACACCTGCTCCATCGTGCCTTTACATGCCACACCGCCGTCAACAGCACGTATATCCTGACATGCCATGCTTTCGAGTTCTTGCGTCAAAGGCGCTTCCAAACCGCGAGGACAAGTGATAAAAAGTGAATAAACCGTCATATAAAACCTTTCCGGGTAGGGCTATCCGAACCACTCGGATAACAAATAAAAACAATATTATAGCCGAAAACCAAAAGGCCGTCTGAAACTTCAGACGGCCTTTGAATAAAGCTTGCTTAGTGCTCCAAACTATCGGTTTCCACCTTAACCGCTTTATCGGTTTTATCCTCCGGCAAAACCAAGTTCAACAATACTGCCATAATACCGCCTGCGGAAATTGAGTTTTGGAACAATACCGGCAGGTTTTTGAACACTTCCGGCTCAAATGCCACGCCCAAACCCAAACCGACAGAAGTCGCCGCGATAACTGCTTCACGACGGCGAATACCGTGGCTGACCAAAATCCGCACGCCGGCAATCGCAATCAGGCCAAACATCAACACCATCGCGCCACCCAAAACAGGACTCGGAATCGTAGTAAACGCGCGGCCGATGACGGGGAACAAACCCAACAATACCAAAATCGCCGCAATATATTTGCCCACATGACGCGAAGCCACGCCGGTCATTTGAATCACGCCGTTATTTTGCGCAAACGTGGTTAAAGGCAAAGAGCCCAACGC
Organism: Neisseria sp. P0021.S007; assembly: GCF_051956855.1. Classification (NCBI taxonomy): domain Bacteria; kingdom Pseudomonadati; phylum Pseudomonadota; class Betaproteobacteria; order Neisseriales; family Neisseriaceae; genus Neisseria; species Neisseria sp. P0021.S007. The sequence continues at coordinate 4,134 of NZ_JBQCXA010000003.1, forward strand.
AGTCGCAATTACAGAAACCAAACCATCTGCCAATACGCCACCGCGCAGACGTTTGGTGTATTCCTCACCCTCAATCGGCTGCTCGGAGACCATCGCAGTCGCCGTCAAATCGCCCACTGCTTCAAATACGCTCAACAGGAAAATCGCACCGGCAACGATAAACGCGTGCCAATCAAATGCGAAACCATATTTAAACGGAACAGGCAGGGTAATCAGCGGCAGGTTTTGCAGGGCGGAAAAATCTACTTTGCCCAAAAACAGCGCAACAATATAACCGACAATCAAACCCACCGCGATGCCGCTCATACGCAGCAATGGGTTTTTCAAGCAGTTGAAAACCAATACAATCAGCAACACCAGCGATGCCAGACCTAAGTTTTCCATCGAACCGAACGTACCGTCTGCTTTCGCACCGAAGCCGCCGCCAAAGTCAGTAATGCCGACATGCACCAAGCTCAAGCCGATCAACATGACGACCACGCCGCTTACAGTCGGCGTAATCACTTTTTTCAGATAAGGCAAAAGCCAAGCGGAGAAGCACACCAAAAACGCGCCAACAAAGGACACGCCCAAGAGCGTTGAAATCATCACATCTTTAGTCAAGCCGCCCTCTTTCATACCGGTACCGAGCGCAATCATCACGGTAACAAAAGAGAAGTTGACCGACTGAATCGACAACATACCCGAACCGACCGGCCCGAAACGGTTAACCTGCAAATAAGTGCCGACACCTGAAGCCACCATCGCCATCGACACCAAATAAGCCGTCATTTCAACCGGCAGCTCCAACGCCCCGCCGACAATCAATGCCGGAGTAATCATCGGGACAAAAATCGCCAGAAGGTGCGTAACCGCACTCAACAACGCATTCCCAAACGGCGGCTTGTCTTCCAAACCATAAACCAAATCAAGCGATTCCGCCTGTTTTTCAGTCATTCCGGCCATGTTGAACCTTCTCTCAAGAATCGTTAAAAAATATTAAGATGCGTATTTTAACCAATTTGAAATGTATCAGCAAATTCAAAACCATCAGGCCGTCTGAAAGTTCCGCCCAGCCGTTTTCAGACGGCCTCAAACCGCCTTAACACATTTTAATTCTTGACATCATTTTTCTACCTAAAAACAAACAAACCAATGATTTAAAAATGTATTATTCATTAAGATAATGACAAGTCACCATTAAACAGCAAAGCCTCATAGCGGATATGTTTCACACAAACAACAAAGTAAGCTACAATCCACTGCATAATTCACCCACACCATAAAATTAAAGGTTTCCGTATGTTAAAAGGCAGTCTGGTTGCCCTGATTACTCCGATGAATCAAGACGGCAGCATCAACTACGAACAACTTCACGACTTAATCGACTGGCACATTGAAAACGGCACCGACGGTATCGTCGCAGTCGGCACCACCGGCGAGTCAGCCACCCTGCCTGTCGAAGAACATTTGGCCGTTATTGAAGCCACTGTCAAACACGTCAACAAGCGCGTTCCCGTTATCGCCGGTACAGGCGCCAACAATACTGTCGAAGCCATCGCCCTTTCCAAAGCCGCCGAGCAAGCCGGTGCGGACTACACCTTATCTGTTGTTCCCTACTACAACAAACCTTCGCAAGAAGGCATTTACCAACATTTCAAAGCCATCGCCGAAGCCACTTCGATTCCGATGGTTATCTATAATGTTCCCGGCCGTACCGTCGTCAGCATGAGCAACGACACTATTTTGCGTTTGGCCGAGATTCCGAATATCGTCGGCGTGAAAGAAGCCAGCGGCAATATCGGTAACAACATCGAATTGATCAACAGCGTTCCTGAAGGTTTTGCAGTATTCTCCGGCGATGACCCTACCGGCCTGCCTTTCATGCTGTGTGGCGGTCATGGCGTGGTAACCGTTGCAGCCAACGTTGCACCGAAACTCTTTGCCGATATGTGCCGAGCCGCCCTTGAGGGCGATATTGCGACCGCCCGTCGTCTAAACGAGCAACTTATCCCAATTTATAACACCATGTTCTGCGAGCCCAGCCCGGCCGCGCCCAAATGGGGCCTGAGCTTATTGGGCAAATGCGAACCCCATGTTCGCCTGCCTTTGGTAGCACTGACCGAAGCCGGTCAAGCCAAAGTCCGAGCCGCTCTGGAAAAATCAGGACAAATCTGATCCGGAAATAAGGCCGTCTGAATCCCAAACACCCTTTTTCAGACGGCCTCCCTGTTAAGAACTCCATCCACAGGAAAACAAGATGACCTATATTAAACCCATCGTAGTAGCCCTCGCCCTGATTAGCATGACTGCCTGTTCCGGCAGCAAAAAAGAACAACCCAAACTCGACTATCAAAGTCAATCTCACCGCCTAGTCAAACTGGAAGTACCACCTGATTTGAACAACCCAGACCAAGGCAACCTCTATCAATTACCGGCAGGCAGCGGCGCCGTCCGCGCCAGCGATTTCAACAAACGCCGCACCCAAGCCGTACAGCAGCCTGCAAATGCAGAAGTCTTGAAATCCGTTAAAGGCGTACGCCTTGAGCGTGACGGCAACCAACGCTGGTTGGTTGTCGAAGGCAAATCGCCTCGCGAAATTTGGCCTTTGCTGAAAGTGTTCTGGCAAGAAAACGGTTTCGACATCAAATCTGAAGAACCGGCCATCGGCCAAATGGAAACCGAGTGGGCTGAAAACCGAGCCAAAATCCCTCAAGACAGCCTGCGCCGTCTGCTGGATAAAGTCGGCTTGGGCGGCATCTACTCTACCAGCGAACGCGACAAGTTCATCATCCGCATCGAACAAGGTAAAAACGGTTCGACCGACATCTTCTTCGCCCACAAAGGCATGAAAGAAGTTTATGCCGACCGTAAAAAAGACACTACGATGTGGCAGCCAAGCGAGAGCGACCCTAACCTCGAAGCCGCATTCCTCGCCCGCTTTATGCAATATTTGGGCGTTGACGGTCAGCAAGCCGAACAAGCTCTGACCCAAAGCGTTGCCGCCCGCAGCAATGCTTCTGAATTGGCGCGTGTGGACAATGGCACTCTGTTGCTGGCAGGCGATTACGGCCGCAACTGGCGCCGTACCGCCCTTGCGCTTGACCGCATCGGCCTGACTGTTATCGGTCAAAATGCCGAACGCCGCGCCTTCTTGGTTCAACAAGCGCCAACCGAAGGCGAAGCAGTTGCCAATAAAAAACCGGGCCTGTTCAAACGCGTATTTGGCAAAGGCAAAGCAGAAGCGCCAAAAACGTACCCTGAAATCATCGTGTATGTTGAGCCTATCAACAATGGCGCACGCCTCCATCTGTTGAACAAAGACGGCAGCCCATACAAAGGCAGCGATGCCTCCACATTGTTGAGCCGCCTGCACACAGAATTGCGTTAATCAGTTATTCAAATTAAGGCCGTCTGAAATATTCAGACGGCCTTTTTAACGAATCCGGCATGGTTTCAAATTCCCAATCTGACGTTATAATCAGAACATTTTTCCCCCTTACCCAAGCTGCCATGACCCGACAAAAAGCCTATCTGCTCCTGACCGCCCTGTTTACCCTGATGTTTATCGTACTGATTCTGTTGGGCGCTTATCTTCTAAGCATTCACAGCAAACAATTTGCCGTTGCCACCTTTCTGTTTGCCTTTGCCGCCGTTTTTGCCCAAATCGGCAGCCTTGCCCTTTACATCCGCCACAAAGCACGCGCACAAATTGCTCGTATGCAGCAAACCGAAAACCATTAAGGAAAAACCATGTTTGAAAAAATCGTCCTTGCCAGTGGCAACGCAGGCAAACTCAAAGAATTTTCCCGCCTCTTTGCCGACTTAAACATCGAAGTCCTGCCGCAATCGCAGTTCAATACGCCCGAATGTCCCGAACCGTACCATACCTTTGTTGAAAATGCCCTGGCTAAAGCACGTCATGCCGCCAAATACAGCGGCTTACCGGCACTTGCCGACGACTCCGGCATCTGCACCAACGCCTTAAACGGCGCACCCGGCATTTTCTCCGCACGTTATGCAGGCGAAAACCCTAAATCCGATGCCGCAAACAACGCCAAACTCTCTGCCGATCTTGCCGATAAAGACGATAAAAGCTGCTACTACGTCTGCGTACTCGTCCTCGTCCGCCACGAAAACGACCCGCAACCCATTATCGCCGAAGGCATCTGGCGCGGACAATGGCAGGCAGAAGCAGCCGGCACAAACGGCTTCGGCTACGACCCGCATTTCTATCTGGCCGAACACGGTTGCACCGCTGCCGAGCTTGATCCTGAAATCAAAAATGCCGAAAGCCACCGCGCCCAAGCTTTGCGTGAATTGTTAAGAAAAATCGAATCCTTATAAATCAATAACAGGCCGTCTGAAACCTTCAGACGGCCTACCTCACATTCATTCCCATGCCCAAACCCTCGCCTGAAGAATTGGCAGCCTTTGCAAAACACGTCGCTGCCTTCATCCCAACCACACCTGACGAACTTCTGCAACTCATTGATAGTCAAGAAACTGCTATCGTCTTTTTAGGCAAACCAAGCTGTTCATACTGTCGCCGTTTTGTTGCAAAACTATTTACCGTTTCCTTAAACAAGCAGCTTACTATCCGCTTTACAGACAGCAGCAACAAAGCAGCTTTAAAGACTTTTCGTGAACAACACGGCATCAAAACTGTTCCCGCATTACTCAACATCTCACAAGGCAAAATAAAATTTGTCTGCAATTCCAAATTATCAGAAGAAGAAATTGAAGCTTTTTTGAGCGCTTAGACTGCGCAAATTTCCTACTGATTACTTTCCCGGCCGACATTTCAGTTAAAATAACGGCCTAAAAATTTCAGACGGCCTTGAGCCTCAACACATACCATGACCCAAATCACTTTCCAACGCCCCGGCCAGCTAACCGCCCTGCCTCCTTTATCACTCTATATCCATATTCCTTGGTGCATCAAAAAATGTCCATATTGCGACTTCAATTCCCACAGCCTGAAAAACGGCCTGCCGGAAGAAGCCTATATCGATGCCCTATTAACCGACTTGCAGCTTGAGTTACCCAATATTTGGGGCAGACCGATAGAAACGATATTCTTCGGCGGCGGCACACCCAGCCTGTTTCAAGCGGAATCAATTGACCGTTTGTTAAGTGGCGTGCGTTCGCTGTTGCGCTTGCAACCCGAAGCGGAAATTACTTTAGAAGCGAACCCCGGCACATTTGAAATTGAGAAGTTTCAAGGATTTAAAGACGCAGGTATTACGCGCCTATCTATCGGCGTACAAAGTTTTAACGACGATATGCTTGCTCGATTGGGACGCGTTCACAACGGCAAAGAAGCACTGACAGCCATTGATACTGCATTGAAATTATTTGATAAAGTCAATATTGATTTGATGTATGCCCTGCCAAACCAAACGGTTCAGACGGCCCTAAACGATGTGCAAACCGCTATTGCAACAGGCGTATCGCATATCAGCGCATATCATCTGACAATGGAACCGAACACGCCTTTCGGTCATACGCCGCCAAAAGGATTACCGCAAGATGAAGCGGCGTTGGATATTGAAGATGCTGTACACGGTGCATTAGAAAGCGCAGGCTTTATCCACTACGAAACATCGGCTTTTGCAAAACCTGGTATGCAGTGCCGCCATAATTTGAACTACTGGCAGTTTGGCGATTACTTAGGCATAGGTGCAGGCGCACACGGCAAAATTTCCTATCCCGACCGTATCGAGCGAACTGTCCGCCGTCGCCATCCCAACGACTATCTTGCCGCTATGCAGGGCAATCCGCATGAAGCAGTTGAGCACAAAACCGTTGCTTCCGAAGACCTTCCATTCGAGTTCATGATGAACGCCCTGCGCCTGACCGATGGCGTACCTGCTGCAATGTTGCAGGAACGTACCGGCGTCCCCACTGCAAAAATCATGGCTCAAATCGAAACCGCCAGACAAAAAGGCCTGCTTGAATCAGATCCGACCGTGTTCCGCCCGACCGAGCAAGGCCGTTTGTTCTTAAACGACTTGTTACAGTGTTTTTTATAAGTGCTTTTTTACAACAGTTAAAACATTTTTAGATTTGCTTAATTTACGACAAGAAAATACAATCTGAATAATTGTTGGGAACGACCAACCCCGGCGATTATCCACTACTCCTAATCCTACATTAAGGACAAAACAATGAAAAAAGTTCTGGTAACACTGATTGCTCTTTCCCTGCCTACATTTGCATTGGCTGATGCAACCAAAGGTTTTTATGTTCAAGCTGATGCTGGTTATTCTACTGTTAAGATTAAAGACAACTCTGGTGAAGAGGAATTCTCTGATAAAGCAAAAGGCTTTAGCCCTCGTCTATCTGCTGGTTATGATTTTGGTGACTTCCGTGTTGCAGCAGACTATACACATCATAAATCTATTGAAAGAGGTGAATACGAGGATGACAGTCACTTATATTACAAACTGAAATTTCAAAGTATTGGCGTTTCAGCAATCTATGACTTCAATACTAATACACCTGTTAAGCCCTACGTTGGTGCTCGTTTAGGTATTAATCGCGTTTCATTAAATTCTGATGAAGCCGACCCTGGTTTTCACTATACAGAACATTCACGAAAAACCAAAATGGGTATTGGTGCATTGGCTGGTGTAAGCTACGAAGTAACGCCTAATGTTGCTTTAGATGCTGGCTATCGCTACAACTATTGGGGCAATTTTGAAGAGACCAAAATTCAATCCCACGAAGTATCTGCCGGTGTACGCGTAAAATTCTAATTTTTAAATATTTGGTATAAAGCAACGATCGCTTCATACATCAAGTAACAAAAGGCCGTTTGAAACCTATTTCTCAGGATTTCAGACGGCCTTTAAGTTTTTTAAATATGTCTAACTTTTTGCTGCTTTTATTTTTTCTGCAAACCACAGTGCCGCAGCCGTACCTGCCATATCGGCAATGCCGTCCGCGATCGAACCTTGGCGCGTAGCAGTCAGAAATGCCTGAGCCAGCTCGCTTCCTATGGCAAACAATAAAGCGGCAAACAGAATGCCTTTATAGGGAATAGTCCTATTGTCTTGAATAAATATTTTTGCACACAACCATGCCTGACCGAAGAACAGCCCGAAATGGCCGACTTTATCAAAATGAGGGAATGGTGGAGCGCTATTGCCGCCCTCTTTGAAAAGTAAGGCATAAATGGCGGCGGCAAACCAAATCAAGGCAGCGACAGTAAATTTGTTTAACGGCAAGGCTTTCATTTATCGGCCTCTTCATCCAACCATGTTTGGCAGATATCTGCCAAGCGGACAAATTTCCCACCCCGCGCCTTCAAAATATCACGCCATTGTGCCACTTCTTCTGCATCCGGGGCATCTTCAATACTGCATTCGTAAAGGCAGAAGTCTAATGTTTCGCCAACAATGCCTGGGGCTTCGGTCTGCATAAGACTGGTCAGTTCGTTCATATTTACTGTTTCTTTGATTCGTTTATCACTAGTCAGATCACACTGCCTGTTTTCAGGCCGTCTGAACATGATGTGCAAGGCTGCCCGTTTGGTTTGGTTTGGGTACGCTACTTACTGTGTAAAAAACGTGTTGCTTCTTCCCATTCGCCATTCAACACGGCCGGCAATCCTTGCAGGGATTTGGCGATGGAATCATCAATTTGCTGTCTGTGTTCCGCCGACGGTTTATTCAACACATAACCGACAACCAGATTACGGTCGCCCGGATGATCAATACCCAAGCGCAGGCGGTAGAAATTAGGCGTACCCAAGCGAGCCTGAATGTCTTTGAGGCCGTTGTGTCCGCCGTTGCCGCCGCCAAGTTTGAATTTGATACGGCCGCATGGAATATCCAGCTCGTCATGAACCACCAAGATTTCCTCCGGCTTGATTTTGTAAAACTGAGCCAAAGCGGCTACTGCCTGACCGGAGCGGTTCATAAAGGTCATGGGTTTGAGCAGCCAAACATCACCATCAGGCGTAGTGGCGCGCGCTACTTCGCCGTAAAATTTCTTTTCGTCTTTAAAATTGACTTTCCATTTCCATGCCAGTTCGTCCAACAGCCAAAAGCCGACATTGTGGCGCGTTTGTTCGTATTCTTGGCCTGGATTGCCCAAACCGACAATTAATTTAATTTTCAAGCTCATTACTGTTCTTTCAGTTTGACAGGCCGTCTGAAAAAGTTTCAGACGGCCTTTGATTTATTCTTGCCCAGCGCGTTTACGTCGCGCTTCTTTCGGATCAATCAACAATGGGCGATAAACCTCAATCCGATCGCCATCGCGCAACGCTGTTTCGTCTTTCACAGCCTTGCCGAAAATACCCAAAGGCGCTTGCTGTAAATCCAATTCCGGAAACTCTATCTCCAAACCGCTTTGTCGGGCAGCTTCGCGTACGGTTGTTCCTTCGGCAACGGTCATACCCTTCAACACTTGCCTATCGGCCAGTCCGTAAACAATTTCAATCTCAAGCATAGCGGCGGTCGGCCTCTTTAATAAAAGCATCCACCAGCGTGCCGGCGAGATGGCCGAATACCGGGGAAATCATGGCAGAGAGTACGGCATTGGAGAAATCGTATTCTAATCTGAATTCGACTTTGCACATATCATCGCCCAAGTCGATAAATTTCCAAGTGCCGCGCAGGGTTTTAAACGGCCCTTCGAGCAAATCCATGCGGATTTCCTGCCCCGGGATATTGTGGTTGTGCGTCGCAAATGACTGCTTGACGCGCATATAGTCCATAAACAGGCGCGCTTTTAGCTCATTGCCTTTACGTTCGATGACTTCGGTCTTGCTGTACCACGGCAAAAATTTTGGATAGTCCTCAACTTTGTCCACCAGCTCAAACATTTCCTTAGCGCTATGCAGCACCAATACGTTTTTCTCGACTTTTTTCATGTTGGTTGTAGACCTTGTTTTTGAATATTCGGGGTTCAGACGGCATGATTTAGAAAAATATCTGCCCTACTTTGGGACAAAACTCCCAATTTAAACCGCTTCTCCATTTTGTTTCGCTTCCAGCCATTCCCAGCGTTCCAGCTTTTCCAAAAGCGACATCTCGATTTCTTCAGCCCTGCTTTGCAATGCACCTGCTTTTTCGTAATCTTTGAAAATTTCAGGATCGGAAAGCTGGGTATTGATTTCAGCCTGCTCGGTTTCCAAAGCGGCGATTTCATCAGGCAGGGCATCGAGTTCACGCTGTTCTTTGTAGGAAAGTTTGACCGTGCGGTTGGCTTTAGGTTTGATTTTTTCAGGCTCGGCAGCCGCTTTAGGCGCAGAGGCCGTCTGAATTTTCTCTTCCCGCGATTTTGCGTCGATATAGTCCTGATAGCCGCCGATGTATTCTTTCAGACGGCCTTGTCCTTCGAAAACAATGCTTTGGGTAATCACATTATCCAAGAACATACGGTCATGCGAGACAAGGAATACCGTGCCTTGATAATCGCGCAGTAGGTCTTCAAGCAGCTCTTGGGTATCAATGTCCAAGTCGTTGGTCGGTTCGTCCAAGACCAGGATATTGGCGGGGCGGGTGAAGAGTTTTGCCAGCAGGAGGCGGTTGCGTTCACCGCCGGAAAGCGATGAGACGGGACTTTGTGCGCGAGCTGGATGGAACAGGAAATCTTCCAAATAGCTCATCACATGCTTTTTCTTACCACCGACTTCAACGTAATCGTTGCCCTGTCCGAGCGTGTAAAACACAGTGTCGTTTTCATTCAACGCGCTGCGGAACTGGTCGAAATAAGCAACTTCCTGTTTACTGCCGATACGGATTCTGCCGTAGGTCGGCTGCAATTCGCCCAAAATCAGCTTGAGGAAGGTGGTTTTGCCGATGCCGTTTGGACCGATTAAGCCGATTTTGTCGCCGCGCTGCAAGATGGCGGAGAATTTGTCCATGATGACTTTGTCACCATAGGCAAACGAAGCGTGTTCCAGCTCGGCGATGATTTTGCCGCTTTTTTCGCCGCTGTCGAGCTTAAAGTTAACCTGCCCTTGTACGTTGCGGCGTTCGGCGCGCTGGCGGCGCAGTTCTTCCAAACGGCGCACGCGGCCTTCATTACGGGTACGGCGCGCTTCGATGCCTTTACGTATCCACGCTTCTTCCTGAGCATGAAATTTGTCGAAGAGGCGGTTGTGTTCTGCTTCAACCGCCAACTCTTGCGCTTTTTTCTCGCTGTATTTGGAGAACGAGCCAGGATAGGAGCGCAGAATGCCGCGGTCTAGTTCGACGATGCGCGTGGCGATGTTGTCCAGAAAACGGCGGTCGTGGGTAATCACGACCAAGCTGCCTTCAAACGCTTTAAGCAGATTTTCCAGCCAAATAATTGCGTCAATATCCAAATGGTTGGTCGGCTCGTCCAGCAGCAATACGTCGGGCTTTTGCACCCAAGCCTGCGCCAAAGCGACACGCTTTTTCTGACCGCCGGATAGGTTGCCGATTTTTTCGTTTTCCGGCAAACCGAGTTCCCCCAAAGTCTGCTTGACTGCCGCATCCAGCTTCCAGCCGTCCTTCGCTTCAATTTCGAGTTGTAATTCGTTGAGTTCTTTCAATAAAGCCTCACTCGAACCATTTTCCAACTCATGGCTGACATGATGATAACGGCGCAATAAATTGCGAATTTCTCCCAATCCTTCGGCAACGGTATCAAATACGGTTGCGTCCTTATCAAAAAAGGATTCCTGCGGTACATAAACGATTTTGAGGTTGTTTTGAACAATAATCTGCCCATCGTCGAGCTTTTGCACACCGGCGAGAATTTTTAAAAACGAAGACTTACCCGCACCGTTGCGGCCGATTAAACCGATTTTCTCGCCGCTGTCGAGTTGAAAAGAAGTTTTGTCGAGCAAGGCGACATGGCCGACGGCAAAAGAAGCATTTTCTACGGATAAGATATTCATGGGGAAACTTCAAAAAAGAAAAGAGGGACATTTTAACCGATTATCGGCAGATATTTGCCGACAATCATATGAAATTGAAAGTATCAGGCCGTCTGAAAGCAGTTTTCAGACGGCCTTCATTATTATTCTTGAACCTTCAAACCGAAATGCAGATAGGCTCGTTCGGTTGCTACGCGTCCGCGCGGTGTACGCTGCAAAAAGCCCTGCTGAATCAGATATGGTTCAATCACATCTTCGATGGTATCGGTTGATTCGCCAATCGCAGCAGCCACGTTTTCCAAACCGACAGGACCGCCGCTGAACTTGTGCAGAATCGCCTCAAGGAATTTCCTGTCCATCACATCCAAACCCTGACCGTCCACATCCAGCATACTCAAGGCAGCATCGGCAATTTCCGCATCAATGACGCCGTTGTTTTTCACATCGGCATAATCGCGTACACGTCGCAAAAGGCGGTTGGCAATACGCGGCGTACCGCGGCTGCGCTTGGCCACTTCCATCGCACCCTCGTCGCCCATATCCAACTGCAACAACTGGGCAGAACGAGCAACAATAGTCGCCAAATCTTTATTCTGATAAAACTCTAATCGGGACACGATACCGAAACGGTCGCGCAAAGGATTGGTCAGCATACCGGCACGGGTCGTCGCGCCTACCAATGTAAACGGCGGCAAATCGATTTTGACCGAACGCGCGGCCGGCCCCTCGCCTATCATGATGTCCAACTGATAATCTTCAAGCGCAGGATAAAGGATTTCTTCAACCACAGGGCTTAAGCGGTGGATTTCATCAATAAACAGCACATCATGCGGCTCGAGGTTGGTCAACAAGGCTGCAAGGTCGCCGGCACGTTCCAAAACCGGGCCGCTGGTTTGGCGCAAATTAACGCCTAACTCTTTGGCGATAATGTGTGCCAAAGTAGTTTTGCCCAAACCCGGAGGACCAAACAGCAAAGTGTGGTCAAGCGCTTCGCCACGTTTTTTCGCTGCCTGAATAAAAATAGCCAACTGCTCTTTTGCTTTATCCTGTCCGATATAGTCGTCTAAAGTTTTCGGACGTAAAGCGCGTTCAAGCAATTCTTCCTGAGCGGAAATATTTTGAGCAGTGATAATGCGCTGAGGTTGTGCAGAAGTAAGATTATCGGTTTGTAACATAATGTTTCTAAATTCTAAGACCATTCCCGACCCGTTATTTCAGATGGCCCGAACAATCAGATAAAGCGGTTAAATTATGATTTTGGCCATTATACCCGATAAGGCCGAGCCACTTTTCCTTCAAATTTAAATCACACAAAAATTTTCGTTTTCAGACGGCCAAAGCAACGTATAATAAACGGTTAATTCAAATACCTATCGCATTCAGGAGAACACATGAGCCTCAAGCAAAAAGTCATCGCCATCGACGGCCCCAGCGCATCCGGCAAAGGGACGGTTGCCTCACGCGTAGCCGAAGCCTTGGGTTTTCTTTACCTCGATTCCGGTGCGCTTTACCGCCTGACCGCGCTTTACGCACAAAAACAAAATGTTGCCTGGACAGATGAAGACGCCGTCAGCACACTGGCAGAAACTTTGCCCGCACAATTTGAAGGCAGCGTCGTGTTATTAAACGGCGAAGATGTATCCGAGCAAATCCGTACCGAAGCCATCGGCATGGGTGCATCTGCCGTCGCGCAGTTGCCTAAAGTGCGTACCGCCCTTTTGCAGCGCCAACGCGATTTCCTGACCGAAAAAGGTTTGGTCGCCGACGGCCGCGATATCGGCTCGGTTATTTTCCCTGATGCCGCATTAAAAATCTTCCTGACTGCAAGTGCCAATGTTCGTGCCCAACGTCGTGCCAAACAACTCGGTATCCCATGCGAAGGCGTGGCATTCGAGCGTATCTTGTCGGACATTGAAGCGCGCGACGAAGCAGACCGCCGCCGCCCTGTTGCCCCATTGAAACAGCTGCCCGACGCCCTGCTTTTAGACACTGACAACCTTTCTATCGAAGAAGCTGTAAAAAAAGTGCTTGATTGGTATCATAAAGTTTAAAATTTGGAGTATAATCGCGAAGTTTTCATTTCAGACGGCCTGTTAACCCTATAACAAGGCCGTCTGAAAACATTTCCCAACCTGCCGCGCCAAGGACGGCAGGTCATTTCAAACCTAACCCGCACCCCTTGGCGGTGTACCGAAAAGAGTATATATGACTATGGAAAATTTTGCCCAGCTGCTGGAAGAAAGCTTTACCCTGCAAGAGATGAACCCAGGTGAAGTGATTACTGCCGAAGTAGTCGGCATCGATCAAAACTTCGTTACCGTTAACGCAGGTCTGAAATCAGAATCTCTGATTGATGTTGCTGAATTCAAAAACGCTCAGGGCGAGATTGAAGTTAAAGTTGGCGATTTCGTTACCGTTACCATCGAATCTGTTGAAAACGGCTTCGGCGAAACCAAACTGTCCCGCGAAAAAGCCAAACGCGCTGCCGACTGGATCGCTTTGGAAGAAGCTATGGAAAACGGCGACATCCTGTCCGGCGTTATCAATGGCAAAGTCAAAGGCGGTCTGACTGTTATGATCAACAGCATCCGCGCATTCCTGCCGGGTTCTTTGGTTGACGTACGTCCCGTAAAAGACACTTCTCACTTCGAAGGCAAAGAAATTGAATTCAAAGTGATCAAACTGGACAAAAAACGCAACAACGTCGTTGTGTCCCGCCGCGCTGTTCTGGAAGCTACTTTGGGCGAAGAACGCAAAGCCTTGCTGGAAAACCTGCAAGAAGGTTCAGTTATCAAAGGTATCGTTAAAAACATCACCGATTACGGTGCATTCGTTGACTTGGGCGGCATCGACGGTCTGTTGCACATCACCGACTTGGCATGGCGCCGTGTGAAACACCCAAGCGAAGTTTTGGAAGTTGGTCAAGAAGTAGAAGCCAAAGTCCTGAAATTCGACCAAGACAAACAACGCGTTTCCCTGGGCATGAAACAACTGGGCGAAGATCCTTGGAGCGGTCTGACCCGTCGTTACCCACAAGGTACCCGCCTGTTCGGTAAAGTATCCAACCTGACCGACTACGGTGCATTCGTTGAAATCGAACAAGGCATCGAAGGTTTGGTACACGTTTCCGAAATGGATTGGACCAACAAAAACGTACACCCAAGCAAAGTTGTTCAACTGGGTGACGAAGTTGAAGTCATGATCCTGGAAATCGACGAAGACCGCCGCCGTATCTCTTTGGGCATGAAACAATGTCAAGCTAACCCTTGGGAAGAGTTTGCCGCCAACCACAACAAAGGCGACAAAATCTCCGGCGCAGTTAAATCTATCACTGACTTCGGCGTATTCGTAGGTCTGCCTGGCGGTATCGACGGTCTGGTTCACTTGTCTGACCTGTCTTGGACTGAAGCCGGCGAAGAAGCTGTACGCAAATACAAAAAAGGCGAAGAAGTTGAAGCCGTTGTATTGGCCATCGACGTTGAAAAAGAACGTATCTCTTTGGGTATCAAACAACTTGAAGGCGATCCGTTCGGTAACTTCATCAGCGTAAACGACAAAGGTTCTTTGGTTAAAGGTTCTGTGAAATCTGTTGACGCCAAAGGTGCCGTAGTCGCTCTGTCTGAAGAAGTTGAAGGCTACCTGCCTGCTTCTGAATTCGCCGCTGACCGCGTTGAAGACCTGACTACCAAACTGAAAGAAGGCGACGAAGTTGAAGCCGTTATCGTTACCGTTGACCGCAAAAACCGCAGCATCCGTCTGTCTGTTAAAGCGAAAGACGCTAAAGAAAACCGCGAAGCGCTGAATTCAGTTAACGCCGCTGCAACTGCCAATGCCGGTACTACCAGCCTGGGCGACTTGCTGAAAGCCAAACTGTCCGGCGACCAAGAATAAGGTTGCAGACATGACGAAGTCTGAATTGATGGTTCGCCTCGCAGAAGTGTTTGCCGAAAAAAATGGCAACCAACTGCTGGCTAAAGATGTCGAATACAGTGTAAAAGTCTTGGTTGATACCATGACCCGCTCACTGGCTCGTGGACAACGTATCGAAATCCGCGGCTTCGGCAGCTTCGACTTGAACCACCGCCCTGCCCGTATCGGGCGCAACCCTAAAACCGGCGAACGTGTGGAAGTGCCTGAAAAACATGTTCCCCACTTCAAACCGGGTAAAGAGTTGCGTGAGCGTGTAGACTTGGCATTGCAAGAAAGTGCTCATTAATACTTAGTAGCAAAACGCCGCAGAAATGCGGCGTTTTTTTGTTTTTTCAAAAAATACTAAAGCCAACCTTTTTGCTTGCACCTTAATCGCACACTTTTCCAACTATATTGACAACAAAGCCTTTGCAAAAAACGCAGGCCGTCTGAAATCATTTATAATAGACCGACTATTCCATAATGAGAACATCATTCCGACTACTGTCCAAATTATTGCGGATGATGTTTCGACTATCGCCAGCAAAACATAATAAAGGTTATACATGAGCAATAGAGACCAACTATTTACGCCACCGCCATTTGAAAACCACAGCCCGTTGACTTGGTATCAGGCCGCCGCCGAACAACCCAACTTCATCCGTGACGAAGCACAAGCACGAGCCATTGAATATTTGGATCGCTTATGGACCGAGCTGATGATGTTCAAACGCAAACGCAACCGTTTTCTCGGCCGCAGCCTGCGTTCCCCTCAAGTACCTAAAGGACTCTATTTTTATGGCGGCGTAGGACGCGGTAAAAGTTTCCTGATGGACGCTTTTTTTGGCTGCCTCCCTTATCGCCGTAAGCGCCGCGTGCATTTCCATGCCTTTATGGCCGAAATTCATCAACGGCTGAAAGCTTTAAAGAGTGAAGCGAATCCTTTAAAAGCCGTTGCAGCAGAAATTGCCAAAGAAACACGCGTATTATGCTTTGATGAATTTCACGTCAGCGACATTGCCGATGCAATGATTTTAGGCCGTTTGTTGGAAAACCTGCTGAGCGAAGGTGTTGTTTTGGTGGCCACTTCCAACTACGCCCCATCCGAACTCTATCCTCAAGGCCAAAACCGCAGCAGCTTTCTGCCAACCATCGCCCTTATCGAATCTAACCTGACCGTTTTAAATGTAGATGGCGGAGAAGATTACCGATTGCGCACATTGCGCCCTGCCGAAATTTTCTTTGTGCCCAATAATGAAGAAAACGAGCAAAAACTGGCTACTTTATTTAAAGAAATGAGCGGAATCTCTGAATTGAATCCAGGAATCAGCATTATTCATGGACGGGAAATTCCTCATAAAGCCCAGTCGGAACGCGCCATCTGGTTTGATTTCCGCGCATTATGTTTTGGCCCGCGTTCACAAGCTGACTATCTGTATTTAGCCGAACATTATGAGATGGTTTTCCTTTCAGGATTAGAACGTCTAACCCCGCAAGAAAAAGCAGAAGCACGCCGTCTGACATGGTTAATTGACGTTTTATATGATTTCCGTGTGAAATTGTGCGCCACCAGTGCAGTTGGCGTAAACGATATTTATGTCGAAGGCGATTTCGCCGAGGAATTTACCCGTACAGCCAGCCGTATGATCGAAATGCAATCCGAAGTCTATTTGGAACAACCACACCTGACTTTAAGCAAATAATGCCTTTCCCAAAAAGGGGCGAAATTTGGTAGAATACACTTCCCTCGCCTCTTGGCTACGGCAACTCACCTATTAATAAAAACAAGGACATAACATGGCCATCGAACGTACGATTTCCATCATCAAACCCGATGCAGTAGAAAAAAACGTCATCGGCAAGATTTACAGCCGCTTTGAAGAAAACGGCTTGCGCATTATTGCGGCGAAAATGAAACATCTGTCTGAGCGCGAAGCAAAAGAGTTTTATGCTGTACACAAAGACCGCCCTTTTTATGAAGACTTGGTTAAATTCATGACTCGCAATCCTGTTATGATTCAAGTATTGGAAGGTGAAAACGCCGTTGCCAAAAATCGCGAATTGATGGGCGCAACCAATCCAGCCGATGCAGCTCCGGGCACAATCCGTGCCGACTTTGCAGAATCTGTCAGTGTTAATGCTGTACACGGTTCTGACAGCGTGGAAAATGCTGCGATTGAAATCGCCTACTTTTTCAGCCAAAGCGAAATCTGCCCACGATAAAAGCAAAAAGCCTGTAGCCGCTTTACGGCCGTCCGATTCCATATCGGACGGCAAAAGTGCTTTGTATGCCCTGCAAATGACAGGCCGTCTGAAACCCTAAAGGCTTTTAAAGCAAAGCTGACCGATAAGCCTCTTTACTTTAAAAGCTTTATTGAGAAACATAAAAATACATGAAAACCAATCTACTGAATTACGATTTAAATGGACTGACGCAACACTTTGCCGAAATGGGTGAGAAACCTTTCCGCGCCAAACAAGTCATGCGTTGGATGCATCAAGCCGGTGCACAAAACTTTGAAGAAATGACTGACTTGGCCAAATCATTGCGTGCCAAGTTGAATGAACAAGCCACAATCGAAGTGCCTAAATTAATGATGGCACAAGAATCTACTGATGGCACACGCAAATGGTTGCTGGATGTCGGCACGGGCAACGGTGTAGAAACCGTCTTTATTCCCGAAGCCGAACGCGGTACTTTGTGCATCTCTTCCCAAGTAGGTTGCGCATTGGAATGCACTTTCTGCTCTACCGGACGACAGGGTTTCAACCGCAACCTGACTGCCGCTGAAATTATCGGTCAGCTTTGGTGGGCCAATAAAGCCATGGGTGTTACCCCTAAAAACGAACGCGTTATCTCCAACGTGGTGATGATGGGTATGGGCGAGCCTATGGCAAACTTTGACAATGTTGTTACTGCCTTGAGTATTATGTTGGATGATCATGGCTACGGCTTGAGCCGCCGTCGCGTGACCGTTTCCACTTCGGGCATGGTTCCACAAATGGACAGACTGCGTGATGCAATGCCTGTTGCTTTGGCTGTATCTTTACACGCATCCAACGATGAAGTGCGCGATCAGATTGTTCCTCTCAACAAAAAATACCCGCTCAAAGAATTGATGGCGGCCTGTCAACGTTATCTGGTCAAAGCCCCCCGTGACTTTATTACCTTTGAATACGTTATGCTCGACGGTATCAATGATAAAGCACAACATGCGCGCGAATTGATTGAATTGGTTAAAGACGTACCATGCAAATTCAATCTGATTCCGTTCAATCCTTTCCCAAATTCCGGCTACGAACGTTCTACCAATGAAAATATCCGTGTCTTCCGCGATATTCTGCAACAAGCCGGCTTTGTCGTTACTGTCCGCAAAACCCGCGGCGACGATATCGATGCCGCTTGCGGACAATTGGCCGGACAAGTACAAGATAAAACACGCCGCCAACAAAAATGGCAACAGATTTTGGTCGAACAATAAGGTTAATTATGAAAATCAAGTTCGGATTCGCTTTACTTACCGCACTGACTCTTTCTGCCTGCGCTTCCTCTTCCGGCCCAAGCCCTAAAGAACGTGCCATTCAAGTTTCTAATATCAAAACCCAACTGGCTGTGGAATATATGCGCGGCCAAAACTACCGCCAAGCTACTGAAAGTATCGAAGAGGCGCTTAAGTCCAATTCCAAAAATGACCTTGCTTGGTTGGTACGCGCCGAGATTTATCAGTATTTGAAAGTCAAAGACAAAGCTCAAGAAAGCTTTCTTAAAGCATTGTCTTTAAAACCTGATAGTGCGGAAGTCAACAACAACTACGGTTGGTTCTTGTGCAATCAAATGAATGCACCGGCCGAATCTTTGGCTTATTTTGACAAAGCACTGGCCGACCCAACCTACCCAAGCCCCTTTATTGCCAATATGAATAAAGGCATTTGCAGCGCAAGGTTAGGTCAATACTCTTTAGCCCAAGCCTATTTGGAAAGGTCTTTAGCAGCAAATCCGCAATTCTTCCCTGCTTTCAAAGAACTTGCCCGAACCAAAATGATGGCAGGCAATCTGAACGATGCCGACTATTATTTCCGCCAATACCAAAGCAAAGTTGATGTCCTGCAGGCTGACGATTTGCTTTTAGGCTGGCGTTTGGCTACCGCCTTGGGTAATAAACACGCCGCATACGAATACGAAGCCCAACTTAGGGCAAACTTCCCTTATTCAGACGAACTACAAACCGTCACAACAGGCCAATAAATGGAAAATAACGATAAAATCAACTACGACACACAAGCCGCCAAAACATTGGGGGATGAATTACGCAAACACAGAACTGATGCCAAAATCGATATTCAAGATGTTGCTTCACGTTTGAAACTGTCTACCGAACAAATTGATGCTTTGGAAAAAGGGGAATATTCCGGCTTTCCCGGTTTAGTCTTTGTTTCAGGTTATCTGCGTTCATATGCACGATTTCTGAAAATCGACGAACAAATCATCGCCAAACATTTGCGCTCCATTACTCCGCAACTTGAAGACCATGTATACGCGGTAACACGCAGCACCAACTCCGGCTTAAGCTTCACAGATACTGAAAAGCAGGGCTTCCCAAAATGGATATTGGGGATAGCCGCATTGGCTTTGGCTGTAGGCGGCGTTTACTTTTGGCAAAGCAAATCCAGTTTTGAAAACGAACAGGCAAATATTCAAAACAGCAAAGATGTTGCTGATACGATGAAAACGCCTGCCTTAAAAACGGATAATGTTGCCGTTAGCGAAATGACGGAAGACGGCAAAAAAGAAATCACCAATAAGCCTGAAGTGGCCAATGATCAAGCAGCCTCAGCAGCTTCCGCCGCCGTACAAGAAGAGAAACCTGCTGTCAAAGTTGAGAAAGACGAACTTTGGATTAAAGTCCAATACCGAAGCAATCTGATTATTGCAGACAAAGATGGAAAAGTTGTATTCAGCCGTATCGTTCCAGCCGGAAGCGAACAACGTCTGAGAGGCGGCGCACCTTACAATGTTTGGATCGGTATTGCAGCCGGCTCGGAAGCCAATTACGGCGGCACACCTATCGAACCTTTGAAATACCGTGTTGCCGGTGAAAAATCCGCCTCTTTTGTTGCAGGAAAAAACTAAAATGACCACACCTAAACGCCGTCAGACACATCAAGTCAAAATTGACCATCTCATCATCGGCTCCGATGCGCCCGTTGTTGTGCAATCTATGACCAATACCGACACCGCAGATGCAGAAGCAACAGCCCGACAGGTCAAAGAGTTGAGCGATGCCGGCTCAGAAATGGTCCGTATCACGGTTAATACTCCTGAAGCGGCTTCCAAAGTAGCCGAAATCCGCAGCCGCTTAGACGATATGGGCTACACCACGCCCCTGATCGGCGACTTCCATTTCAATGGCGAACGCTTATTGGCCGAATTTCCTGAGTGCGGCAAGGCCCTGTCTAAATACCGCATCAACCCAGGCAATGTCGGTAAAGGCGCAAAAGGCGATGAGAAATTTGCCTTTATGATTCGTACAGCGGCAGAAAACAATAAAGCCGTACGCATCGGTGTGAACTGGGGTTCGCTTGATCAAAGCCTTGCCAAACGTATGATGGATGCCAACCTAGCTTCTGCCACACCGAAGCCGCCTGAAGAAATCATGAAAGAGGCTTTGATTGTTTCGGCGCTGGAATCGGCAGAAAAAGCCGTGGCTTTGGGCTTGCCTGAAGACAAAATCATTTTGTCGTGCAAGGTCAGCGCCGTACAAGACTTGATTCAGGTTTACCGCGAATTAGGCAGCCGTTGCCGTTACCCGCTCCATCTCGGCCTGACCGAGGCGGGCATGGGTAGCAAAGGCATTGTGGCTTCCACCGCAGCTTTGTCCGTATTGTTGCAAGAAGGTATCGGCGACACCATTCGAATTTCCCTTACGCCCGAACCTGGCTCCCCACGTACACAAGAAGTCATTGTCGGTCAGGAAATCCTGCAAACCATGGGCTTACGCTCCTTTACGCCAATGGTTACAGCCTGCCCGGGTTGCGGCCGTACCACCAGTACCGTATTCCAAGAATTGGCGCAAGACGTACAAAACTATTTACGTCAAAAAATGACTATTTGGCGCACTGAGTATCCAGGCGTTGAATCATTGAACGTTGCCGTAATGGGTTGCGTAGTCAATGGCCCGGGCGAAAGCAAACTTGCCGATATCGGTATCAGCCTGCCAGGTACAGGCGAAACACCGGTTGCGCCGGTTTATGTAGACGGCGAACGGAAAGTTACCCTCAAAGGCGACAATATCGCTGCCGAGTTTTTACAAATCGTTGAAGATTATGTCAAAACCAACTATTGCGAAGGTGGCGCAAAACGTAAGCAAAACCGCGTTATTCCGATTCAATCTGCCTAAAACATTTTCAAGATAAAGAGGCCGTCTGAAAATATGTTGGGCAAACTGGATACTTGGCTGACTGAACATCCCAAACGCAAGGATTTGCATGGTTGGCGACGCTTTATCGTTGAATTTTGGTTTTTCGGTTTGAAAGAAGCACGAGCCTGCTTATTTGCAGGCTTGTTTTTCATTGCCATGTTCCTCGTTCCGAAAACAGGCTTGTTGGGAATTTCGCGCTACGACCTGCTGCTGATTTTTGCCATCTCCATACAAGCAGCCATGCTGTATTTCAAGCTAGAAACTTGGGATGAAGTGAAATCGATTACGCTGTTTCACTTGGTGGGCTTTGCTTTAGAGTGGTTCAAGACATCAGGCGATATCCAATCATGGAGCTATCCGGATGAGGCTTATACCAAAATCGGCGGCGTACCGCTGTTTGCAGGCTTTATGTATGCCGCAGTCGGCAGCTATATCATTCAAGCATGGCGGCTGTTTGACTTAAAAATCAAAAGCCATCCGCCGTATTGGTTGGGTACTTTGTGCGCACTGGCGATTTATATCAATTTCTTCACCCATCACTATATCGGCGACTATCGCTGGTATCTTGCTGCTTTCGCTCTCGGCCTATATGCCCGGACAACGGTCTTATACACGCCCTATGACACCACTCGCAAAATGCCGCTCCTGCTCGCTTTCGTCCTGATCGGATTTTTTATTTGGCTGGCGGAAAATTTGGGAACCCTATTCGGCGTTTGGCGCTATCCCAACCAAATCGGCGCGTGGGCATCGGTACACATCAGCAAATGGAGTTCATGGGCTTTACTGGTGATGATGACTTTTACCATCGTTGCGAATTTAAAACACATCAAACATACCATCAGCGTATCAAAAGATTAGTTGCTTAATATTTTAAAAGGCCGTCTGAAACTTTCAGACGGCCTCTAATTTTCAACAATCAATTAAACAAACTTAAGGCTTTAACAAACACCATAATGACGCCATAGCCCAAAGGAATGCAGACCAAAGCCCAACGCCACCATACGCCGATACCGCCCGCTGATACTTTCTTGCTGATCAGATAAGCATCGGATACAGCGGTTTCATCATCGGGATTGCCACTATGTGCCGCGACCTTAATGTCTTTCTCGTGATGCTTTTCATGAACAGAACGGACACTCAAATTACACAACAAACCAACAATCAACAAACCTGCCATGATGTACATGGTAATGCTATAAGCTTCAGCAGCCGGAACGCCACTTTCAATTTGGCTTTGGCGGATATAGTTGACCAACACCGGGCCAATAACAGCCGCAGTTGACCATGCCAGCAAAATCCTGCCGTGTATTGCCCCGACTTGATAAGTGCCGAACAAATCCTTCAAATACGCCGGAATGGCTGCAAAACCGCCGCCATACATGGAAATGATGACGCAGAAACCAATGACAAACAAAGCCTTGTTACCGCTCTCGCCAATCGACGGAATGGCAAAATACAACAGCGAGCCGAGCACAAAGAAAATAGTATAAGTATTTTTACGGCCAATTTTGTCGGACACGCTGGACCACAAAAAGCGGCCGCCCATATTAAACAGACTCAACAGACTCACAAAACCTGCCGCCGCACCCGCACCAATTGCCGCTTGTTTTCCTACAGATGCCTCGGAAAAAAGCTCCTGAATCATGACGGAAGCCTGACCTAGAACGCCGATACCCGCTGTCACGTTCAAGCACAACACCCAAAACAAGAGCCAGAATTGCGGCGTTTTCATGGCTTGTGAGACATTGACATGATTACTGCTGACCAATTTGCTTTTGTTTTTCGGCGCAACATAACCTTTAGGTTTCCAGCCATCGGCAGGTACACGGATCGTAAACGCGCCGAACATCATCAACACCAAATAAAACAATCCTAAAACGACAAAAGCCTGCGCTACGCCAACTGAAGTTTCACTGGAGAAAAAATTCATCAGCGACACGGATAAAGGCGAGGCCAGCATCGCGCCACCACCAAAACCCATAATCGCCAAGCCTGTCGCCATACCCGGTTTATCGGGAAACCATTTCATCAAAGTCGATACAGGCCCGATATAGCCCAAGCCCAAACCAACCCCACCAATCACACCGTTACCCAAATAAAGCAAAAACAGATTGTGCGTATGAACGCCAATAGCCGACACAAAAAAGCCCAAACTAAAACAGCAGGCGGCAACAAACATCGCCTTACGCGGCCCAACGCGCTCCATCCATGTACCGAACATGGCCGCAGACGCGCCCAACATCGCCAAGGCAATACTGAAAATCCAACCGACCGTGGTCAGCTTCCAATCTCCTGCAGCCGACTCAGTAATACCGATAAGCTTGGTCAGCGGCGCATTAAACACGGAATAAGCGTATATCTGCCCGATGGCAAGATGCACGGCCAAAGCGGCAGGCGGTACCAGCCAACGATTAAAGCCGGGTTTGGCAATGGTCGCCTCACGGTCTAGAAATTTCATAAAATCCTCTTGTCTATGTGTGTCAAACGCTGATTCCATATCATGCGGAATCAGAAAATTGTTGACAATATTTTAGCATAATCTCCCGTTTATCCTTTTTTCTGCTCCATGATAATTTTGCGCATCAGACAGAAAAAACATTCATCTAAACCATTTCTTCACGCCAATATCGACAAAAAGGCCGAGACCTTTGCAAAAGTCTCAAGTTGACCGTATTGGCGGAAAAAATTCAAACGCGTAGTAAGGGCATTTTCAGGGAGTTGTTGAACAGTATGCATAAAATTCGGCAAATAATCGCAGTTCGGGGAAAGGATATTTGGGTGGCGCACCAAAATTACTACAAAATGACTTGCGTCTATTGGTAGGTGAATGCACTTTTATAAGAAATTTCCCCATCATAATAAATAATCCATGTAGAAATAAAATTTAAAGATTCTGGCTCATGCATAGATGTAATAAGTACTGAATGTTACTTTTTTTCTATCCCATCAGCTATAGATGTAGCCCAGCTATTTTTATATTCTTCAATACCCCAATAGTCTATTGGAATATGTAATTCTTCTACATATTCACCTAAAGAGATTGAAGCCAAAATATGCATCCCATATCCATTATCAAAAGATGTACCTTTATCTTTAAAGAAAATACCAAACATTATTAATCCTTAATTCTTTTTAAATCCTTGTCATAAATAAATAGTTCCAATCTTATTCATATTTTTCATGGCGCTTATATACACATATATAATTATCAAAAGATAAATATTTAGGGTAATCAATCCTAACTAAATTCTCATCAATAGTATAATCCTCACCAAAATTAGAAATAATATCTGTACCAATTTTATAAATCTCTTCATTCCAATAGGTAGAGATATCTCCATCAATAACGATATAAATACTTATACAATTTTCATTGATTCTTACATAAACACCTCTAACCTCTTTGGTAATTTTACCTATCAAGGCATTTTGGGTAACAATTCTTAATCTTATAATGTCATTATTCATAGACTATTATTCCTTTGGTTTAGCCGGAACTACATGATATCCATTTTTACTATAATGAATAATCCCCATAGTTGTTGGGGTTTGATTTCCTGTAACAGGATCGATATAAATACCGATATTTTTATTGAAGTTCACCCTTTCTTTAAAACCAGGAAGCCCAATTTCAGTTTTTCCCACCTGCTGTCCAGTTCCTACATAACCTTTTAAAGAATCTAAACTTACAGTGATAAAGATGCAGTAAAAAGGCATAATGATAGCCCCATTTTTATAATTATTTATTTTAGGGGCAAAAAGATGAATATTTTATTACTAGACGGTAGAAAAGAGTTTGGTCATTCGCATGGTGAGTTGAACCATACGCTTCACAAAAAAGCGAAAGAAGTTTTGACCGCACTTGGACACAATGTACAAGAAACCGTGATTAATGCGGGCTATGATGTTGAAGCAGAAATCGAAAAATTCTTGTGGATGGATGCCGTGATTTGGCAAATGCCAGGCTGGTGGATGCACGAACCTTGGACAGTGAAAAAATACATAGACGAAGTATTAACTGCCGGACACGGCAAGCTTTACCACAGTGATGGCCGCCATCGTGTCAATCCGATAGAAGGCTACGGCACAGGTGGTTTGTTGCAAGGCAAAAAAACATGCTCTCGCTTACTTGGAATGCGCCGATTGAGGCCTTCACCCGAGAAGGCGATTTTTTCGAAGGCAAAGGCGTGGATGCGTTGTATATGCACTTCCACAAACTCAATGAGTTCATCGGTTTGACCCGTCTGCCGACATTCTTATGTAACGATGTGATTAAAAATCCACAAGTGGAACAATACTTAGCAGACTACCAAGCACACTTAGAAAAAGTATTCGGCTAATGGCAAAAAAGGTGGGTAAAATGCCCACTTTTTTATTATTGATGAATGGGTGTGATCATTGTAAATGAGCCACATCGTTAAGCTGCTCAATATGAAAACCGCTTTCACTATCATATTTCACAATACTGATTGAAGTATGCAACAATGACACGGATTTACCCTCATCACGATGGTTTTCCCAAGTCGCTCCGCCTAGTAAGGACAATAAAAGCCGCAGGGTATGACCATGCGATACCACTAAAATATTAGCGCCCGATTGATGTATCGTAAAGGGCGGCCATTGCACGTACTGCTAATTGTTCAAAGGTTTCAGGCCGTCTGAAAAATTTTCAGACGGCCTTTTCACTCATATCGTTTTATGCGGCGAAGCGTTTGGCAACTTCATCCCAGTTAACAATTTCCCAGAAACCTTTCAGGTAGTTAGGACGGCTGTTGCGGTAGTCGATGTAGTAGGCGTGTTCCCATACGTCGCAAGTCAACAGCGGAGTGTTTTCAGTAGTCAGCGGAGTACCTGCATTGGAAGTAGAAACCAGATCCAATTCACCGGCAGGTGTTTTCACCAACCATGCCCAACCGGAGCCGAAAGTACCGGCCGCGCAAGCATTGAACGCTTCTTGAAATTTCTCGAAGCTGCCCCATTTGGCGTCGATGGCTGCAGCCAATTCGCCGGCAGGTTTGCCTTGGCCTTTAGGGGTAAAGCCCAGCCAGTAGAAAGTGTGGTTCCAAGTTTGGGCAGCGTTGTTGAACATACCGCCGGAAGATTTTTTCACGATTTCTTCCAAAGGCATTTCTTCAAACTCAGTGCCTTTGATTTGATTGTTCAAATTGGTGATGTAAGTTTGATGGTGTTTGCCGTAGTGAAACTCCAAAGTTTCTTTGGTCAGATGGGGAGATAACGCATCCAGTTCATAAGGCAATTGTGGCAGCTTGTGTTCCATTTTTATGCTCCTAATTATTGATATTTATATTTTGGTAGTGTACGTCGTCATATTGACAACATAGCTATTTTACCTGCTTTAGCCTAAACAAACCAATTGAACTTACACTGCGTTATAATAGCGGATTACAATTTTCCAGCCAGAGATGCCCGTCATGAGCAATTATTCCGATATGCCGTCTGAAGACCGTGAAATCAGCGCATTATCACTGCCGCCACATTCCACAGAAGCGGAGCAATCCGTATTGGGCGGCCTGATGCTGGAAAATTCTGCTTGGGACCGTATTGCCGATGTCGTTTCCGGCGAGGATTTCTACCGCCACGAACACCGCCTGATTTTTCGTGCCATTGCCAACCTGATTAACGAAAGCCGCCCTGCCGACGTCATTACCGTTCAAGAAAGTTTGGAACGCAATGAAGAATTGGAAGCAGCAGGCGGATTCAACTATCTGATTACACTGGCGCAAAACACGCCATCCGCTGCCAATATCCGCCGCTACGCCGAAATCGTGCGAGAACGTTCCATCATGCGCCAGCTTGCCGAAGTCGGCACGGAAATTGCGCGTAGCGCATACAATCCACAAGGGCGCGATGCAGGTCAGCTTTTGGACGAGGCGGAAAACAAAGTATTCCAAATTGCCGAAAGTACCGCCAAATCCAAACAAGGCTTCCTTGAGATGCCCGACCTTTTGAAAGAAGTGGTCGAGCGCATCGATATGCTTTATTCGCGCGACAATCCTGATGAAGTAACCGGTATATCGACAGGCTTTATCGACCTCGATAAAAAAACATCAGGCCTCCAACCGGGCGATTTGATCATCGTCGCAGGCCGTCCTTCCATGGGTAAAACCGCCTTTTCGATCAACATCGCAGAACACGTTGCCGTAGAGGGCAAGCTGCCTGTTGCCGTATTCTCGATGGAAATGGGCGGTGCGCAGCTGGTTATGCGTATGCTGGGTTCTGTCGGACGTTTGGATCAAAGCGTTTTAAAAACCGGCAGATTACAAGACGAACACTGGGGCCGTCTGAACGAGGCGGTCGTTAAACTCTCCGATGCACCCATGTATATCGATGAAACGCCGGGTTTGACTGCACTCGAACTGCGCGCCCGCGCCCGTCGTCTTGCCCGCCAGTTCAACGGTAAATTGGGCTTGATCGTCATCGACTACCTGCAATTAATGTCAGGCTCCGGCCGTTCTGACAACCGCGCTTCCGAGCTTGGCGAAATTTCCCGCTCACTCAAAGCATTAGCCAAAGAATTGCAAGTTCCCGTCATTGCACTGTCGCAGTTAAGCCGTACCGTTGAGCAGCGTACCGACAAACGCCCGATGATGTCCGACTTGCGTGAATCCGGCGCAATCGAACAAGATGCCGACTTGATTATGTTTATGTATCGTGATGAATACTACAACTCAGAATCACCCGCAAAAGGCTTGGCGGAATGTATTATCGGTAAACACCGTAACGGTCCCGTCGGGAAAGTATTCCTCACTTGGATGGGTCAATTTACCAAATTTGATAATGCCGCCTATGTTCCAGAATCCATGTTGATGGAAGATTGAGACAGATTGTCTGAAAAACTAACCGAATTTCATATTTCATTAGTCACGCATTACAAAATCGTTTAAAATAAATCTAATAAAAGCAAAAGCATTGCCACAGGCAAATGCAAAAGAGAAAACGTCAGTTACCCAACACATTACTACCAAAAATCACTCATGTATCAGACACAAAAAGGCTTCACCCTAATTGAGTTGCTGATCGTCATTACTATTGCAGCAGTAATGGCCGTCATCGCACTTCCCAATATGAATCAATGGATTGCCTCCAGACGTGCAGCATCGCAAGCAGAGCAAATTGCCAATCTGCTGCGCTTCGCGCGAAATGAGGCCGTCCGTCTCAATCTTCCCGTTTACATCTGCCCGGTCAAAATCAAATCCGATGGCTCGCCCAATAATGGTTGCGATTCCAAATATGCCGGTAATGGTATGTTGGCCTACGCCGATAAAAACGAAGACTTACGCTATCAAAACGATACTGTCGATTTATCCATCCGCTCCATTATCCTTAATGGAGATACTGACAAAGTGGAATACAGCTTTAACTATATCCCTATCGGCAATGACCGTTCTGCCCTCTCTGCTTCAGCTCCAAAAGAAGTCTGGTGGAGATTTCTTCCCAATGGTACATTTGGCCATTCAATCGATGGAAAGAATTATCAATTTTCAGACGGCCACATCAAAATCAGCCTGACGGATAAATCCGCCACCGATGCTGAAACCAAGAAAGCCCGTGCTACCGTACTTTTAATCAATGGCAATGGGCATGTCGAAATCTGTGCTAAAAACGATGAGCGCAAAATGTGTGAATACACTTCCAAAGAATAACAACGGTATCTTATGAACATTACTAATCCTACTCATCTCAGATCATTTAAAGGCCGTCTGAAAACGAGCTCATCAAGCTTTACCCCAAAACTTCAATCAGGCATGACCCTGATTGAAGTTTTGATTGCCATGTTTGTCCTTGCTATCGGCGTACTGGCCCTTCTGGCTGTTCAATTACGTACCGTATCCAACGTGCGTGAGTCTGAAAATCAAACCACAGTCGCCCAAATTACGCAAAATTTGATTGAAGGCATGCTCATTAATCCGACGCTCTCTGAAGAAACCGATACTGCAGGCGAAAAAACTACTCGTTATAAAAAATCCTACGATGCCTACCTCAAATCAGACTCTAAACAAACTGCAAAATTTGAAGCCAAAATGACCAAAGCGCAACTTGCGCAGGCGCAAATTGCCCAGTTTAAGGCCGACTTAGCCAAAGCCCTTCCCGAAGCCCAAGTCTTCTCGACCATCTGTAAAGATTCTTCCGGTGCAGAGCCGACTTACGAAAATGGGTTTAACGCAAAATGCGATGGCAAAGGCGACACGACCATCGTGAAAGTTTTATGGTTGCAAGATGTCGAAGAAGAAAATAGCGCAAAAAATCTCAATAAATCGGGGCATCACGTTGTCTATACCTACCAATCACGCGTAAGAGACTAACAATGAACAATAAACGCTTACTCAACCATATTCCCAATAAAACCGCGATGCGCGGTTTCAGCATCCTTGAATTTCTGGTTGCCAGTCTGCTCAGTATGATCGTCTTAATGGCTGTCAGCTCCACCTACTTCACTGCACGCGGATTAAACAAATCTGCCAACTCCCGCATCGGTATCCAGCAAGATTTGCGCAACACCGCCAATATGATCGTCCGCGATGCGCGTATGGCAGGCAATTTCGGTTGCTTCAATATGTCGAATTCTCCCGCCTCTGCAGTAATAGAAGACAAAAGCTCAGATGAATATGCCTTGAAAACAGCCGGTGTTAATAAGCTGTTACCTGTTAAAGAAATCAATAAATTAAGCTATACCGGCTTTGCTCAAACCGGCAAAGCCCTGCTGTTCCAATACGGTATCGACAAAGCAGACTCAACTGAAAAAACTGCCATTGCCAGCAGCTGCTACGGTATTGCCAAACCTCACACAGAAATTAAAGATTTGGCTGCGGCAAAATCGGCTTTAAAAATTACCAACTCTGATCAAGACGGCAGTATCGCCATCATGAAACATGAAATAATTGCCTACGCTGTCGGCAAACTTGGCGAAGAGAGCGGTTTGTTCCGTTTCCAATTATCAAATGATGGCTCATGGAGTAATCCGCAGCTGTTGATTAAAGGCATTACAACCATGGATATCCACTATATCTATGCAGAATGTCCTAATTCTGAAAATGCATCTGCCAGCGGAGTAAATACAGAATCATTTGATTACAAAAACGCATTGGATATCTCAGCTGAGGCTAAGTCTCCGGCTTCTATCCAAATCGTACTGAATAACGGCAGTATTGACCCATCAAAAGAACAAGACAATAAAGTCGATATCTATAATATTAATGCCACTATCCGCGGAGGAAACGTATGCGCCGACCGATCACTCTAATCAAACCTGACCGGCAGCAGGGCTATGCTTTGTTTATCGTTTTAATGATGATGGTCGTCATCGCCCTGCTCGTGGTCACAGCTACCCAGTCCTACAATACTGAACAGCGTATCAGCGCCAACGATGCCGACCGCAAACTGACAACCACTTTGGCCGAAGCGGCATTGCGTGAAGGTGAAAATCAAATTTTTGATATTGAAGGGAAAAAGACTACTTTTACCGCAAAATGTGAAAAAGGTTTATGTTCCACACCAAATGTCAAATCCAATGGCGATTTTACTGAAGAAGGTAGCCCAACCGTAGATGCTTGGAAGCGTAAATGCGACAAAAGCCTGTGTATTGACACCAATGGTACGGAATATCCTTTAGATAAAAAAAGCGGCATCGCAAACAATCCACGCTACATCATCGAATATTTAGGCAAAACTACCGAGGGTCGAATTACCTACCGCGTTACTGCCAAAGCATGGGGTAAGAATGCCAATACCCAAGTCGTCCTTCAGTCTTACGTTGCCAGCGAATAATAAAATGAATACTACCTCTACCCAACAACTAGGCTTTACGCTGGTTGAGATGATGATTGCCGTCGCCATCTTAGCCATTCTGAGCATCATTGCCATTCCCTCTTACAACCGCTACATTGAACGCGGCTACCAATCACAAGCGCATGCCGAGTTAGTTGCCATCAATTCTGCTTTTAAAACCCAGATGGTTAAAAATCCAAAGTGGAAAACTGATGAGATTAAAACCAAGTTGGATGACTTTATTTCCTCATATAAAGGCCATAAAGATTTGGCAGACAAATACCAATACTCTGCCGAAATGATTGATACCAATAAAAGCCGAGCCTATCGTTTGAAAGCCATTCCCACAAAAACTGGCTACACCCTTTCCGTTTGGATGGATAGTTTGGGCAATGCTTACAAATGCACTGATATGGATTCTGCCAAAGATTTCAAAACCACAATGACCAATGGAAAAGGTTGCGAATCGGTTTCCAAAAAGAAATCTTCTTAGTCTGACAACCATAAAAAAGCAGTGTCATTTTATCGACACTGCTTTTTATATTTTACTGTTTCCAATCATCGTCTCGGCGTTGGCGTTTCAACAAGATCCTGACTGCGCCATCATTGCCTTGTCGAGGCTCGACATAAGCCAATACATCAGGATGCTGCATCAACCAGCGACGCGTCATATTTTTCAAAACCGGTTTATAGCCTGCAGAACCCAAGCCGCTGCCGTGGACAATCTCGCCGCAAACACCGCGTTTTTTCGTAAACTCAATAAATTCGTTCAATACCTGCTGCGCTTCTTCCTGCGTATAGCCGTGCAAATCTACATCCGCCACCACGGGATAATGGCCGTTTCGCAAACGCATCAAATCATTTTTACCCTGCCCGTTTTTACTGAACGAAGCCGGCGGTTCTTCCCAGCCGCCGCTGCCTACATAAAAATAATCTTCCTGCTCCAAAGTCGCCATTTCTTTAGGTCGCGGCTTGATAGGTGATTTATCACGAGGCTGTTCATAATAGTTGCCGGCATTTTTCAACGGCGTAACCTTGCCAACCGCCTTGCTGAAATCTACATCCTCTACCAGCTTTTTAGCCTTCGCTTCGGCTTCCCGCTCCGCGGCTTCCTTTTTCACCTGTTTGCCCAAAGCCTTCAGCGTTTCTTGAAAGTTTGCCGTCATGGTTTGTCCTTTCCAAAAAATTGATTGCGCACATTATAGCAAACCCGATTACAAGACCGTCTGAAAGACTCTTATCATCGCTTCTTGTTTAGGGTATAGTATTAACGTATTGCCAGTCTTACAAAAGAGAGAAAATATGTTTAAACGCCCGGAAGAAATCATCGTCTTGGTACTTGCCCTATTATGGGTCGCACTCAGCTACTACTTCGCCGCCATCCTGATTTCAGATGCCTACACCATCCTCCTGATTACCGTATTGACCTTTATTTGGGCGATTGCATGCTTCCTCTTGTGGCAACGCAACCTAAGCCGTCATATTTGGCCGCTGTTCCTCGGCAGCCTGGTTGCCTGCTGGTGGCCGTACTTCACTTGGCTTGCAAGCGACGTTCCCGAAGGCACATGGTATTCAGGCTGGACATTCAAATCCATTATCTCCCTGATTCCCGTTGTAGCCGCTTATGTCTTCAAGTGGAAACGAAGCCGGAAAAACAAAATTTCCGATACCCTCGCCTGATACCTTACGCCGTCTTTTTCAGACGGCGTTTTCCATATCTGACATAGCGCTCAGACTGTCAACAATCCTAATAAAATGCTATACTCTTCACACGATTTAACACCCTAAAACAGGCCGTCTGAAAGACTTATCAAGATGATCAGCAAACAAGAATACCAAGCCCAAGCCGCACAAGGTTACAACCGCATTCCACTCGTTCAAGAGCTGCTTGCCGATTTGGATACACCGCTCTCAATCTATCTCAAACTTGCCAACAAGCCTTTCACCTACCTGCTCGAATCCGTTGTCGGTGGCGAACGCTTTGGCCGCTATTCCTTCATCGGCCTGCCTTGCAGCCACTATCTCAAAACCAGCGGCAAACATGTCGATGTATATCAAAACGGCGAAATCATCGAACAACATGACGGCAATCCCCTGCCCTTTATCGAAGCTTTCCACAACCGCTTCAAAACGCCCGAAATCCCAAGCCTGCCGCGCTTTACCGGCGGCCTGGTCGGCTACTTTGGTTATGAAACCATCTACAATTTCGAACATTTTGCGCACCGCCTGAAACATACGGCCAAAGCCGATCCACTCGGTACGCCCGACATCCTCCTGATGCTCTCGCAAGAGCTTGCCGTAGTGGATAACCTAAGCGGCAAAATCTACCTGATTGTTTATGCCGATCCGTCTCAAGCCAACGGCTACGAACGCGCACGCGAACGTCTTGAAGACATCCGTACCCAGTTACGCCAAAGTTGTGCCATCCCGCTTTCCCTCGGCAGCAAGCAGACGCAAGCAGTCAGCGAATTTGGAGAAGAACCTTTCAAAGCCTGCGTCAATAAAATCAAAGACTACATCTTTGCAGGCGACTGCATGCAGGTTGTCCCCAGCCAACGCATGAGCATGGAATTTACCGACAATCCGCTTGCCCTCTACCGCGCCCTGCGTACGCTGAACCCATCGCCGTATATGTTCTACTACGATTTCGGCGATTTCCATATTGTCGGCTCTTCGCCCGAAATCCTCGTCCGCCGCGAACGCGACGATGTCATCGTCCGTCCTATCGCCGGTACACGCCTGCGCGGCAAAACACCAGCCGAAGACCTCGCCAACGAGCAAGATCTGCTGAGCGATGCCAAAGAGATTGCCGAACACGTCATGTTGATTGACTTAGGACGCAACGACGTCGGCCGCATCAGTAAAACCGGCGAAGTCAAAGTTACCGACAAAATGGTGATTGAAAAATACTCCCATGTGATGCACATCGTCTCCAACGTCGAAGGCCGTCTGAAAGACGGTATGACCAACATGGACATCCTCGCCGCCACCTTCCCCGCAGGCACACTTTCCGGAGCCCCCAAAGTCCGCGCCATGGAAATCATCGAAGAAGTCGAGCCGAGCAAACGCGGCATCTACGGCGGCGCAGTCGGCGTATGGAGTTTCAACAACGACATGGACTTGGCCATTGCCATTCGTACTGCCGTGATTAAAAACAATACACTCTTCGTCCAAAGCGGCGCAGGCGTAGTTGCCGACTCAGACCCAACATCCGAATGGCAGGAAACCCAAAACAAAGCCCGTGCAATAATCCGTGCAGCGCAAATGGTGCAAGAAGGGCTGGATAAATAATTTTCAGACGGCCTGCGCTCTGAAATGACTAAACAACAAGATTATGATACTAAACGAAAAACAACTAAAATCCATCAGCAAATTCCTCAGCTTTATCTTGCGCCATCATCCCGAGCAAATCGGCATTACTTTGGATAAAGACGGCTGGGTGGATATTGATACCTTACTGACGCAGGTAAACCATCCCGAGCGCGGCTTTACGGGCAATCCGCTGACCTACGAAGTATTGTTGGAAGTGGTCGAAAACAACGATAAAAAACGATTTACGATTTCCGAAGACGGCAATCGCATCCGCGCTGCGCAAGGTCATTCGACGGCACAAGTTCAGGTCGAACACAAAGTGGCAACACCTCCTCAGATTTTGTATCACGGTACGGCTGAACGCTCTGTTCCGTCTATTTTGGAGCAAGGCCTGCATTCTGCCTCGCGCCATTTTGTTCATCTATCTGCCGATGCCGCAACAGCCGTTAAAGTCGGCTCCCGCCACGGCAAGCCGGTTGGATTGGCCATCGACACTGTCGCCATGCTTGCGGCAGGGCATCAATTTTATTTGGCGGACAACGGCGTATGGTTAACTGAAAACGTTCCGCCGCAATTTATCGGCAAACTTTAAAACACCAGGCCGTCTAAAGCCGTAAAACCATTTTCAGACGGCCTGCAAACACCCTACACAATTTCTTCATAAAGCGATTATCCATGAACACATCCCCCATCCTCCCTCCTGCTATGCTCGGCATTCTTGGCGGCGGACAATTAGGCAGAATGTTTACTGTTGCTGCCAAAACCATGGGCTACAAAGTAACCGTACTCGATCCCGACCCGAATGCGCCGGCAGCGGAATTTGCCGACCGCCATTTGTGTGCGCCGTTTGATGACCCGACCGCTTTGGAAGAATTGGCAAAATGCGCGGCTGTTACGACCGAGTTTGAAAACGTCAATGCCGACGCGATGCGTTTTCTCGCCAAACACACCAATGTTTCCCCTAGTGGCGACTGCGTTGCCATCGCGCAAAACCGCATTCAGGAAAAGGCATGGATACGCAAAGCAGGCCTGCAAACCGCGCCGTATCAAGCAGTTTGCAAAGCCGAAGACATCACTGAAGAAAGCGTGCAATTTTTGCCCGGCATCCTGAAAACTGCCACTTTGGGCTATGACGGCAAAGGCCAAATCCGCGTAAAAACATTGGATGAACTCAAAGCCGCATTTGCCGAACACGGCGGCGTGGATTGCGTTTTAGAAAAAATGGTGGACTTGCGCGGCGAGATTTCCGTTATCGTATGCCGTCTGAACAATGACAAAGTGCTAACTTTCGACCCTGCCGAAAATATTCACGAAAACGGTATCCTCGCCTACTCTATCGTCCCTGCACGACTGAGTGCCGACGTGCAGCAACAGGCGCGACAAATGGCGCAGCGTTTGGCCGATGAATTGAACTACGTCGGCGTATTGGCAGTAGAAATGTTTGTTGTCGGCGACACGCATGAATTGGTCGTCAACGAAATCGCCCCGCGTCCGCACAATTCCGGCCACCATACCATCGACGCCTGCGCGACAGACCAATTCCAGCAACAGGTCCGCCTGATGTGCAACCTGCCTCCGGCTGACACTAAATTACTGAGTTCTTGCTGTATGGCGAATATTTTGGGTGACGTTTGGAAGGAAGACGGCGGCGAACCCGAATGGCTGCCGCTGCAAAGCAACCCGAACGCACATCTGCATCTTTACGGTAAAAAAGCCGCGCGCAAAGGCCGAAAAATGGGCCACTTTACCGTCTTGGCCAACGATGCGGACAACGCGTTCCAAACTGCACAAACCTTACATCAAAGCCTGTAACCTTACCCACTTTTTTCAGACGGCCTTTGATTGCCAAAGGCCGTCTGAAATCAATTTTTCCGACCATCCGCCATGAGCCTTCTGACCATCCTCCGTCCGGCAACCGAAAAAGACTGCCAAGCCATACACAACGCCCATCTGCATGCCGTTCAATACGCCTGCATCCGCAGTTACGATGAAACCATTATGCACGCATGGGAAAGTCTGCTCGACATCAACAGCTATTTGGAAACCATCTCCGATAAAAACAAAGCATTGTGGGTGGTCGAATACAAAGGGCTGATTCAAGGCTTCTTCCAAGTCGATTTCAAAGAAGCGCAATTGGACGCCTTATACGTCCATCCGCTCTTCCACAATCTCGGCTTGGGTACGGCCCTGCTCAGCCGTGCCGAAGAAATGGCACGAAATGCAGGCCTCAGCTTTCTCAAACTGTATGCCTCGCTCAATTCCGTACCTTTTTATCGACTTAACCGCTACGAATCGCTCGGTACTGCCGTGTTGCAGCTGAACAAAACCGTCCGCGTCGAATGCGAATTGATGCGCAAATACCTGTAATTTTCTCTTCTGCCGTTGCTTTTTTGAAAGAAACCGATGTCCCGAATTGCCGCCCTGCCCGACCATCTCGTCAACCAAATCGCCGCCGGAGAAGTGGTCGAACGCCCTGCCAACGCCTTGAAAGAAATCGTTGAAAACAGTATCGATGCAGGCGCGACAGTGATTGATGTCGAGCTGGCAGGCGGCGGCATCCGCCTGATTCGCGTCAGCGACAACGGCAGCGGTATCCATCCGGACGACATCGAGCTTGCGCTCCACCGCCATGCCACCAGCAAAATCAAAACCTTAAACGATTTGGAACACGTTGCCAGCATGGGCTTTCGCGGCGAAGGCTTGGCAAGCATCGCCTCCGTCAGCCGCCTGACCCTGACCAGCCGCCAAGAAGACAGTTCGCACGCGACCCAAGTCAAAGCAGAAGACGGCAAACTCAGCAGCCCTACGGTAGCCGCCCACCCCGTCGGCACCACCATCGAAGCTGCCGAACTCTTCTTCAATACCCCCGCGCGGCGCAAGTTCCTCAAATCTGAAAACACCGAATACGCCCACTGCGCCACCATGCTCGAACGCCTCGCTCTGGCGCATCCGCACATTGCCTTCTCACTCAAACGCGACAGCAAACAAGTATTCAAACTTCCTGCACAAAGCCTGCATGAACGGATTGCCGCCATTGTCGGCGATGATTTTCAGACGGCCTCATTGGAAATTGACAGCGGCAATGGCGCGCTGCGGCTTTATGGCGCGATTGCCAAGCCGACCTTTGCCAAAGGCAAAACCGACAAACAATACTGCTTCGTCAACCATCGTTTTGTCCGCGACAAAGTCATGCTCCATGCCGTCAAGCAGGCATACCGCGACGTATTGCACAACGCGCTGACGCCTGCTTTCGTCCTCTTCCTCGACCTGCCGCCCGAAGCCGTGGATGTCAACGTCCACCCGACCAAAACAGAGATCCGCTTCCACGACAGCCAGCAGGTGCACCAACTCGTGTTCCACACGCTCAACAAAGCCCTTGCCGATACACGCGCCGACCTGACCGAAAGCGTCAGCAATGCAGGCGAAGTGTTGCATGACATTACCGGCGTTACTCCTGCACCAATGCCGTCTGAAAACAACAGCGAAAATCTGTTTGATAGCGCATCCAACTACCCAACAGGCAACAAACCCGATACACGCAATGCCTTTGGTCCATCAGGCAAAACCGCGCCCATGCCCTACCAAGCCTCGCGTGCGCCGCAACAACGCAGCCTGTCTCTGCGCGAAAGCCGCGCGGCCATGAATACTTACGCCGAGCTCTACAAAAAAACCGACGACATCGACCTTGAGTTGAGCCAATTCGAGCAG
Source organism: Neisseria sp. P0021.S007 (assembly GCF_051956855.1). NCBI lineage: Bacteria > Pseudomonadati > Pseudomonadota > Betaproteobacteria > Neisseriales > Neisseriaceae > Neisseria > Neisseria sp. P0021.S007. The sequence goes on from NZ_JBQCXA010000003.1 coordinate 42,108, forward strand.
GCATGTTTCGGTAATATGCCGTCTGAAACGCCTACTCCCCAAACAGATACGCCGCTTTCAGACGGCCTTCCCTCCCAATCCGAACTGCCGCCACTAGGCTTCGCCATCGCCCAACTCTTAGGCATCTACATCCTTGCCCAAGCCGAAGACAGCCTGTTGCTCATCGATATGCACGCTGCCGCCGAACGCGTCAACTACGAGAAAATGAAACTCCAACGTCAGGAAAACGGCAACCTGCAAAGCCAACGCTTGCTCATCCCCGTTACCTTCGCCGCGTCCCACGAAGAATGCGCCTCCCTTGCCGATCACGCCGAAACGCTGGCAGGCTTTGGCCTGGAATTGTCCGACATGGGCGGCAATACCCTTGCCGTCCGCGCAGTTCCCGCCATGCTCGGCAAAGCCGACGTCGTTTCACTGGCCAAAGATGTATTGGGCGAACTCGCCCAAGTCGGCAGCAGCCAAACCATCGAGGAACACGAAAACCACATCCTCGCCACCATGTCCTGCCACGGCTCAGTCCGCGCCGGCCGCCAACTGACTTTGCCCGAAATGAACGCACTCCTGCGCGATATGGAAAACACACCGCGTAGCAACCAGTGCAATCACGGCCGTCCGACATGGGTCAAACTGACTTTAAAAGAATTGGATGCGTTGTTTTTACGCGGACAGTAATACAGTAATAAAGAGCAGTCAAAAGCTTTAAAGCTCCCTGAAAACATCAATATGTGTTTTTAGATAGCTTATTTGCAAAATCTCGTCTATGAATAAAACCCTATTTTTCATACTGATCACCTTATTGATACAACCTGTTTATGCAGAAAAAATAAGATATGACAAACCTGAATATTGGCAATTAATCCATTCTTATCCCGATAAAAGTAAATCGATCTACGGTAATACTCTTATCCGATCGCTTTCACCCCAAAGTTTATTGATGGAGATACGTCATAAGAAAGCTAAGCCACTGCCTAAAAATAACTCAATAAATAGTCAAAAGAATATGATAGGAAAGGACTATATTAAAGCTCGTTTTAAACTCCAAATTGACTGTGAAAATCAAAAAATGGCATATGAAGACTTTGCATTTTTTGACAGTAAGGATCAATTGAGTGCATATGGAGTCCTATCTTCCGAAGAACTGCAATGGTTTGAAATAAAAAACAATTTAATTGCTGAAAAACTCTATCGCTTTACTTGTGAGTTTTGAATAAATGCAATAAAAAATACAAAAGGCCGTCTGAAAAAATGTTCAGACGGCCTTTTAACTTATTTGCCTTTAACGAATATCCATAGGCGCAAACGATTTCACGGTTTCATCGATTGCTTTAACACGGGTCAGGAAATCTTCCAATTGCGCAAGCGGCAATGCGCTTGGGCCATCACATTTGGCTTGGTCGGGATTGGCATGGGATTCAAGGAACAAACCGGCCAAGTGGGTTGCCATACCGGCAAGCGCCAAGTCCAATACTTGGGTGCGACGGCCGCCTGATGCTGCGGCACCGGATTCGCGTGTTTGCAGGGAATGGGTTACGTCAAAAATAACGGGCAGGTTGTTACACGTTTTTTTCATCACGCCAAAGCCGAGCATATCGACCACCAAATTGTCGTAGCCGAAGTTTGCGCCGCGTTCGCACAAAATGATTTGATCGTTGCCTGCTTCTTGGAATTTCTCCACAATGTTTTTCATTTGAGAAGGGCTGAGGAATTGCGGCTTTTTGATGTTAATGACATTGCCGGTTTTCGCCATTGCCACCACCAAATCGGTTTGGCGTGCCAAGAAGGCAGGCAACTGGATGACATCGCAGACTTCGGCAACCGGCTGGCATTGGTAAGGCTCGTGAACATCGGTAATCACGGGAACGTTAAACTCGCGCTTCACCGCTTGAAAAATCTTCATGCCTTCGTCCAGACCTACACCGCGGAAAGAGTGGATGGAAGAGCGGTTTGCCTTGTCGAAAGAGGCTTTAAAAACGTAAGGGATGCCGAGTTTATCGGTTACTTTAACGTATTGCTCACAGGCTTTCAGCGTAGAGTCGAGGTCTTCAAGGACATTGATGCCGCCGAAAAGGGTAAAGGGCGCATCGTTGCTGACAGTGATGTTGTTGATTTGGATATTCACGGCGAAGCCTTTCAGATAAGTTGAATTTGGGAAACAGGCCGTCTGAAACGTTTCAGACGGCCTTTGTTTGAATATTACAACACGGTGTGCGGCGGCTCATAAGAAATCACGTCGCGGATTTTATTGTTCTCATCGACGAGGACGACTTTCGGCTCATGCGCTGCAATTTCGGGTTCGGACAACATGACGTAAGACATGATAATTACGATGTCGCCTTTTTGAACCAAACGCGCGGCCGCGCCATTCAAGCAAACGACGCCGCTACCGCGTTCGCCGGGAATGGTGTAGGTTTCAAGACGTTCGCCGTTGTTATTGTTGACGATGGCGACTTTTTCGTTCACGCAAATACCTGCCGCATCCAGCAGGTCTTGGTCAACGGTAATGCTGCCGACGTAGTTGAGGTCGGCTTCGGTAACGGTGGCACGGTGGATTTTGCCGCCGAGCATGGTACGGAACATGGGTTTCCTTTTTGATTGTGGGTTGATTTGCGGTTTTAACTTCAGAGAAGTTAAAACCGCTGTTTGTGTGATTGAGGATTAGTTATTGGGAAAGTCTGATTCGTCGAACTCAGGTTCCGGGTCGCTTTGAAGAACTTTTCCGTTTAATTTCAACTCGCTGTTTTGCAGAGTCAGATGGGTTTTGACATTATCGTCTTCTAAGGTCAAATATTTTTCTCTTGCCATACTTTTGATGGTGCTGTCTACCATCAGGCGCAAGGTCTCGTTGATATCATCGATGCTGGCGCGGCCTGCGGCTTCATCTTCGGCATTGACGCTAAACAGGCTGCTTGCTTGGTTGACGGCGAGCTGCTCCAACAATTTTTGCGGTACGCTCATGTTGAAGTCGGCTTCGGTTTTCTTCAGCATATCGCCCAAATTGTTGAGGTCTTTAGCTGCCAAACCTTTAAACGCGAGTTTGCCGCTGACATCGACATCACCATGAGGCATGGTGAATTTGAAGGTTTTGACGTTTAAAACTGGATTGTTGGTAAACAGGCCCGAAGCCTCGTTTTTGGCCGTCTGAATCAAGGAAGCCTGAATTTCTTCTTCGCTCATTTTCTTCACGGACACTTCGGCAATTTTGTTTTTCAATGCCAAAAGTGATGCCGCATCCAAATGCTCGGCAGCGACATTGATGTCCAGAGGGCCGTATTTGTCTTCGCCATAAGTCAGACTTTCAAATTGGAAGCGGCCTTCACTGTTGATGAATTTATCGACTTCGCCGGTCTGCGTATCGAAACGCAGTTTGCTGACTTCGATTTTAGACGGAGCAATCGTGCCGGTCGGATTGATGAATGCACCGATTTGCAGGTTGGTCACAAGGTTGACCAACTCATTCAACTTAACGTTGTAATCGATGTTTTCTTTCCATTGCAGCAGGAATTTATCCAGCGTAATGCTGCTCTTGCCCAAAGCAAGCTTGGTCAGGCCGTCTTCCGTTTCGGATTGGAAGCGCAGGTTTTCCAAAGATACATCGCCTTTGTCGGCCAATTTGACTTGTAAAGACGGCGCGAGGTAATCGTGGCGATAGCTTTTGAAGCCTTGGCTGTAATCGGTATTGCCGCCAAAGCCTTTCCAGTTGAGCTTGATACCGGAGAGCTCTTCATAGTCGAAGGCGGGGATATTGAGGCTGAGTTTGCCGTCGCCGGAAAGATAAACCGTATTGGTCATGGTCAACGGCGTTTGCTGGCCGAAGAAGCGATCCAAAACTTTTTTGGTTTCCGGATGGTATTGGAACTCGGTTTCCACGTGCGCACGCGTACCGAAGCCGCCGGCAAACGGGCCGTGGGTCACGTGGTTGATGACCGTAATCGGCTCTTGCAGGACGGTTTTCAAATTGTCCGGCAGATATTTTTGCGTATTTTGAAGCAGGGTCGGCTTGAGGCGGATGACGGTCGTCTCGGTTGAACTGAACCAGCCGCGATCGTATTGGTGGGACTCAACGGTCAGGAAACCGGATTCCTGCAACAGCTTTTGCTGCTCGGTCAGGCTTTCTTCCGCTTTGACACCAAGATAATAAGGCGTGCCGAGCGCAGCGGCGACAACAACGGCGGCAGTCGGGATAAGATACTTTTTCATCACTTCAAACAGATTAGGTTCAAAGCGTAAAGCATAGCATTTTTTAGCTGTTTTGTCTTATCCGCCGTTTCAGACGGCCTTTAGGTAAAGATTGTGATATTATGCAAACATAAACGGTTTTTACACTTTTGGCAGGCCTTACCCTGTCTGCCAAGATGTCATTAAAGGTTTGCAAATGCTTTTATTTATCGACAATTACGACAGCTTCACCTACAACATCGTCCAATACTTTGCCGAATTGGGGCAGGAAGTTTTGGTTCGCTGCAACGATGAAATCACCATCGAAGAAATCGAAGCCGTGAAACCTCAATATCTGGTCATCGGCCCCGGCCCTTGTTCCCCGAAAGAAGCAGGCATTTCTGTTGCGGCCATGCAGCACTTTGCCGGCAGGCTGCCCGTCATGGGCGTGTGCCTCGGCCATCAAACCATGGGCGAAGCGTTCGGCGGCAATGTCGTGCGCGCGCAAACAATGATGCACGGCAAAGTCTCCCCTGTTTTCCATCACGGCACAGGCATGTTTAAAGACCTGCCCAATCCGGTCAACTGCACGCGCTACCACAGCCTCGCCATCGACCGCGCCACCCTGCCCGACTGCCTCGAAATTACCGCATGGACGGAAGACGGCGAAATCATGGGCGTACGCCATAAAGAATATGCCGTCGAAGGCGTACAGTTCCACCCCGAAGCCCTGCTGACCGAACACGGCCACGATATGCTGAAAAACTTCTTGGAAGAATTCAAAAACTATCGCCCGCAAAAATCTTAATGAAAGGCCGTCTGAAAGGTGTTTGACAGTGTTCAAACCGCATTTTCAGACGGCCTGAATCACACCGGACACGAACAAAGGAAAATCATGATTACCCCTCAACAAGCGATTGAACGCCTCATCAGCAACAACGAACTTTTCTACGATGAAATGACCGACCTCATGCGCCAAATCATGAGCGGCCAAGTTCCGCCCGAGCAAATCGCCGCTATCCTGACCGGCCTGCGGATTAAAGTTGAAACCGTTTCCGAGATTACCGCTGCAGCCAGCGTGATGCGCGAATTTGCCACCAAAGTGCCGCTAGAAAACGCCGATGACTTGGTCGATATTGTCGGCACAGGCGGCGACGGTGCCAAAACCTTCAATATTTCCACGACTTCCATGTTTGTCGCGGCTGCGGCAGGCGCGAAAGTCGCCAAACACGGCGGCCGCTCCGTTTCTTCATCCAGCGGCGCTGCCGATGTCATGGAACAAATGGGCGCCAACCTCAACCTCAACCCCGAACAGGTTGCCCAAAGCATTCAGCAAACCGGCATCGGCTTTATGTTCGCGCCCAACCACCACAGCGCTATGCGCTATGTTGCCCCAGTCCGCCGTTCGCTCGGCTTCCGCAGCATCTTCAATATCTTGGGCCCGCTGACCAATCCTGCCGGCGCGGCAAACCAACTCTTGGGCGTGTTCCACATCGACTTGTGCGGCATTCTTTCCCGCGTATTGCAACAGCTTGGTTCCAAGCATGTTTTGGTTGTGTGCGGCGAAGGCGGTTTGGATGAAATCACGCTGACCGGCAAAACCCGCGTTGCCGAACTGAAAGACGGCAAAATCACCGAATACGATATCAGCCCGGCCGATTTCGGCATGGAAATCCGCCGCAATTTGGACGAAATCAAAGTCGAAAACGCGCAAGAATCCCTGCAAAAAATGAACGAAGTGCTGGATGGCAAAGTCGGTGCCGCACGCGACATCGTCGTCCTCAATGCAGCCGCCGCGCTCTACGCAGGAAATGTGGTCGCATCGCTGGCGGACGGTGTCAAAGCCGCGCAAGAAGCCATCGACTCCGGCAAAGCCAAAGCCAAAAAAGACGAGTTTATCGAATTTGGCAAACAGTTTGCCTAAACTTTAAAACCATAAACAAAGGCCGTCTGAAAAATCTTTCAGACGGCCTTTTATTCTTTAAATATTAAAATTTGCTTTTAATATCATTAATCAAGCCTTCAGCTTTTTCTTTGGCTTCTTCAGCCAAGTGTGCTACTTTCTCTTTGGCTTCACCGGCTAAATGAGCTGCTTTTTCTTTAGCTTCACCTGCAAAGTTTTCTACTTTTTCTTTAGCCTCGCCTGCGAAGTGCGCCGCTTTTTCTTTGGCTTCACCTGCAAAGTTTTCTGCTTTTTCTTTAGCATCCGCAGCAACTTCTTTTGTCTTACCGACGCCTTGTTGAACTACGCCTTCAGCTTTGAGTTTGGAATCGTCAAGAACTTCGCCGGCTTTCTCTTTTACTTCACCGCTGATTTGATCTAATTTGCCAGTCATCATTTATTCCTTCTTAGTTTCATGTTGATAAGAGTAATCACTATACCCCAATAGATATTGGGTTGCAACTTAAAGTCTGTCTCAATATTAAAAACATAATAAAAATGGATTACGTCAAGTTAGCACAACTGTTTCAATATCGCTTCGGCTACTGCCTCGCCTATCATCTTGCTGCCGAACTCATTGAAATGAAGTCCATCGCACAGCATCACATCGGTCAAATCCTGCTCAAACATCAGACTGTATAAATCATTGACGGTAAAACCATATTGCCTTGCCAAATCCTCCGCCACACGGTTATAGGCCTTCAAGTCGGCCAGATAGCGGCGCGAGGGTTTGACGATATTGTGTACGCTTTCCAAAAACGGCGTACTGCTCGCCCAAATAATTTTTGCCCCTGTCTGTTTCAGATAATCGAAAATTTGAATCAGGTTGCTGCGATAGGTTTTTATATCGGCCACCGGCTCATTACAGCCTTGATTATGGCGGATGTCGTGCAAACCGCAATTGATGTGGATAATGTCTCCCACAGTCGCACCCTCTGTCCATTGCCTGATATGCTCTAACACATCATGCGACGAACGGCAGTTTTCCGATGGAGAAACAATATCCACCTCAGGCAAAGCGGCGCGCGTGTAAGGCTCCGAAGCAAGCCGAACGGAGTCGCCGATTAAGTAAACGGTCATTTTTGTTCTCCTCCCTTTATTTGAATCAACAGCAAGGCCGTCTGAAATATCACTTATATTATTATAAGAGTGCTATTTCAGACGGCCTTAACTTCAGTCAAGTTCTATCGTTAAATCATCAATTAGAGCTGACTGTTTTTATAAAAATCAATTAATTGCTTGGCCTGCAACATGGGCAGCCCAAAACGGTCGCTCACGGCTTTCAAATCCTTCCATTCCTGACCAGTCAGATTCTGCCCAACCCATTTGAGGTTTTCCGGATTGCTTTTGATTTTCTCAAAATACGCCTGCTTGCGTTTCCAGTTGCGCGACCACACCAGCAACATGGTAAAAATACATAAAACAATCAATACAATATTGGTAAACAACATCATGTCCATACAACATACTCCCGCTTGGGCCTCAAAATCAGAAAATATGGATTAAAGGCCGTCTGAAAAAACAGTCTTCAAACGGCCTCGGCGTGACGCTCAACGTTGCATTTCCATCATTAACGCCTGACAAGCAGCTTCGTTTTCCAAAGCACAAGATTCGCTCAGTTGGTTTAAACGGCTGTCGCGGTCTGATGTAGTGCCTTGCGCCATCTCCGTTTTAGTTTCTTCAAGATTGGTACAGGCATTTTCATAACCGCCTTTACAAGCCCGTTCGTAGAGCTTGACCGCTGCGGCATAATCCATGCCCAAACCGCTGGACGGATTAAGATACAGATTACCCAAAACATTGCAGCCGCGCATATTACCGCCATCGCAGGCTTTTTTCAGAAACGGATACGCATGAGCAGGCGCTTCAAGATAATCGCGCATCCAAATGGCCGCAGTGACGCAACTCTCCAGATTGTTCCGATTGCATTCCCGTATCAGCTTATCGTGCTGCTTCTCGCTGTAATCCTCAGCCTGCACGCTAAATGCAGTGGCAACCAATGCTAAACCAAACAATAAACGAAGTGTTTTCATCTGATTATTTCTCCAAAAATATTTGATGACAGGCCGTCTGAAAAAACAATCTTCAGACGGCCTTTATATTATCACTCAATGTTCACCCGTTTCAGGCGCAAGGCATTGCTCAACACGGAAACCGAGCTTGCCGCCATTGCCGCGCCTGCGATAACGGGGTTTAAAAAGCCGAGCGCGGCGAGCGGAATGCCCAAAATATTGTAGAAGAAGGCGAAAAACAGGTTTTGCTTGATGTTTTTCAAAGTTGCCTGCGACACCAGCAGGGCATCGGCGAGCTGGTTGACCGAATGCTGCATCAGTGTGGCGGATGCGGTGTGTTCGGCAACGTCCGCACCGCCTTTCATGGCGAAGCTGACGTTGGCGGCGGCGAGCGCGGGTGCGTCGTTGATGCCGTCGCCGACCATCGCCACGGTTTTGCCGGCGGCTTTGAGTTTCTGCACTTCGGCGGCTTTATCGCGCGGACTCATATTACCAAAGGCGTGTGCGATGCCCAGTTGTTTGGCGACATATTCGACCGTGCCTTGGTTGTCGCCGCTCATAATATAGACATCGATATTGTGTTTTTTCAGACGGCCTATGGCTTCGGCGGTATCGGCTTTCAACGCGTCTGCAAGTGCGAATGCGCCGATGGGTTTGTTATCGACCGAGACTGCAACAATGCTTGCAATGTCCCAAACGCCGTCTGAAAACTTCGGCAAGGTCAGTTCGGCAAATTCTGCTTTGCCTGCTTTCACCAAACCCACGCCTTCCACTTCGGCGGTAATGCCTGCGCCAACAACGGTTTGGGCGTTTTGTGCTGCGGGGATTTCCAAACCGCGCGCTTGGGCGGCGGAAACGATGGCTCGGGCGAGCGGATGAGCGGCGTTTTGTTCGACGGTGGCGGCGATTCGGTACAAAGCATCTTCGTCAAAGCCGCTGTCGGGAACGCAATAAACGGCGGCAACCTGCGGCCTGCCTTCGGTCAGCGTGCCGGTTTTGTCCAACACGACAGCATCGACGTGAGCAGCTTCTTCCATCGCCGCCGCGTCTTTGAACCAAATACCGTGTTTCACCGCCTTGCCCATGCCGACCATAATCGCGGCGGGCGTCGCCAGACCGAGCGCGCACGGGCAGGCAATCACCAAAACGGCAACGGCGTGCATCAGCGCCACCGTCCAATCGCCTTTCACCAGCCAAGTGGCGATAAAAGTCAGAAGCGCGATGCCCACGACGGCAGGCACGAACACCGCCGCCGCCTTGTCTGCCACGCGTGCAATCGGTGCCTTGCTGCCTTGCGCTTCGGACAGCGCGTTCATCATGTCGCCGAGCAGGGTTTGGCTGCCGAGCTGCGTAGCGCGGTATACCACGCTGCCTTCGGTCATCAGCGCACCTGCCAACACTTTGCCGCCCACCTTTTTCTCTTCGGGGTTGGATTCGCCGGTAAGATGGCTCTCGTCCGCCCAACCGCTGCCGCTCTCGATGATGCCGTCGGCGGCAATGCGTTCGCCGTGGTTGGCGCGGATAAGGTCGCCGATTTGCACTTGGTCGATGGGCAGTTGTTTCCATTCGCCATCGCGTTGCACGTTGACTTGGGTCGGCGTGAGTTTGAGCAGCAAGCCCAAGCTGTTGAGGCTAGATTTTTTGGTGCGGTGTTCCAAAAATTTGCCCAGCGACACAAAACCGATCACCATCACGCCTACTTCAAAATACACGTGTGCCATGCCGTGCGCCGCGTGCGGGCTGAAAAACAGCATATAAACGGAATACAGGTAAATCGATACCGTGCCGATGGTAACCAGCACGTCCATATTCGCCAACCCGCCCTTAATGCTTGCCCACGCGCTTTTGTAAAACGGCACCGCCAGCCAAAGCTGCACCACGCTTGCCAGCACAAATTGCCATACAGGCGGAATCATCCAATCGTGCCGCCCGATCATCATCCCTGCCATGCCGATAAGGAACGGAATATTGATGGCCAACAAAAGCCACAGCCTCCAGCTTACATGCGCTGCTTCTTCGGGCTGCGGCAGCGCGTCTTCCGTTTTTTCCTTTGCGCCGTAACCGGTTTTCTCAATGATTTTGGCGATGTCGGCTGCGGAGGTTTTGCTGTCGTCAAACGTAACCTGCGCTTCCTCGCTGGCAAAGTTCACCCCTGCCGATTCGACAAAATCTTTTTTGTTCAACACTTTTTCAATACGCGAAGCGCAGGCCTGACAGGTCATGCCTTCGATTTGAAAACGGACTTTTTGTTGCATGGTTTCTTCCTTCTGAATGTGGTTGGGCTACCTGAAAAAAGCGGAGCAGGGTTTTCAGGTAGCCTTTGGGGTGTTGCAGTCGATTTGTTGCGATTCGATTTACAAAGCCGCATCAAAGCCGCCGTCTTCCACCGCTTCTATCAGCGCGGCGGGGTTGGTTTGGGCGGGGTCGAATTCCACGACGGCATTCTTGTTTTCCAGGCTCACTTCGGCCTTGTCCACGCCGTTTACGCCTTCGAGGATGCTGGTAACGCTTTTCACGCAGCCGCCGCAGGTCATGCCTTCGATGTTTAATGTGATGGTTTGCATAGGGTTTCCTTTCTGTTGGAATGAGGCTGAGGTTTTAAAGCCCGTTGCAGCCAAAGCTTTCAGGTAACCTGAAATGATGGGTCTGCTCTTGCTTTCCCGCTAAGTGCCGCCACTATAAAGCTTTACCCGAAGTAAAGGTCAAGCATCATGATGAACATCAGCCAGGCCGCGGCCGAGAGCGGCCTTTCCGCCAAACAAATCCGCGACTACGAAAAGCACGGCCTAATCGCCCCGGCCGCGCGCAGCGAAGCGGGCTACCGCCGCTACGGACAGGCCGACCTTGTCCGGCTGTGCTTTATCCGCCATGCGCGGGAAGTGGGCTTTTCGCTGCCGCAGATCGGGCAGCTTTTGAGCCTGCAACACAACCCGCAGCGTACCAGCCGCGAAGTGAAAACGCTCACCGCGCGGCACATCGCCGAGCTGGAAGCCAAAATCGAACACTTGCAGGGCATGGTGGCCGAGCTGCAACGTTGGCACGATGCCTGCGCGGGAGACGACTGCCCGGATTGTGCGATTTTGGCCGGGCTGGAGGAGCGTTAGGCGGCTTGGGCAGAATAGAAACAGTCTACCTGAAAAGTTTCAGGTAGCCTTAGTCGGCCGCTAACGGTTTGGTACAGGCCTCGTTGTAATACGGCAGCCACTTGCCGCCGCTTTGCTTCAGATATGCGCGAAAACTTTTGTTTACCCGTGTGGCGGTGTAATCCAAATAATGGCAAAAAGTAAGTTATCAAGAGACAAAGGCCGTCTGAAGCGTTTCAGACGGCCTTTTCAAAATACGCTTATCGGTTACAAAGCCACATCGTAGCCGCCGTCTTCTACGGCATCAATCAGCGCGTCGGTATCTGTCTTGCTTTCATCAAAAGTAATCACTGCATTTTTGTTTTCCAAGCTGACTTCTGCTTTTTCCACGCCTTCTACGCCTTCCAAAAGACGGGTTACGCTTTTAACACAGCCGCCACAGGTCATGCCATCGATGTTGAGGGTAACAGTTTGCATTTGTATTTCCTTTCATTCACACAAATCAAATATGGTTGCCGAACACTTTACTCCTTACACAAACAGCTTGCAAATTCTTCATTAAGGCCGTCTGAAAAAATGCAGATAGGTGTACAATAACGCCTTTTGCTTCATCAAACGGACATAATAATGACTTCAACATTCAAACAATGGGTTAGTGTATGCGCGCTGGCGGTGGGAGCGTTTATTTTCAATACCACCGAATTCATTCCGATTGCGCTTTTGAGCGACATCGGTCAAAGCTTTGGCAAACCGGCAACGGAAGTGGGCATGATGATCACGGTGTATGCGTGGATTGTTGCGCTCCTATCGCTACCGCTGATGCTGATGACGAAAAACATCGAACGGCGCAAATTATTGCTGATGCTGTTTGCACTGTTCGCGCTGTTTCACGCGCTGTCGTTCTTTTCTTGGAACTTCACCATCCTCTTGGTCAGCCGTGTCGGGATTGCGCTGACACACGCGATCTTTTGGTCGATTACGGCTTCTTTGGCGGTACGGCTTGCCCCCGCCGGCAAAACCAATCAGGCTCTGGGCTTGCTCAGTACGGGTTCGGTTTTGGCGATGGTTTTGGGTATTCCGCTGGGGCGCGTGGTCGGGCAATACTTCGGCTGGCAGCTCAGCTTCCTGCTGATCGGGGTCTGCGCTGCCGGCGTAATGCTGGTGTTGGCCAAAAATCTGCCTGCTTTACCCAGCCAAAATACCGGCTCTTTAAGCAGCCTGCCGAGTTTGTTCAAACGCCGCAACCTGATGCTACTCTATGCAATGACGGTGTTGATTATTACAGCCCATTTCACGGCATACAGCTATATCGAGCCTTTTGTGTTGCAAGTTGGCGGATTTAAGGCAGAACAAGTTACCATCGTTTTGAGCCTGTACGGTTTGGCAGGATTTGCCGCATCTTATCTGTTCGGCAAATGGTTTGCCAAAGCGCAACGTTTGTTTATGCTCGGCGCAGTGGCGGTCATCCTGCTCTCCGCCCTGCTGCTTCTGCCGCTTGCCTCTTTCCCGTATGCGGTATATGCGCTGGTGTTTATTTGGGGCGTGGCCATCGTCATCGTCAGCTTGGGCATGGTCTCCAAAGTATTGACGTTTGCTTCCGATGCGACAGATGTAGCCAACTCGATTTATTCAGGTTTGTACAATGTCGGTATCGGCGGCGGTGCGCTTTTGGGGCATTACGTGACCACTTGGTTCGGTCTTTCCAATATCGGCATTGCAGGCGCGCTCTTAGCTGCGACAGGTTTTGCCGTTTGCGGTTTGTTGTTTAAGGAACAAGACAATCTGACGCAAAACGTTTAAATCCATATAAATCAGGATGGTATTACTGACCCGGCCGTAATTTTGGCAGTTTTACCGATTTGTCCTGATGCTTATTAACCCACGATGGGTCTTCATTCCGCCGGATAAGCAGTTTTCTTGCTGCTTATCCGGTTTTCATTTCATTTTTAAAAAATAATTTACAATTTGTTTACACTACATCAAATTACAAATATACTGTCGCCTATTAGGCCGTCTGAACGTTCGGCTGAAAAGAAAAACCAATCATGTTTCAGAGGAATACATCATGGACTTAAACGCCAAGGATAAGACTCAGCATCCTGAGAACGTCGAGCTTCTCAGTGCGCAGAAGCCGATTACCGACTTTAAAGGACTGCTGACGACCATTATCTCTGCTGTTGTCTGCTTCGGCATTTATTACATCCTTCCCTACAGCCCCGATGCCAACAAAGGTATCGCGCTGTTGATTTTTGTTGCGGCACTTTGGTTTACCGAAGCCGTACACATTACCGTTACCGCGTTGATGATCCCTATCCTTGCCGTTGTACTCGGCTTCCCGGATATGGACATCAAAAAAGCGATGGCCGGTTTCTCCGACCCGACGATTTACATCTTCTTCGGCGGCTTCGCGCTTGCAACCGCCCTGCACATGCAGCGTCTCGACCGTAAAATCGCCGTCAGCCTGTTGCGCCTGTCCCGCGGCAATATGAAAGTTGCCGTGTTGATGCTGTTTGCCGTTACCGCCTTCCTGTCTATGTGGATCAGTAACACTGCGACTGCCGCGATGATGCTGCCTTTGGCAATGGGTATGATGAGCCACCTCGACCAAGAAAAAGAACGCAAAACCTATGTTTTCGTCCTGCTCGGTATCGCCTACTGCGCCAGTATCGGCGGCTTGGGTACCGTGGTCGGTTCTCCGCCGAACATGATTGCCGCCAAAGCGCTGAACTTGGACTTCGTCGGCTGGATGAAACTCGGCCTGCCGATGATGCTGTTGATTCTGCCGCTGATGCTGTTCTCCATGTACGTCATCCTCAAACCTAATTTGAATGAGCGCGTGGAAGTTAAAGCTGAATCTATCCCTTGGACTTTGCACCGCGTTATCGCGCTGTTGATTTTCTTGGCCGCAGCCATCGCTTGGGTATTCAGCTCCAAAATCAAAGCCGCATTCGGTATTTCCAACCCTGATACCGTTATTGCCCTGATTGCCGCCGTTGCCGTCGTCGTATTCGGCGTGGCGCAATGGAAAGAAGTTGCCCGCAATACCGACTGGGGTGTATTGATGCTCTTCGGTGGCGGTATCAGCTTGAGCGCGTTGCTGCAATCTTCCGGCGCATCTGAAGCATTGGGTCAGCAAGTTGCTTCCACGTTCTCCCACTCTCCTGCATTGCTGGTGATTTTCGTGGTTGCCACTTTCATCATCTTCCTTACCGAGTTCACCAGTAACACGGCTTCCGCCGCCCTGCTTGTGCCTATTTTCGCCAGCATTGCCGCGCAAATGGGTCTGCCGGAACAAGTCTTGGTATTCGTCATCGGTGTCGGCGCATCTTGTGCCTTCATGTTGCCGGTTGCCACACCGCCTAACGCGATTGTGTTCGGTACAGGCTTAATCAAACAACGCGAAATGATGAATGTCGGCTTATTGCTGAACATCCTCTGCGTGGTATTGGTTGCTCTGTGGGCTTATGCTGTACTGATGTAAACCATCGACCTAAACAACAAGGCCGTCTGAAAGAATATTTTTCAGACGGCCTTGAAGTTTGTCATTCAGACACAATTTAACGAATGATTAAAACCGGATTCTAACGAAAGGAAACCCATGATTATCCTGCACACCAACAAAGGCGACATCAAAATCGAACTCGATTTCGACAAAGCCCCCGTTACTGCTAAAAACTTCGAGCAATACGTTAAAGATGGCTTCTACGACGGCGTAATCTTCCACCGCGTCATCAAAGGCTTTATGATTCAAGGCGGCGGCATGGATGAAAACATGAACGAAAAAGAAACCCGCGATCCGATTCAAAACGAAGCGTCCAACGGTTTACCTAACGAAAAATACACCATCGCCATGGCGCGTACTTCCGATCCGCACTCTGCCAGCGCGCAATTCTTCATCAACACTGCCGACAACGCTTTCCTGAACTTCCGTTCTAAAGAGTTGTACGGCAAAACTGTCGTCCAAGACTGGGGCTATGCCGTATTCGGTAAAGTCGTTGACGGTTTTGACGTTGTCGATGCCATCGAAGGCGTTTCTACCAAACGTCACGGCTACCACGACGACGTACCGAGCGAACCTGTCATCATCACTAAAGCCGAAGTGGTTTAATCGATTTGATTTCCCATAAAAACAGCCTGTCCGAATTGCAAACGGACAGGCTGTTTTTCAATAATGACACATACCGTCACACATCATAAGTACCGACCACGCATGCCGAATCCAAAACATGGCCTTGCATGGCAAAATGCAGCTCATTAAAGCGGAAACCGCGCGGCAAATCCAAAACGGTATCCAGCGCGTACACAATCAGTTCATAACGATGACGGTTGTTCGGTGGTGCCATACCGCCGTAAAATGAGGCCTCTTCGATTTCAAATTTACCCAACGCGCTCGCCCAAGTGTTCGCGCCCTGTGTGAAATCTGTTGCAGAAATACTTTCATTTTCTGCCACGGAAGTGCGTTTCAAATCCGAAATCAACCAATGCGTCCATACGAAACCCGATGCTGAAATGGCATCTTTGTCTTCCAACACCACAGCAAACGATTTTGTTCCTTCAGGTGCATCTTTGATCTCAAAAGGAATCGAATAAGAAGGCATACCGCTCGGGCTGAACTGGCTGCCGCGCTTGCCGTATTTGTCTTCAAATTCGCCGTTAACAATAGCTTTACTGCTGACTTTCATCTTACATCTCCCAATAGTAGGTTGGCTCATTCTAACAAACACCAAGGCCATCTGAAAGATACTGCCGTTTTCACTTTCCCGATGTCGCATTTTCAGACGGCCTCAAGCAATATTCACAATTCGATCAAACACATTTGACATTCCATAGTATAATCCGCCGCATGAAAACTACACAGGATTCGCATTATGGATTGGAAAGGTCGTGAACAAAGCCAAAACGTCGAAGATCGCCGCGGAAGCAGTGGCGGCGGTGGCGGCAAAACACCGGGCATACTCGGCATTATCGTGGTTTTGGTCGGCGCATATTACGGCGTGGATTTGAGCGGTTTGGTTGGCGGCTCATCTTCGATGGGCATTCCTACCCAGCAAGCTTCCCGACTCGACAGCCAACAAGAAGCCGAGTTGAACGAACTGTCCCGCGTCGTCCTTGCCGATACGGAAAAAGCATGGAGCAAATATTTCCAACAACACGGCCAACGCTATACACCGGCAACCATGGTGTTGTATGAAGGCGGCACGTCCACCGCCTGCGGTACGGGCCAATCTGCCATGGGTCCGTTTTACTGCCCGGGCGACCAAAAAGTTTATTTGGATTTGAGTTTCTACGAAGACATGCGCACCAAACTCAAATCTGCCAGCGATGCTGCGTTTGCCTACGTTATTGCCCATGAAGTCGGCCATCACGTTCAAAACCTGCTCGGCATTCTGCCTAAAGTCCACAAAATGCAACAGCAAGTCGGCAAGAAAGAGGCCAATGCCCTTTCCGTCAAACTCGAATTGCAGGCCGACTGTTTCGCCGGTATTTGGGGACACTACGCCGTCAACAACAACATCTTCAAAGCCGAAGACATTCAAAAAGCCATGCTTGCTGCCGAATCCGTCGGTGATGACCGCTTGCAGAAACAGGCTCAGGGCTATGTCGTTCCCGACAGCTTTACTCATGGCTCGTCCGAAGAACGCATGACTTGGCTCAAGCGCGGTTTGGAAAGCGGCGACATCAACCAGTGCAACACTTTCAACAATTGATTCGTCCAAGCAACACTGTTCTTTGATGTAACGACAAAAGGCCGTCTGAATTCTTCAGACGGCCTTTTAGCCGTGTTAGAATAACGCCTATTATTTTCCCTTAAATTCAAAGGAAATCCACATGGCAAATATCGCCCGCGACATTTTCAAAGCCTACGACATCCGGGGCATCGTCGGTAAAACTCTGACTGACGAAGCTGCCTACTTAATCGGCAAAGCCATTGCCACCAAAGCCTCCGAAAAAGGCATTACCCGCATCGCACTCGGCCGCGACGGACGCTTGAGCGGCCCCGGCCTGATGGCGCAGATTCAACGCGGTTTCACAGACAGCGGCATCGACGTCCTCAATGTCGGCATGGTTGCCACCCCTATGCTCTACTTCGCGGCCATCAACGAATGTGGCGGCAGCGGTGTGATGATTACCGGCAGCCACAATCCGCCTGATTACAACGGTTTCAAAATGATGCTCGGCGGCGACACGCTCGCAGGCGAAGCCATTCAAGAACTTTTAGCCATTGTTGAAAAAGACGGTTTTGTTGCCGCCGACAAACAAGGCAGCGTAACCGAAAAAGACATCTCTGGCGAATACCACAACAACATCGTCGGCCACATCAAGCTCAAACGCCCGATGAAAATCGCCATCGACGCGGGCAACGGTGTCGGGGGCGCATTCGCGGGCAAACTCTACAAAGGCTTGGGCAACGAAGTAACCGAACTTTTCTGCGAAGTGGACGGCAACTTCCCTAATCACCACCCCGACCCTTCCAAACCGAAAAACCTGCAAGACCTCATCGTCGAGCTCAAAAACGGCGATGCCGAAATCGGCTTGGCATTTGACGGCGATGCCGACCGCTTGGGCGTGGTGACCAAAGACGGCAACATCATCTATCCAGACCGCCAACTGATGCTTTTCGCGCAAGACGTGTTGAGCCGCAATCCTAAAGCCAAAGTGATTTTCGACGTCAAATCCACCCGCCTGCTCGCACCTTGGATTAAAGAACACGGCGGTGATCCTGTGATGGAAAAAACCGGCCACAGCTTCATCAAGTCCACCATGAAAAAAACCGGCGCACTGGTTGCCGGCGAAATGAGCGGACACATCTTCTTTAAAGAACGCTGGTACGGCTTCGACGACGGTATGTATGCCGGCGCACGCCTCTTAGAAATCCTGTCTGCCTTCGACAATCCGTCCGAAGTGTTGAACAAGCTGCCGCAAAGCATTTCCACTCCGGAACTCAACATTGACCTGCCGGAAGGCAGCAACGGCCACAAAGTGATTGAAGAACTGGCTGCCAATGCCAAGTTTGAAGGTGCGACCGAAATCATTACCATCGACGGCTTGCGCGTTGAATTCCCTGACGGCTTCGGCCTAATGCGTGCTTCCAATACCACGCCGATTTTGGTATTGCGTTTTGAAGCGGATACGCAAGAAGCGATTGAACGTATCCAAAACCAATTCAAAGCAGTCATTGAAAGCAATCCTGCATTGAAATGGCCGCTGTAAGGGTTTAGGCTAAAGCAAAAGGCCGTCTGAAAATCATTTCAGACGGCCTTTAATATTCAATATTGTTATTCCAAAGTTTGAAAAACCAAGAATATCCCGGCTTAGTTATCCGACTTGCGCCAACTGTTGACGCATTTCATCGATAACGGCTTTGTAATCCGGTTTGCCAAAAATCGCCGAACCGGCCACAAACGTATCCGCACCTGCAGCCGCAATTTCAGCAATATTGTCTGTCTTCACGCCGCCATCGACTTCCAATGCGATATGGCGGCCGCTTTGCCGTTCATACTCGTCCAACATCTCGCGCACTTTGCGGATTTTCACCAGCGTATTCGGGATAAAGCTTTGCCCGCCAAAGCCCGGGTTGACCGACATCAGCAACACCATATCCAGTTTGTCCAAAACGTTTTCCAGAATATTAACCGGCGTAGCAGGATTCAATACCAAGCCTGCCTGACAGCCGTATTCTTTAATCAAACCCAAGCTGCGGTCGACATGGCGGCTGGCTTCGGGATGAAAGGTAATGATATTGGCACCGGATTTGGCAAACGCATGAATCAAATCGTCCACCGGCTCAACCATCAAATGCACATCGACCGGCACGGTTGCATACGGTTTCAAAGCCGCACAAACCATAGGGCCGAAAGTCAGATTCGGCACATAATGATTGTCCATCACGTCAAAATGAATCAAATCCGCACCCGCGCGGATAACTTCGGCAACCTCTTCGCCCAAACGGGCAAAATCGGCAGACAAAATACTGGGGGCAATACGGTAGTCGGTCATGTTTATTCTCCTAAAGTGTGTTCCTTTGTCATTATCGCATTTTTAACCCTATGTTGTATGCCGCCGACAACGTCTCTGCCGTCATTTTTGTGAATTTACATTTCATATACATTAATGAAACTTATAATCACATAGTAAGGCTTTGAAAATAAATTATTAGATTACATACACATTCAAAAAAATCTAACATCATTAACAAAAGTTAACTGCATTGATACTGCCTTTCACACGCTTATCGGTTATATTTCCAAACCTGATGAAACATTAGGAAAACACCGTGTCTGTTGCACTTTCCCGCTATCCGACTTTTATTTTCTTAGCACTTGCCCTACTCTGTTCCAGTCTGCCTGCACATGCCGGTCCGTTTCTGGCCACTTTGGACGACTTTCACCCGAATTGCGACATCCGACAGCTCAATTTATCCGCCGACCAACACGCCGCCCTGCGCCGCCTGCGTACCGATTTCAAACAAATCAACGATAAAGCCTACCGTAAAACTGTACGCTCCGACCGCAACCGCCGTCAAACCATCATCAAAATCCTCTCCGGCGACTCATTCGACTCAAACGCCGCCCGCGATTATGTTGAAAACCGCTACCTCTCCAGCATGGACTATGCGGTAGATGAAATGGAAATCCAATACCGCCTCTACCATCTGCTCAATCCGCGCCAACGCCAGCAATGGTTGTCTTCATGCTTGCGCTGATGGATAAATAAAAATACAAAAAGGCCGTCTGAAACCATATTCAGACGGCCTTTGCTTTTTTCGCCTTAATCCAGCACTCTTTCTTCCGGCAACCGACCTGCCCAGTCGCAGGCAAACTGCCATGCCGAACGGCCTGAACGGCTGCCGCGCATTTGCGCCCATTGCAACGCGGCTTGGCGTGCCGTGTCATCAAAAGGAACATTGAAATCTTCCAACCAGTTGGCTACGGCGGTCAAATAATCGTTTTGATCGAAAGGATAAAAACTCAGCCACAAACCGAAGCGGTCGGAAAGGGAGATTTTCTCCTCGACGGCCTCTTTCTGATGAATTTCGCCGCGAGTGCCCGTAGTACCGCCGTTTTCATCCATGTATTCAGGAATTAAATGACGGCGGTTGGAAGTGGCATAAACCAAAACATTGGTGCAACGTTGCGACAGTCCGCCGTCTAAAGCAGTTTTCAAGGCTTTATAGGTCTCATCACCGGTTTCAAACGACAAATCATCGCAGAAAACGATAAATTTCTCGGGACGCTCAGACAACAGCGTCAACAAAGCCGGTAAGCTGATCAAATCGCTTTTATCCACCTCAATCAGTCGCAGGCCGCGCTCGGCGTATTCGTGTAACAACGCTTTAACCAAGGAAGATTTGCCCGTACCGCGTGCGCCGGTCATCAAGACATTATTTGCCGGACGGCCTGCCAAAAATTGCTCGGTATTGCGTTTCAGCCTGTCGGTTTGCGAACCGACTGCCGCCAATCTGCTCAAAGGAAACGTATGCGGACGTGGCAGGCTTTCCAAAATGCCTTTTTTGCCCACGCTGTGCCAACGGTAGGCCAAAGCGCGCCAGTCGGTTTTACCGGCTTCGTCAGGCAGGATTAAATCCAGACGGTTTAAAACGGAATTCGCTTTTTTCAAAAAATTGGATAATTTCATTTCGGCTTTCTTTTTTTCAGACGGCCTTTTGCGCCAATACTCGCATCACGGTATCGACAACGGCTTGGGTTTGCGGATCGATTTCAATATTAATGAGGTCGCCTTCTTTGCGGCTGCCAAACAGGGTGCGCTCCAAAGTCTCCGGAATCAGGTGTACGCAAAATTCGCTGTCGCTGATTTCACCTATGGTCAGGCTGCAACCGTCCAAACCGACAAAGCCTTTGGTCAGGATGTAGGGCTTGAGGTTTTCCGGCAGCTCAAACCAAACTGTACGGTTGAACTCGCTTGATTCAATTCGGGAAATTCGGGTAACCGCCATCACATGGCCGCTCATTACATGGCCGCCGATTTCATCGCCAAACCGCGCCGCGCGTTCCAAATTGACACTGTCGCCGACTTTCAAGCTGCCGAGATTGGTTTTACGTAAGGTCTCGTCCATCAAATCAAAGCTGACTTTGTTGCCGTCGATTCGGGTAATGGTCAGGCAGCAACCATTGTTGGCGACAGAGGCGCCGGTTTGCAGATTGTCGGCGATTTCGGGGGGCAGCTCAACTGTGTGGGTACGAAAGTCGGGCGAAGGTTGGGCGATGTCTGTAATTTTGCCCATACCTTGTACGATGCCTGTAAACATGATGTCTTCTTTCCGATGGTACGATAAGGCGGATATTGTAGCATTTTCCAGGCACAAAGGCCGTCTGAAAGCGGTGATGGCGATGGTTTGGGGTATAATCGAATTTTTATTTCCGCAGCCCGATCATGCTCAGCTACCGCCACGCCTTCCATGCCGGCAACCATGCCGATATGCTCAAGCACTTTACCCTCTTCCTCGTCCTCGAATATTTCAACCGCAAAGACAAGCCCTATTGGTATATCGATACGCACAGCGGTGCCGGTTTGTATGATTTGAGCGGCGATGAAGCGCAAAAAGTCGGCGAATACAAACAAGGCTTTGTGCTCTTGGAACAAGCTGACAAGCTGCCTGCCGAATTGGCCGAATTTGTGGGCCGTCTGAAACAAATACTGCCGCAAGACAACCTTTACTGCGGCTCGCCTTGGCTAGCACAGGCGCTCACGCGCGACAGCGACAAAATGCGCCTCTTTGAGCTGCACCCTGCCGATTTTGTCCATTTACAAAACAATATGCGCGAAGTTCGCCCTGCGCGTAAAGTGCAGGTCAGCCAAGCGGACGGTTATCAAGGTTTGATTTCACTTCTGCCTCCTCCGCCGCGCCGCGCCGCCGTCTTGATTGATCCGCCCTACGAAGAAAAACAAGACTACCGCCGTGTCGTCCAAGTCTTGAAAGATGCTTTAAAACGCTTTGAAACCGGCTGCTACATGGTTTGGTATCCCTGCTTGAGCCGCGAAGAAAGCCGCAAACTTCCGGACGAACTCAAAAAAATCGCTCCCGACAATTATCTGCACGCCGAGCTTCATGTCCATACGCCGCGCAGCGACGGCTTCGGTATGCACGGCAGCGGCATGTTCGTCATCAACCCGCCCTATATGCTTGCCGAACAGTTGCAAAACAATCTGCCCGAACTTGCCAAAATTTTGGCGCAAGATGTCGGCGCGCATTATGTATTGGAAAGCAAAACGAAATAAACACTGCCGTCTGAACGTATACCCAAACGCTTTGATTTTGCCGCCATACCTGTTCAGACGGCCTTAACCCTTTATACTTAAGCCTTTTTCCACTACAATTCACAACATAACAATTAACGGCCGTCCACTCATGAATATACGCACACCCCTAGCCTGCACACTCCTGCTCTGCGCGTGCAGCGAATCAGCAA
The DNA here is from genome assembly GCF_051956855.1 of Neisseria sp. P0021.S007. Classification (NCBI taxonomy): domain Bacteria; kingdom Pseudomonadati; phylum Pseudomonadota; class Betaproteobacteria; order Neisseriales; family Neisseriaceae; genus Neisseria; species Neisseria sp. P0021.S007. Next base: position 64,729 of record NZ_JBQCXA010000003.1, read on the forward strand.
AAAACGAATTTAAAGAAGAATTTACCCAAAGTTTCCGCACCGAATTTGTCCGCTCGGCAACCGAAGCCTGCGTAGAAAAAGCCTCCGGAAAAAGCCCGTTTGATTCCGCGACCACTGAAAAAATCTGCCGCTGCATCGGCGAAAAAACAGTCGACCAAATCAATCCTGAAGAAGCGACATCGCTTTTGGGCGGCAGCGACTCCATCAGCGACGAGCTGAAAAAACGCATCAAAGACACCAGCATCGCCTGCACTAAAGAAGTTTTAGGCATGGCCGAGAGCAAAACCAAATGAACACGCCGTTTTCAGACGGCCTGAAATTGAAAAATATTCGATTCAAACTTAGGAAAAGAGTGAAACCATGAAGACACTGAACCAATTCTTAGCCCAACACCTGCCCGAACACAAACTGCCGCAAGAGCTGGCCAGCGTACTGGAATCCGTAGCCGCCGCCTGTTTGGACATCAACGCCAAAGTCCGCCTCGGCGCGCTTTCCGGCGTTTTGGGCATGGCAGGTACCGGCAACATCCAAGGCGAAGACCAAAAGAAACTTGACGTCATTGCCAACAACATCATGATTGATGTTTTAAAAGCCAATGCCAACATCGCAGGCCTTGCCAGCGAAGAAGAAGACACCTATGTCGCCACACACGAAAACGGCGGCTATTTGGTATTGTTTGACCCGTTGGACGGCTCTTCCAATATCGACGTCAACATCTCCGTCGGCACCATCTTCTCCATCTTGGCGAAACCAGAAGGCGCATTAACTACCGAGTCCTTCCTGCAAAAAGGCCGCGACCAAGTGGCCGCAGGTTATGTTTTATACGGTCCGCAAACACAACTGGTACTGACTGTCGGTCACGGCGTGTTCGTCTTCACTCTGGACGATGCCAACCAATTCCTGCTGACCAAAGAAAATCCGCGCGTTCCCGAGTCTACTAAAGAATTCGCCATCAATATGTCCAACCAAAGACATTGGTTCGCCCCTGTTCAACAATACATTGACGAATTGCTGGCAGGCGAAACCGGCGTACGCGGCAAAAACTACAATATGCGCTGGGTAGCCAGCATGGTTGCCGAAATCCACCGCATCCTGATGCGCGGCGGCGTATTCATGTATCCGCAAGACAAACGCGACCCATCCAAACCGGGCAAACTGCGCCTGATGTACGAAGCCAACCCGATGAGCCTGCTTATGGAACAAGCCGGCGGCGCATCAAACAACGCCATCGAAGCCATGCTCGACATCCAACCTACCGGCCTGCACCAACGTGTTGCCGTATTCATGGGCAGCCGCGAAGAAGTCGAATACGTTTACAATCTGCATCAAAAATAATCGGATATATTGAAACCAAAAAAGGCCGTCTGAAATATAATTTTCAGACGGCCTTTCGTTAAGAAATCAAAGAAATGAAAAATCAAAAGGCAGACTCAAATCTGCCCTTTACTACTTTCCATCTAAGCTTTATTGGATTACGCCGAACGAGCCAGCTCTTCCGCTGCTTTTTGCACCATATCCGGCGTCAGCTTGTTCAAACAATCCGTATGCCCTAACGGACATTCGCGTTTAAAACATGGCGAACAATCCAAATTCAAGCTGACGATTTTTGCCTTTTGGCTTAGAGGCGGCGTATGGTCAGGGCTGGATGAGCCGTAAACCGCAACCAATTTCCGATCAAGCGCGGCCGCAAGATGCATCAGACCGCTGTCGTTGCACACGACCGTATCGGCGCAAGACAACAGATCAATGGCTTCAGGAAGATTGGTTTTGCCGCAAAGATTGGTACACAGGCCGTCTGAAAGTCGGTTGATTTCATCTGCAATATCGAAATCTTTTTGCGAACCAAACAGCCAAACCTGCCAACCTTCAGCCAAATAGCGGCGGCCAAGTTCGGCAAAATGACGCTCAGGCCAACGCTTGGCCGGGCCATATTCCGCACTGGGACAAAATGCCAAAATCGGTTTATCCGTCGCCAAACCATGTTTTGACAAAGCGGCTTGACGGCTTTCAGGATCAATCGTGAAACACGGATTATCGGAATGCCCGTTAAAATCCGCTTGGGTCGGATGCGCCAGCGCAGTATAGCGGTCAACCATCAGAGGCAACGCGGCCTTATCCAACTTACGGATATCGTTCAACAAAAAATAGCGTGATTCGCCGACGTAGCCCGTACGCTGTTTAATACCCGTAGCCAAGGCAATGATGGCGGATTTGAGCGAACCGGGCAAAACAATCACTTGATCATAGCCTTCTTTTCCCAATTCACGCCCGATACGCCAGCGTTTTTTCAATTCCAACGCACCATGTCCAAACGGATTTTCCATCACACGGTTGATTTCAGGCATACGCTCAAATACGGCCATCGACCATTTGGGGGCAAAAGCATCAATGGTGCAGCCAGGATACAGCTCATGCAAACGACGATAAAGCGGTTGGGTCATGACGCAGTCGCCAATCCAGCTTGGGGTAATAATCAGGATTTTTTTGGACATAATGGAATGTGTTTTTAATTTTGGCTTATTGTAATACGATTTTTAAAAGGCCGTCTGAAACTTGGTTTAATCGCCCTGATCAGAACGTACTAGTTGATACATGTCATTTCAGCACATGAAGCGTTCGTCTTCCCAATTATTCGGTAAATTCTGCAAATACCCAACCTGAAACACGAGGCCAAACGGCGGCAAGCAATATTCTCTTCATTTTTAAAACCTTATAAAAACAGAAAGGCCGTCTGAAATATTTTCAGACGACCTTTTTATAGTGATTTAACGATGGTAGTTAGGCGCTTCTTTAGTGATTTGTACGTCGTGAACGTGGGATTCGCTCATGCCGGCAGAAGTGATTTCCACAAATTCTGCTTTCTCGTGCATTTCAGCAATATTGGCGCAACCCAAGTAACCCATGCTGGAGCGCAGACCGCCGGTCAGTTGGTGGATGATGTTCACAATCGGGCCTTTGTAAGGTACACGACCTTCAATGCCTTCAGGAACATATTTGTCTGTGCTGTCGGTTTTGTCTTGGAAGTAGCGGTCGGCAGAGCCTTGGCTCATCGCACCCAATGAACCCATGCCGCGGTAAGACTTGTAAGAGCGGCCTTGGTAAAGTTCGATTTCGCCCGGTGCTTCTTCCGTACCGGCAAACATACCGCCGAGCATGACGCTGTATGCACCTGCTGCCAGAGCTTTGGCAATATCGCCGGAGAAGCGGATACCGCCGTCGGCAATCAGGGGAACGCCTGTACCTTTCAAGGCTTCGGAAACATTGTGAATCGCAGTCAGCTGAGGCACGCCCACGCCGGCCACGATACGGGTCGTACAAATCGAGCCCGGGCCGATACCGACTTTAACGGCATCCGCACCGGCGGCCACCAAATCCAAAGCGGCTTGGGCAGTCGCGATGTTGCCGCCGATGACTTGAATGTGCGGATAAGTTTCTTTGACCCAGCGCACGCGATCGATAACGCCTTGGCTATGGCCGTGGGCAGTATCGACCACAATCACGTCCACGCCTGCTTCCACCAATGCTTTGACACGCTCTTCGGTATCGCCGCCGGTACCCACCGCGGCACCGACGCGCAGACGGCCTTCGGCATCTTTGTTGGCATTAGGGAACTCGGTTGTTTTCAGAATATCTTTAACTGTAATCAGACCTTTGAGTTCGTCTTGGTCATTCAACACCAAAACGCGCTCCACCTTGTGCGCATGCATGATTTCGCGGGCTTCATCGATGCTGGTACCTTCAGGAACGGTAACCAAACGGTCGCGGGGGGTCATGATAGCAGAAACCGGCAGATCGACACGGTTTTCAAAACGCAGGTCGCGGTTGGTTACAATACCGACCACTTTGCCGTTTTCAACAACAGGCAGACCGGACATTTTGCGTTTGCGTTGTGCACGCATTTCCAAAACTTCGCGGATCAATGCGGTCGGTGCAACGGTAACGGGATCTTTCACCACGCCGCTCTCATGGCGCTTCACTTTGGAAACGGCACGCGCTTGCAACTCCGGCGTCATGTTTTTATGGATAATGCCGATGCCGCCTTCTTGAGCCATAGAGATGGCCAGACGCGCTTCGGTAACGGTATCCATTGCAGCAGAAAGTAGAGGGAGGTTGAGCGTGATATCGCGGGTGAGTTTGGTTTGAAGTTTGACATCTCGAGGCAGCACGTTTGAGTGCGCTGGAACCAACAAAACGTCGTCGAAAGTATAGGCTTTTTCTACAATACGCATGATGCTCGGTCTTTCAGTTTGTGCAAGATGCACGGCATTATATCACACCGGCTTGATGCTAACATTGGCAATACACGTTTTAACGTTATTTTTTTACATGATTTGATTTGGCGTACAAAAATATGCCAACGCATTGCAGTTTCAAGTAAAATAAGCCGCATGAGAACATCATTTACATAAGGGAAACCCATGAAATCTTCCGTACTCAAAACCTGTCTGATAGCAGCCCTTCTCTCTTCCGCCGCTCTGACCGGTGCGGCCGAGGTGTACACTTGGAAAGGCACATCGGGCAACAACTATTCCGATACGCCAAACCGCCTGCAACCGAAGCGTTCCGGCGTGGTCAACATCCGTACGCACAATGTCAAACCTGCCGTTGCACCTGCTGCGGCGGCATCTGAGCCGGTTGCCGAGCAGCCCAACGAACAGGTTGCGGAACAAAACAAACAAATCGAAGAGCGCAACAAAAAAATCGAAGAGCAAAACCGCCAAAACAAGCTGGAAAACTGCAAAATCGCCAAAATCAACCGCCAAGTCGCCGAAAGCGCACGCTTGGCCAATCGCGACAGCCTGATTAAACAATACCAAAACGACGTCAATAAATACTGCAATTAAGCTCTCGAATAACAATATCAAAAAGGCCGTCTGAAATTTAATTTCAGACGGCCTTCATTTTTCAGCCTATCAATAATACAGTTGAACCAACAACAAACCGAAAGCCAGACTAAATGCCATGCTCAACAGGCCCGGAATCATGAAGCTGTGGTTGAAGATAAATTTGCCGATTTTGGTCGAGCCGGTTGTATCAAAGTCGATAGCGGCAATAATCGGACCGTAGTTCGGAATGAAGAAATAGCCGTTTACCGCAACAAATGTGCCGATAATGATGGGCGCAGGAATACCCAGTTTGATGGCGATTGGAAATAGCGTTGCCACTGTCGCGCCTTGACTATTGACCAATACCGACAAGACAAACAGGGCAAAGGCAAAGGTCCATGGTGCAGATTCAACCAAATGGCTGACGGTCGATTCCACTTCTGTTAAGTGGCCGTTCATCAAGGTATCGCCCAACCAAGCCACGCCAAATACTGCAATCACGGCACGCATACCGGCATGGAATACCGAACCTCGGGTAATCGCATCGCCATTGGGTTTACACGCCAAGATAATCAGTGCAGAAGCAGACAACATCACGATTTCAATCGTATGCGCCATGCCCATAGGCTTGATCGCGCCATCGTGTTCAAAAGCCGGACGCAGCTCTGGCAGCGCACCCATCACGACCACCAGCAATGCCGCAGTCAAGAAAATACCGACCGACAATTTGGCTTTCGGCGAAATGGCGACATCGGTTTGTTGTTCCTCCACATCGATGTATTCTTTCACATAGTTCGGGTCTTTCAGTAAAGCCTGATAATACGGATCGTCTTTCAATTCTTTGCCCAGTTTGTTTACGAACACGCAAGCCAAACCGATACCCAAAATCGTGGATGGAACGGTAACTTTCAACACATCCGCCATCGTGATGTGTTGCGGCTCAAGCATGGTGACGCAGGCAACAACGGCTGCGGCAATCGGGCTGGCGACAATCGCAAATTGGGAAGCGATAACCGCCATCGTCAGCGGACGGGAAGGACGGATGCCATTGCGACGGCTGACTTCGGCAATCACGGGCAAGACCGAGTAAGCCACATGGCCCGTACCTGCCAATACGGTAAAGGTGTAAGTTACCGCCGGCGCGATAAAGGTGATGTATTTCGGATTGCGGTGCAACACGCGCGTGGCAATCTTAATCATATAGTCCAAACCGCCGCTGGCCTGCATGGCCGCGGCGGCAGACACTACCGCCATAATCATCAGCATCACATCAATCGGAGGGCTGGTCGGCTGAAGATGGAAACCAAAAGACAATACAGCCAAGCCGATACCGCCGAGCACGCCCAAACCAATACCGCCAACCTGCGCACCAATCAGGATACACAGTAGCACAACGGCAAACTGGATAAAAAACATAGTTGACATAACAATTCCCAAAATCCGGCCTTAGCCGAAATAAAATTACAAACGGTTGGATTATAGAGTAAACCCTCTTCCCTAACCATACTTTACCTAATTATACATACTGATCTATATCAAATAAATAATATTCTCATTTAACCTCTAGGTTTTTAAAAACACAAAAAAGGCCGTCTGAAGATTTTCAGACGGCCTCTATGGTTTAAAAAGATGATAAGGCTATTTCCCGGTTACTTCTTCATCTTTTATAAAATCCGATACGCCATGCACACAGCGGATTTTGCGTTCCGACAAGGTTGCCTCCAACAAGGCATCGTTTTGCGGCAATGAATCGCGTTCTGCCTCATTGTGCCAGAGGTGGTACGCAATGCCGGCAAATTTCAAATTATGGCGTTTCATCCCGTTATGATAGCAACGGGCGACAAATTCGCTGTCTTCCCTGCCCCAACCGACAAAGCTATTGTCAAACCCATTGACGGCAAGCGCATCGCTGCGGAAAAAGCCCATATTGCAGGTTTTGATGCCTTTATGTTTGCGGTTGCCTTTTCGGCCTGCCAATTTGGCCAAACAACGGCAGCGCAGGGCGGAAAGCCGTTTTTCTATCCCTGAGCTGAACATAGACAAAGCAGGCAAATCGCCTTCATCCAAAATATCCTGCGTTTTATCCTCAGTCAAAATCACGCGGGAACCCTGTATCAAACGGCCTCTGCGGGCAATCTTCAAATGATCGGCGATAAAAGACGGATCCAAAACCATATCGCCGTCAATCAACACAATATAATCGCTTTTCGCCTGCGCCAACGCACGGTTGCGCGATTCGGCAGCACGAAAGCCTCTATCCGGCTGCCATGAATGCTTAACGGGAATACTTGTCCTGCGGCGGATAAAATCAACCACTTCGGCGGTTTCCTGCCTTGAGCCGTCATCCGCGACAATAATCTCATCCGGCAGACGGGTTTGCGATAAAGCCGATTTCAACACCAGCTCCAAAGCATCGGGGCGATTGTAAGTGGTGATGATGAGGGAGACGGTTATCGTGCGGTTGCGCTCGTAGAGTTTGACATATTTGTAATACGAACCTTGTGCGTTGGAAACTGAAATCGTCAGGCCGTCCGCACCATAAGCAAAACCGCGCTTGAGCAGGTAATTCTTCACAAACGATACGCCGCCATGCAGCAAAGCCTTAAACGGCGAACTGTCTTTCTTAAAACGATTTTCTTCCGCATACAGCGAGCTATACTGCTGCATTTTTTGAATCAGCCCTTCGGCGTTTTCAAAAGAATAATGTTTCAGATGGCCATCGAGTTGTTTAACCTTGGCTTCCTGCGGCAACACCAAAGACTCATGCACCTGACGGTCGGAAAAACGGCTAAATCTGCGATGATAAAGGCGTGGAATAATATCCGGATACCAGCCGCAGCCTTTAATCAGTCTGCCGTGGTAATGGTTCAGACGGGAAAGTGAAAAAATATGCTCCTTCTCATTTTCCAAAACGGCCGCACGAATGGATTCGATTAAAGCCTCATCCGCCACTTCATCGCTGTCTATGCTGAAAATCCAATCGTTTTGCGCCAGTCTGGCCGCCAGATTTTTCATCGGACCAAACCCGATAAAGTCATGCTTGTAATAGCTGACATTTGAAAAACCCTTGGCAATTTCAAAAGTACGGTCGGTCGAGCCGTTGTCCAACAGCAGGACTTCGTCAAAGTCTTTCAGCGCACTCAAAACTTCTGAAAGATAACGTTCTGAATTTTTTACCAACATGGCGGCGGTTGCCGGAATTGTGTGCATCATAAAAAGGCCGTCTGAAAAAGGAAGCTGTATTTTAACCGATATACCGCTACAATATGTCCTCCTTTTTTCAGACGGCCTGACCCATGCAGCTTATTCTTGCCCCCATGCAGGGGCTGGTGGATGATGTGATGCGCGACCTGTTGACGCGTATTGGCGGATTTGACGAATGCGTCAGCGAATTTGTCCGCATTACGCACACGGTCCACTCACGCGCCACTTGGCTTAAATATGTTCCCGAAATCGCCCATGCCAACCGCACGCCGGCCGGCACGCCCTGCACTGTCCAACTTTTGGGCAGCGATGCGGAAAACATGGCCGTCAATGCTTTGGAAGCCGTGCGTTTCGGTGCGAACAAAATCGACCTCAACTTCGGCTGCCCCGCGCCGACGGTCAACAAACACAAAGGCGGTGCAGTCTTGCTCAAAGAGCCAGACTTGATTTACCACATCGTCCACACCCTGCGCCAACGCCTGCCGCAACACATTCCGCTGACTGCCAAGATGCGGCTTGGTTATGAAGACAAAAGTCTGGCATTGGAATGCGCCTCCGCGATTGAAAACGGCGGCGCATGCGCGTTAACCGTCCATGCGCGCACCAAAGTCGAAGGCTACGAACCGCCGGCACATTGGGAATGGGTGCGCAAAATCCGTGATGCAGTCAGTATTCCCGTTACCGCCAACGGCGATGTGTTCAGCCTTCAAGACTATCTCGACATTAAAACCGTCAGCGGCTGCGACAGCGTGATGCTCGGGCGCGGCGCGGTTATCCGTCCCGACTTGGCGCGGCAAATCAAGCAATATGAAAACGGCGAAACAGTCAAAGACACCGACTTTGCCGAAGTCTCCTCATGGATAGTCCAGTTCTTCGACTTATGCCTTGCCAAAGAGGCCAACAACAAATATCCGGTTGCCCGTTTGAAACAATGGCTGGGCATGATGAAAAAAGAGTTTGAACAGGCGCAGATATTGTTTGACCGTATCCGCGCCGTCAAAGAAGCGGACGAAGTAAAACAGATTCTGCTGTCGTTTGAACAAGAGATGCATTCATGATTTTAAAAGGCCGTCTGAATTTCAGACGGCCTTTAATATGATTACTGACAGATATAATCAGCCAACAGTCTGCCTTTTTCCGCACTGGCTGCATTGGCCATATTCACATGCCTGGTCTCAGGGCCATTCTTGGATTTCAGGGCTTCGCCATATTTTTTGGCAAACTCTTTATTGGCACTGGTCACTCTTGACTCAGTGGCATCCAATATAAACCCGTCTTGCTCATATTTGCCTTGCGCAGTAATAATCAAGATATTTTCAGGTGAAGGATAATCCGGGAAATTAACATAGTTGGTAACCAGCTTGTAGGAAACGCCTTTGCCGTGTTTCATATCCTGACAGATGCCGTTAGGCGCGGTAAAGACTGCATGGCCGATACGGCCGTGGCCGAAATCGTAAAAATCGATTCTCTTCGCAGAAGCCAATTGTTTTTTATCGTTGCCGTCATTGATATTTAATGACTTGCCGTTTACCAAAAACAGGGTTGGCAACAAGGGGCTGCCATGAGAGGCTTCCAAATTATATGCTTCGCCCAACAGCTTGCCCTGACGATACACAGTCAAGACAGGCTTTTTCAGACCATTTTCCGGATTGCCGGTTTTCTTAAAAGAAATCTTCTGAACCACATTGCCAAATTCATAATAAGGCCGCGACTGCACGCCTGTTTTCGTATCCTGCAAGGCGCTCCAGCTGCCGTCCGTCGTTTGGGCGCACGCAGTCAGAGCAACAAACAGAATACCCGATAGTAAAACTTTAGAATGTTTCATTCATAAACTCCTTCTCAAGTAAACAAAAGAACGGATGTGTGCCTTTACTGCTTATTTTTGTTTCTTTGTTAAAATTTTAGAACCATTGCACTAAATTAGCAAGGGATTAAACAACAGGCCGTCTGAACATTCAGACGGCCTTGATTAAGCTCAAATTTTTAAGAAGCCAAAACGCGGGAGAACAAAATCTCATTTTCCAAATGGATATGGTCTTTCAAATCATCCACCATCTCTTTGGCCAAAGTGTACAAACGGGTCCAGCTGCCGCAAGCGCCTTCGGGAAGCTCAAAATTGTAGGTCAATTCTTCCAGACGCGCGATGGCTTGATCGTGTTCTTCATGCTCGTGCATCATTACGCTGATGGGCATTGCCGCGCCGCGACCCACGCCCTGATTAATCATTGGGAACAACATGCGCTCCTCTTTCATCATGTGCATCAACAGCTCGTTTTGCATATAGGCCAACAAATCAGGAACTTCGGCAGGGAAAGTATCAGCATGAACCTGCGCCACTTTTTGCGCCAGCGGAACCAACTCTTCAAACTGGGCGCGGTGGACATTGTGGTAACGCTGCAAAATATGGTCAATGGTGGAATTGAAAGGTGCGGTTTCCCAAACGGTAAAGTCGGTCATGGCTGTGTTCCTTTAAAGATTGATATTGGATGAATGTTAGACATAAGGATACACGCTGCAAACGGCTTTGTATAGTTTTTTAATTGCTTAATTAATTGATAATAAAAGTTATTTTCAAATTAAAATACCAAACAGGCCGTCTGAAACATAAAGTCAAAGTTTCAGACGGCCTGCCCTTTTCTTAAATAATCCAACGATATAAGGCAATCATTACCGGCATGGTTACCACGCAAAGCAAGGTCGTCAACCCATAAATCGCACTGGCTTTTTGGGCATTTTTGCCGTAAACAACCGCCATTTGGGTAACTGTCGAAGCGGCAGGCGAAGTCGTTGCCAAAAAGCTGATTAACACAACCGTATCCGCATGCGCATCATGATGGGCAAAACCGCAGGCTTTGACGGCGAAAAGCAATAATACCGGAATCAAAATCAGCCTTAAAAAAGCAACGAGATAAAGCCTCGGTGTCCACACAATCGAACGCAACGGCAAAGAGGCCAGCAGCATGCCCGCCACCAACATGGCAACCGGGCCAATCATACTGCCCACCGTCGCCAAAGTATTATCGACAATGTGCGGCAGCTTGATTTGAAAGGCAAACATCAGCAGCCCGACCAACATGGATAAGATGTTGATATTGGTAAAAATGGTTTTCCAAGCCACATTGCCTCGACCGCAAATCAACAGGCGCAGATGCGTCCAAAACAAAAACGTCTGCACCAAGATAAAACCAGTGGTGTAAATCACCCATTCCGGCCCAAAGACCGACATTACCAAAGGGATAATCAGGTTGCCCGAATTGCTGTACACCGTCGCCGCGTGTTCGAGCGCATCGAGTTTGAACAAGTGTTTAAACAACCTGCCTAAAACAATCAATACCACATGGAAAAACACCGCCAACATGACGGAAAGCTTCAGCCCTTCGATAATCTGCGGCGTATTGTCCATCTGAAAGGCATGAATCATGACAGACGGGCTGATCAAGTAAAGCGCGATGACCGAGAGCGTATAGCTGTTTTCCGATTTCAACAGCCCTGCCTTCACTAAGGCCACGCCCATCAAAACAATCAGCGTCAGCTCGGTAATTTTTCCGGCAAGCAGAAAAGAGGTTTCCATAACAAAAAAAGCGGCAAAAACGTTGATTTTACGCTTCTACCGCTTGGCATGCCAAATTCAGACGGCCTGAAGCCTTTTTCCAACAACCCGACATAATTTGCCCTACCGCAAAGCAAATCAATATAAATCTGTCCGTATATCCGCTATAATCAGCCATTTTCTTCAAACAGGAAACATCATGTCCCCCAGCCGTTTCAATCAAACGGGCCCCAAAATCGGCCTGAGCGTACGCCTTGCAGAAACCCAAGCTGAAATCGAAGCCGCCCAAAGATTGCGCTATCAGGTTTTTGCCCAAGAGTTAGGTGCGGAAATCGAAAGCGATGACGGCCGCGATGTCGATCCTTATGATGAACATTGCCACCACCTGCTCGCCTTTGACGATGCAACCGGCGAGGTAATCGGCTGCTACCGCCTGATTACCGAAGAAACCGCAAAAAAAGTCGGTGGCTGGTACAGCGAGCATGAATTTGATCTTGAGCCTTTGAAAGACATCCTGCCGCAAACCGTCGAACTCGGCCGCGCCTGTACCCACCCGGACTACCGCAACGGCGGCTTGGTCATGCTGTTGTGGACCGGTTTGGTCAAATTCATGAAAGACGAAAACCTGCGCTTTATGATTGGTTGCGGCAGTATCGAAATGCGTGACGGCGGCAACGATGCGGCCGGCCTGTATCATGCTTTGAAAGACAAATACCTCGCTCCGGCACAATGGTGTGTCAAACCGCTCAACCCGCTCAAATGGGACAGCATCACGCCGTCTGAAAATCCGCCTGTACCTGCCCTGATCAAAGGCTATCTCAAAGCAGGCGCGTGGTTCTGCGGCGAGCCTTGCGTCGATGAAGCGTTCAACTGCGCGGATGTGCTGATCATGATGGACATCAACCACCTTTCCGACCGCTACTTGCAGCGTTTTGCCCCTAAAGCCGATTCATAATAAAAGGCCGTCTGAAACTTCAGACGGCCTGCCTAATCTTTATAAAAACACACACAATGACCGCCAAAATCCGTTTTATCTTCCGTCTTCTCTGCATTGCCGGCTGCCTTTTATACGGCATGGCCGAAATGTTTTTTCTGTTTCCCTTTTACAGCAGCAAACGCAAACTGCGCGCGATCCAATTATGGTCGCTGCGCGTGCTCGCTTCCTGCGGCATGAAACTGCAAACTTTCGGCACGCCGCCGCAAGAAGATCGCGGTCAGCTGATTATCAGCAACCATATTTCATGGTTGGACATTATGGCGGTCAACGGTGCTTTCCCCGGCCGTTTTGTGGCTAAAGACGATGTGGCCAAATGGCCTGTGGTCGGTTATCTTGCCACACAGGCTCAAACGGTTTACGTCTCGCGCAACCGCGGCATCAAAGGCAATTCTGCCAAAATCGCCGGCGTAACCGAAGCGCTGAAAAACGGCGATACCGTCACCATTTTTCCCGAAGGCACCAGTACCGAAGGCCGTGAAATCCTGCCGTTCAAACCGAGCTTTTTTCAGACGGCCTATGATGCAGGCGTACCGATTATTCCGGCACTCTGCCGCTATCCGAATCCAGACGGCAGCAGCCCCAATCCGCACACTGCCTACTACGGCGACATCAGCCTCTGGCAATCTATCTGCATGGTCATCAGCCAGCCTTCCAACACGGTCGAACTGCATTTCCTCGATCCGATTGAAGCAGGAGAAGACCGCTACGCTACTGCGCTTCAAGTACACGCCCTGTTGAGCGAAAAGCAAAAACAGTTGGGTTGATCAAAAAAAGGCCGTCTGAATGTTCAGACGGCCTTTTCCATTATCTTATGCCTTAAGATGAATATTGAACCGAATCGCTACCGCTTTTCTTTTGAATAAATTCAATTTTGTAGCCATCTGGATCTTCAACAAACGCAATCACAGTCGTGCCGTGTTTCATCGGGCCGGCTTCGCGTACCACTTTACCTCCCATTTCTTTGACACGCTCGCACGCCGCGTAAGCATCATCGACTTCAATCGCGATATGGCCATAAGCATCGCCCAAATCGTAAGACTCGGTATCCCAGTTGTGGGTCAGTTCCAAAACAGTATGGTCCGCTTCATCGCCATAACCGACAAAAGCCAAAGTAAAACGGCCTTCGGGATAATCGCGGCGGCGCAGCAGTTGCATGTTCAATACGTTTTGATAGAAATCCAAAGAGCGTTCGAGATTGCCGACACGCAGCATAGTATGAAGCAAGCGCATGATTTTGTTCCTTTCTGAATTATGTTTGGTCATGGATTATAACACATCGGGCATTTACCCTCCCCAACTTAGAAAATGCTGATACTTAAACCTTGTGAAAATGAAGCGTATCCCTATCGCCAGTTGAATTTAATTTATTAACAAGCACACCGACTGACTAAATTGCTATAATCGCCACACTTACAACACAACACTTCAAACCGTCATGAAAACCTTTGTTCTTCCAGATACCCGCCCTTATCCGCAGAGCCCTATCAAAAACTACCTTCTGCTCAATGCCTATCAGCTGGCGCACAACTCCTCCTCCGCATCGCGCAAGCTTTCGGCCGGCCAACTGCAAACCGAAATCCGCACCATGCTCAGCCAAAACCATTACATCAACCTTTCATTGGCAATGACCATGGCGCCCGATGTCGGCACTTACACCAGCCTGATTCAAAGCGTAGGCGAAGTCCTGAAGGCAGAAAACGATAACGAAGCCCAATGGTTTGCCCTGCCTGTCGTTTTGGTCGCCGGTTGCAAAAAAGAACAAACCCTGCCGCTTACGCTGCCTACCGAAGCACTCTTCGCCTGCCTGCAAAACTACCCCAACCTGCGTACCCTCACGCAAAACACGCAATGGCTGCCTTACCTCGTCCAATCTACCGACTTGAGCAGCGTTACCCCGGGCGAGTGGTTCCAAGCCAAGCAAAACGATGAAGCGGCAGGCGCATTCCTGCAAAAATTCGAATACAAACCATTGACGCTGCCCGAAGGTCAATCCGTCCATGTTGTTTACGCGCTGGGCTACGGCAATAAAGACATTCAGACTGCCTTGGGCCTTAACCTGCAACAGGCAGGCCTGCCATTGATGCAGGTTTGGCAAGAGCATCTCGCCCTCGACGGCGTTACCCTCTTTACCAACCCGCTCTCGCCCAATACGCCGCTTGACGCGCTTACCGACGGCAGCCACACCCGCCAACGCATGGCCATGGACGTTTTTGCCACCAACGCCATCCGCGCCATCCGTATGCAAAGCCCGCGCGTCGGCGTTGTTGCCGCAGCGAAAGCGGACGGCAAGCTCCAGTTCAGCTTCAACGCGACAGACAGCGCGTTTGAAATCGTTCCGCAGACCTTCACTTGGGAGCTTGCATCAACCGACAATATCGCCATCGTTCAGCAAAACTTCCTCGACCTGATGGCCGAATGCCGAATCGAGCACCTCTACCTGCTGCACAACCCATTGGGCGAAAACGAGAACATCCCTACTTATGCCCAAGCGTTGAAACTAGAAGGCCATAATCCTTTCTTCAGCAATGTAAACTAAATTGAAAATGCAACACGCCAAGGCCGTCTGAAAACGGTTTAGCGTGTTGCATTGATTTTCAAACCTTACCGCTCATTTTCACGCATATGAAAACCCACAAAATCCTTTTCGTCTGCCTCGGCAACATCTGCCGCTCCCCTATGGCCGAATACGTCCTGCGCCACCGCGCCCGCAAAGCAGGCATGGGCAATGCCGTCATTACAGCCAGCGCAGGCACGTCAGGTTGGCACGACGGGGAAAACATGCACGAAGGCACGCGCCGTGTACTCAAACAACACGGCATCGACCCGTCAGGCTTTACCAGCAGCAAAATCAAACCCAGCGATGCCGAACATTTCGACTACATCATCGTGATGGACGACAACAACCTCAGAGAAACCGAAAAGCAGCTCGGCTTCCACCCCGGCAAAATCTTCAAACTGACCGACCTTATCCCCGATTCAGGTTACAACCACGTTCCTGATCCGTGGTACACGGGCGACTTTGACGAAACCTACCGTCTGGTCGATGCCGGCAGTTTTGCCTTGTTGGAAAAACTGAAACAGGCTTAAACCGACTTTAATAATAAAAGGCCGTCTGAACAGGTATTTGCAAAAGCCATGCTTTCGTGATTACCTGTTCAGACGGCCCTATTGATTACTGCAATCAACCTACACGATAAAACGCCAGGCTGCCCAATAAATTCGGCAGATGTTTAACCTGTCGGTTGCCCGTCATGACCGCACGCTCAAGCACGCGGATTTTGTTTTTGGCACACAGCAAATCAAAGTCTTTGAGGGTACACCAATGGATATTGGGCGTATCGTACCAATGATACGGCATCCGCTCGGAAACCGGCATATGGCCGCCAATGGCGATTTGAAAGCGGTTGCGCCAGTAGCCGAAGTTAGGGAAGCTGACAATAGCCTGCTTGGCCACGCGCATCAGGCAGCGCAGGATTTTTTCCGTGTTCTGCATCGCCTGAATGGTTTGGCTCAAGACAATCACATCAAAGCTTTGATCGCCAAAAGCCACCAAACCTTCTTCCAAATCGGCTTGAATGACGTTCACACCGCGGGATATGGCGGCAATCACGCTGTCGGTATCGATTTCAACACCGTAGCCGGTGCAATTTTTATGTTCCACCAACGCAGCCAACAGCTCGCCGTCGCCGCAGCCTAAATCGAGTACGCGGCTGCCTTCGGGTATCCAATCGTAAATGAGTTGCAAATCGTCGCGCAGATTCATTTTTGGCAGTCCTTGTAAACGTTGTTCATATAAGCGGCAACCGCGCGGATATAGGCTTCGTCTTCCATCAAGAACGCATCGTGGCCGTGATTGGATTTGACTTCAATGTACTGCACGGATTTTTGCGCGGCGATTAATGCCTTGACCAATTCATGCGAACGTTGCGGCGAAAAGCGCCAGTCGGTGCTGAAGCTGGCAACAAAAAACTTGGCCTGCACATTCTCCACAGCGCGCGTGAGGTTGTGGCCGTAATCGGCGGCCGGGTCGAAGTAGTCAAGCGCCTTGGTCATCAGCAGATAAGTGTTGGCATCAAAGCGGCCGACAAACTTGTCGCCTTGATAGCGAAGATAAGATTCCACTTCAAACTCAACGCCGTAACCATACTGATAACCGTCTGATTTTAAATCGCGGCCGAATTTTTTACCCAAGCCGTCTTCGGCAAGATAAGTGATGTGTCCCATCATGCGCGCGATACGCAAACCGCGTGAAGGAACGGTATGATGGCTGCGGTAATTGCCTTCGTGGAAATCGGGATCGGTCAAAATCGCCTGGCGGGCAACATCGTTAAACGCGATGTTTTGAGTGGAAAGTTTAGGCGCAGAAGCGATGACGAGCGCATGAGCAACGCGTTCAGGCAAAGAAATCGTCCATTGCAATGCCTGCATGCCGCCTAAGCTGCCGCCGACAATGGCCGCCCATTTTTGAATGCCGAGATAATCGGCAAGCATGGATTGGGACTTCACCCAGTCTTTGACGGTTACAACGGGGAAATCCGCGCCATATTCGCGACCGGTTTCAGGATTTTCGGATAAAGGGCCGGTACTGCCGTCGCAGCCGCCCAAGTTGTTCAAACCGACAACGAAAAAGCGTTCGGTATCGATAGGTTTGCCGGGGCCGACCATATTGTCCCACCAACCGGCGTATTTATCCTCCACGCTGTGCTTGCCGGCAACGTGATGATTGCCTGACAGGGCGTGGCAGATAAGAACGGCGTTGCTTTTGTCTGCGTTGAGCGTGCCGTAGGTTTCAATCATCAGGTCGAAACGAGGTAAGGTTTTGCCGTTTTCCAGAGCAAGCGGTGTGTCAAACGGGATTTTCTGGGGCGTTACAATGCCCACTGAGGCATTTGTTGTCATTTGTAATTTCCAAGTGAAGCGGCAAAAGGGGTATTATAACGTTTCGTCTTTGTTTTGTGCATGAGGCTTCAGACGGCCTGCCCTGATTAAAGGCAATATTTTTGGGAGAATGTGGAATGATAGGCAGGCTTTTGCGATTTTTTTTCTTTTGCGCCATAGCGGCATTGATTGTGAACCGTTTGTTCAGCCGTAAACAAAAGCGCACCATTCGTGAAATCGCCAAAATCAGCGCATGGGTATTGCTGGGCGCGGCGGCCGCTACGCTGTTTTGGTATCTGATGATGCTGTTTTTCAAGCATATTCCTAATTCTTATTGAAATAAAATATAAAAGGCCGTCTGAAAACCTTAATCCAACGTTTTCAGACGGCCTTTTGATGTCCAAATTTAAAACAGCTCTTCCGGAATCTTGCAAACCGGAATCGGGTTGACTTTGTGCTGCATGGCTTTGTGCAATCGGGTATAGATTGTCAAAACTTCGCGCTGTCTGCCTTCAAAATCTTCAGGCTTGTGGCTGTTGTACACGCTCATCGCCCATTCGAGTTCGGGATAAGATGCGCCCATTTGCTCTTCATCGGTACGCTCGATATCCCAAAGGCCGTCTGTCGGCACGGCTTTTTGAATGTCTTCCGATACGTCTAGCTCGGCTGCCAAAGCGTACACCTGAGTTTTGGTTAAATCGGCAATCGGGCTGATGTCCACGCCGCCGTCGCCGTATTTGGTGAAGAAACCGACGCCGAAATCTTCAATTTTGTTGCCCGTTCCCGCCACCAGCAAACCATGCAGCTGGCCGTAATAATAAAGCGTCGTCATGCGAAGGCGGCTGCGTGCATTGGCAA
Organism: Neisseria sp. P0021.S007; assembly: GCF_051956855.1. Classification (NCBI taxonomy): domain Bacteria; kingdom Pseudomonadati; phylum Pseudomonadota; class Betaproteobacteria; order Neisseriales; family Neisseriaceae; genus Neisseria; species Neisseria sp. P0021.S007. The sequence continues at coordinate 83,042 of NZ_JBQCXA010000003.1, forward strand.
GTGCCAGCTGTTTGTTGGGAAATTCGGTTTCGCTGACATCAACGGTATCGGCAAACGTATCGAACGCCGGAGTCAAATCAACACTTTGCGCTTTTACGTTAGGATAACGCTTTTTCAGACGGCCCATGTGTTCTTGAGCGCGGTTGACTTGGTCAGATTTCTGACGAATCGGCATTTCCAACAACAAAACCGACAAACCGGTTTGCGCGGCAAGGGTGGAAACCACGGCAGAATCGATGCCGCCGGATATGCCGACGACAAAACCTTTGGCAAGCGCCTGCTCGGCGTAATCTTTGAGCCATTGAACAATATGGCGGATGATGGCTTGGGTTTGCATAGGGATAAATGTTCGCTTCAAATAAAACGAATGATAGCCTGATTTGCACTTGTCTGAAAGACGACAGGGTATAATACCCTTTTTATTTCTTGCACACACACCATGTCCAAACCCATCCTTCTGCGCTGGCTCGTCGTCTGCCTGATTCCGCTCGCCACCCTTTTGTGGTTTGCCCTCAACCCGCCCGAAGACAAAACGCAACACCTCATCAACGGCATCATCCTTGCCTGCGAAGCCACGTTCCTATTCAAGTTCGTCCTTTTTGACGTCATCAAACACCACCTCAAACAAGAGCCCGAATTGAAACGGCAAAGCATTTGGATGTTTATCCCGATTATTTTGCTGATTGTTTATTTATTCCACTATTTCGGCGCATTCTGATGTTTTCAGACGGCCTTGGGCATATTTTTCCATGAACACCACCCCACCTTATACCTGCTGGATTTTCTGCAACGTCATCGACAACTTCGGCGACATCGGCGTTTCATGGCGGCTGGCGCGTGTTTTGCAACGCGAACTCGGCTGGCAAGTGCATTTGTGGACAGACGACTTTCCGTCCCTTCAGGCACTCTGCCCTGACTTGGCCTCGATTCCCAATATCCATCAAGGCATCGGCATTCACGCTTGGCAAGCCGACTACGCCGAAGATACCGATACAGCCCCTACCCCCGACATTGTCATCGAAACCTTCGCCTGCGAACTGCCCGACAACGTTCAAACCATCATCCGCCAACACCAACCGCTTTGGCTCAACTGGGAATACCTCAGCGCGGAAGACAGCAACGAGAGGCTGCACTTAATGCCCTCGCCCCAGGCCGGCGGCATACAGAAATACTTTTGGTTTATGGGTTTCAGCGAAAAAAGCGGCGGCCTGCTGCGCGAACGCGATTACGCCGAATCGGCCGGATTTGATACGGAAGCCTTACGCCGACAACTCAAACTTCCCGCAAAAAACGCGTCCGAGTGGCTGCTTTTCGGCTATCAAAGCGATATTTGGGCAAAATGGCTGACTATGTGGCAACAGGCCGGCCAACCCATTACCCTGCTGCTTGCAGGTACACAAATCATCGCCAGTCTGAAAAACAGCGACCTAGTACCGCAAAATGCCCTGCTTGAAGACGGCGATGTGTATCAGAGCGAACACATTACCCTGATCAAAATCCCTTTTGTCCCCCAACAGGATTTCGACAAACTGCTCAACCTTGCCGACGGCGCTATCATACGCGGCGAAGACAGCTTTGTTCGCGCCCAGCTTGCCGGAAAGCCTTTCTTTTGGCACATCTATCCGCAAGAAGAAAATATCCATCTCGACAAACTGCACGCTTTTTGGGACAAAGCGCATCAGGTTTATCCGGATGTTGTCGCCACGGCACACCACCGCCTTTCCGACGAACTCAACAACGGTGATGCACTCAGCGACAGCCAGCGCCTGCAGGCATGGCAAACCCTGACTGCACACCAAAATGAATGGCGGCAAAGCGCGGCAAAATGGCGGGATGGACTTTTTGCTCAAAAAAGTGCCGTTGAAAAACTTGCCGCCTTTATTTCAAAGCACAAAAAAATACGCTAAAATAGCGCGTTTTATTACAACCGATTTGATTGGAAAACTACAATGAAAACAGCACAAGAACTGCGCGCCGGCAACGTATTCATGGTCGGCAACGATCCTATGGTCGTTCAAAAAACCGAATACATCAAAGGCGGCCGCTCTTCCGCCAAAGTCAGCATGAAACTGAAAAACCTGCTGACCGGTGCCGCTTCTGAAACCATTTACAAAGCCGACGACAAATTCGACGTCGTTATCCTGTCCCGCAAAAACTGTACTTACAGCTACTTTGCCGATCCTATGTACGTCTTCATGGACGAAGAATTCAACCAATACGAAATCGAAGCCGACAACATCGGCGACGCGTTGAAATTCATCGTTGACGGTATGGAAGACCAATGCGAAGTTACTTTCTACGAAGGCAACCCAATCTCCGTAGAATTGCCTACCATCATCGTTCGCGAAGTTGAATACACCGAGCCTGCCGTTAAAGGCGATACCTCCGGTAAAGTGATGAAAACCGCGCGTCTGGTCGGCGGCACTGAAATCCAAGTGATGTCTTATATCGAAAACGGTGACAAAATCGAAATCGATACCCGTACCGGCGAATTCCGCAAACGTGCTTAATCAGCCCGTAACACAAAAAGGCCGTCTGAATATTCAGACGGCCTTTTTATCAATCTACCTTATTGTTTCTTCAAGCCCTTGGCTGCAACAGTCGCAATCGTACCGTCAATGCCTTTGCTCTTAATCAGCTCGCCAAATTGGTTGCGGTATACCGTTACCAAGCTGGTACCGTCCACGCGGATATTGTAAATCTTATACGCACCGCCACTTTGGTAAAGCTGGTAGGCCACTTCATACTTGGTGCCTTTTTTGGTCTGAATTTCCGAGAAAACGTCAAACTTATTGCCGTTTGCCGTCATCTTCGGCAACAGGCGTACATTCGCATCCGCCGCACCAATCAGTGCAGAATGCGAGTACATCGCAATCACCATGTCTTTGAATGCACGGATAAAATCAGTTTTCTGTTTGGCAGAAAATTCACGCCATGGCGCGCCGACAGCCAAAGCCGAAATACGTTCATAATCCAAATAACGGTTGGCATACTGCTCAACCTGTTTCACACGTTGCGCTTCTGTCAAAGAAGTATTGCGTGCAATTTTCAGCACAGCATCAATATTCTGCTGCATCTGCTTTTGCGCAGGATGCGTTTCCGCCGCCACATAGGGCGCGGCAATCACCATCGGCGCGGCCACAATCAAAGTCTGAAGAAAACGGTTCATGACGATATCCATCCAAAATAAAACCGCATTTTAAAAACAATCTATTCCAAAAAACTTAATTCTTTGTAAAAGCAGTCATGAGCAATGAAAAATCCTGCAATCAAATTTCAGACGGCCTGATAAAAATAAGATAACATGTGAACACTATTTTAAAAGGAAAAAGCCATGCCCTACGTCAACATCAAAGTAACCGGCGGCAACGAAGCCCCGAGTGCGGAACAAAAAGCCGAATTAATTCGCGGCGTCACCGAATTACTCTCACGCGTTCTCAACAAAAATCCCGAGACGACCGTCGTCGTCATCGACGAAATCAATATGGACAACTGGGGCATAGGCGGTAAAAGCGTGACGGTTCGCCGTGCTGAAGCGCGCAATAAGTAAGCTTTGGACGTCTGAAGCTCTTTTAATTTACCCACAAAAAGAGTACATTTATCCCATTGTTAACAATTTTACGGAACACACATCATGGAGAAATTCCCTAAATCATCCAAACTGGATCACGTTTGCTACGATATTCGCGGCCCAGTTCACAAAAAAGCCCTGCAACTGGAAGAAGAAGGCAACAAAATCCTCAAGCTCAATATCGGCAATCCGGCTCCGTTTGGCTTTGAAGCGCCTGACGAAATTTTGGTTGACGTCATCCGCAACCTGCCGACTTCGCAAGGCTATTGCGACTCCAAAGGCCTTTACTCCGCACGCAAAGCCATCGTCCACTACTACCAAACCAAAGGACTGCTCGACGTTACCGTCAACGATGTTTACATCGGCAACGGCGTGTCCGAGCTGATCACCATGTCCATGCAGGCATTGCTCAACGACGGCGATGAAATCCTGATTCCCGCACCGGACTATCCTTTGTGGACCGCCGCCGCAACACTGGCAGGCGGTACCGTCCGCCATTATCTATGCGACGAAGAAAACAACTGGTTCCCCAACCTGGCCGATATGGAAGCCAAAATTACACCGAAAACCAAAGCCATAGTCATCATCAACCCCAACAACCCTACCGGCGCGGTGTACAGCAAAGAAATCCTGCTGGAAATCGCCGAACTGGCGCGTAAACACGGCCTGATTATTTTTGCCGACGAAATTTACGACAAAATCCTCTACGACGACGCCGTACACCACCATATCGCCGCACTTGCCCCCGACCTCCTGACCGTTACATTCAACGGTCTCTCGAAAGCCTACCGCGTTGCCGGATTCCGTCAAGGCTGGATGATACTCAACGGCCCGAAACATCATGCAAAAGGCTATATCGAAGGCTTGGACATGCTCTCGTCTATGCGCCTTTGTGCCACCACACCCATGCAGCACGCCATTCAGACGGCCTTGGGCGGATACCAAAGCATCAACGAATTCCTCCTCCCCGGCGGCCGCCTGCTCGAGCAACGCAACAAAGCATGGGAACTGGTCAACCAGATTCCGGGCATATCCTGCGTCAAACCCATGGGCGCATTGTATATGTTCCCCAAAATCGATACCGAAATGTACAGCATCCATGACGACATGAAATTCATCTACGACTTACTCGTACGTGAAAAAGTCTTGTTCGTCCAAGGCACAGGCTTCAACTGGATACGCCCCGACCACTTCCGTATCGTTACCCTGCCGCCCGTTCATCAAATCGAAGAAGCCATGGACAAACTCAAACGCTTCTTGCAAAACTACCATCAATAAACCTAAACAAAGAGGCCGTCTGAAAAAGCAAACCGCTGTTCAAACGGCCTTTTTAATCAAACAGCAACTTGGCAAAGCCTGCTGACATGCGTATAATCGACCTTACCTATCTGGGGGCGATCTTGGTTTCGACGGGGGTTGCAAAGCAGATGCGGGCATACCGGGGTCTCAGATTTCCCGTTAAACACTGAATTTAAATAGTCGCAAACGACGAAACTTACGCACTGGCCGCTTAAGGCCTGCCGTTGCAGCAGTTGGTCAATGGGCTGTGTAGCGCAAGCTACCGCAACGTCATTCTACATTGACTGGTTTTCTGTCGGGTTACTTGGCAGGAAACGAGATTTAAGGTAACTGGTTCTCTGAAGGCCTGTTGGTCGGCATGATGAGGACGAGATTCTAAATAGACACAACTAAGTATGTAGAACGCTCTGTAGAGGACTTTCGGACGGGGGTTCGATTCCCCCCGCCTCCACCAGATTTGAAGCGCAAATTTTTGATTTAAAAAGGTTTGCGCTTTTTTATAAACTTAAACAGGCCGTCTGAAACTTTTAAGACGGCCTGTTTTTGTCTCAAATATCTGAGTGAAAAAACTTTTTCTTTCGATACATTGCCAATAGTACTTTGCTTTAAAAAATTTCAGCCTTACATTTTTCTATCTGATTTCATATTCATTTTACGATGCGGCCTAACCGTTACACTCAATGGCAGATGATCTGACAAATGTTGCCAGTCTTTACTGTTGTGAATTTCAGAATCGATGACATCAAGATTGCGCGTATAAATGCGGTCGAGGCTGAGGATGGGCAGGCGCGAAGGGAAGGTTTTGGGGCGTTTGCCTGTATTATCGACAAATACTTCGTTCAAATCTAATGCACTGCCCAGCTCACGCGCTGATTTCTGCCGCCAGTCATTAAAATCGCCGGCAATAATCAAAGGGCTTTCCGGACGAATGTACCGGCCAACGTAGTCGCTGATGGCTCGGTATTGTTTGAGGCGGTCTGGCTCGCGCAGATTGAGGTGGACGCACAGACACACCAGCGGATCTTCCCAACCTTCGGGTACGACCTCACAATGCAACAGGCCGCGTTGTTCGAGTTTATTAACGCTGATGTTGAGGTTGTTTTCCGTTTTCAGCGGCAGGCGGCTGAGAATGGCGTTGCCGTGGTGTCGTTTGGGATAGACGGCATTTTTGCCGTAGCTGCGATGATAATCGAGGCTGTCGCCGATGATGTCGTAATGCGGTGCATCGGGAAAGTCGGTACGGCGGCTTCTGTTGAGATGTTGTCCTTGGACTTCTTGTAAAAACAAAACATCCGAACCCAATGCACCCAGCGCGTCAGCCATGCGGTTGACTTGCACTTTGCGGTTGAGCGCAGACATGCCTTTGTGCATATTGTAGGAAGTAATGGTAACTGGACGGGGAGACATGATGTGTGATGAAGCGGTTTATTTGTTTTAGTATAGCACCGGAGCGTGTGGTTTTACGGCAATTTTGGTTATACTTGTTTAAAAAATAAAACGGCGTTTTGACAGAGAATTTCCCAATCAAAACGCCTTCTGTTTTTCAGACGGCCTTGCGTCCGAATCAGTTGTTGATTACTTCAACATTGGTTTCAAAAGTAACAGTGTGTTGGTATTTAGATGCGGTTTTGCGTTTCGGATAAGGATATTTGGAAACGCTTTTCACTGCGCGTTCGTCCATTTCAGGATTGCCGCTGGATTGAATGATATTTACGCGGTCAACATCGCCGGCAGGTGTTGTGAAGACATCCATCAAAACGGTTTTAACGCTGCCGTTTTGCGCTTTCATGGCTTCCAGAGTTTCGGTATCGGCTGCTTGAGCAGTACCGAATACAGCGGCAAACAACAGGGCTGAGGCGAGGAGTTTAGTCGTTTTCATGTTTTAGTCCTTATTAGGGTTGTGATTAGGTTAAATATTTCAGACGGCCTGATTCGTCGTTATTTGAAATTCAAAATCGGCCAACCTTTTGCTTTGGCTTCTTTTTCCAGCTCGGCATCCGGATTGACGGCGACAGGTTCGTCCACAATACGCAACAAAGGCAAGTCGTTTTTGGAGTCGCTGTAAAAATAAACTTTACCGTAGCTTTCAAATGTCTCGCCACGCTCGGCAAGCCATTGGTTCAATCGGGTAATTTTGCCTTCTTTCAGGCTGGGCGTACCGACATAGTTGCCGGTATATCGGCCGTCTTCGCCGATTTCAAGCTGTGTACCGATAATGTTGTGAATGCCGAAAAGATGACAGATTGGAGTAATGATAAATTCGTTGGTCGAAGAAATAACCAACATTTCGTCACCCGCCATTTGATGGCTTTGCACCAACATACGCTGCATCGGAGAAATATACGGGACAATATATTCGGCCATAAACTCGCGATGAAACTCAGCCAATTCCTCCTTGCTGAAACGGGCTAAAGGCGCGAGATGGAATTTGAGGAAGGCATCGATATCAAGACAACCGTTTTGATAGTCTTGGTAAAACTTTTCATTTTGCGCCTCGGTTTCAGCCGCATCGACTATACCTTTTTTAATCAGGTATTGCGGCCAGGAGTGATCCGAATCGGTATTGATCAAGGTATTGTCGAGGTCGAAAATGGCAAGGTTTTTCATTGGGTTTCCTGTTGTTTTAAAAGCTGGCGCAAAAGCGGCAAAGTAATGCGCTTGCCCATCATAACGGCGTAGTTGTCGAGGGTATCGAGCATTTGCATCAGGCTGTCCATATCGCGCCGCCAATGGTTCAGCAGGTATTCGAAGATTTCCGGATCGATGGTTACCTGACGGGCGGCAGCCATGCTGACGAGCGCATCGATTTTTTCCCGGTCGGTCAGCGGTTTGACTTCGTAAACCAAGCAATACGCCATGCGTGTGCGCAGGTCTTCGCGGATAACGAGTTGCTGCGGCGTATATTCGGAACTCAAAAGCAAAAAGCCTTTGCCGCTGTTGCGGAAGCGGTTGAATATGGCAAACAGTAAAGCCTGTTCTTCATTATTAAGCTTTTCGATTTGGTCAATGGCAAGATATTCCGCATCCAATGCGGCTTCTGTCAGCGGCGTGGCGGCGGCATCAATATAGAGGGCATTTCGTCCGGCATCGAGCGCCTGTGCGACCCATGCCTGCAAGAGATGGCTTTTACCTGCGCCCTCTTCGCCCCAAACATAGATACATTGCCCATGTTTGTGCTGCAACACATACACCAGCTCGGCATTTTCTGTTCCCAAAAATTTGTCGAAGCCGGGATAATCATGGCTGGCAAAATCGAAGATGAGCTGGTTCACAAAGGCGCACCGGTTAGGTTGAAATCGGCTTTATTTTACGTTGTTTTGCCGTCCACCATCAAGGATAAAGGCCGTCTGAAGCCTATACCTGCAACATATCTGCACTTCTAAACATATCTTGACGCGCTTACGGCATTGGTTTTATTCCGCTTTGGTTTTACAATGTCGAACTTCTCGCCGAAACATTTGTCTGTTCTTTTTCAGACGGCCTTTTTATTTGGGGAACCCTAGTGATTTCTACCCTTATTGATTTCATCCTCCATATCGACCAACACCTTGTCCACCTTTCCTCCCAATACGGCCCGTGGATTTACGCGATTTTGTTTGTTGTGATTTTCTGCGAAACCGGTTTGGTCGTAACGCCATTTTTGCCCGGCGACTCGCTGCTGTTTGCTGCCGGCGGTATTGCGGCCATCGGCGGCATGAACATCCACGTCATGGTATTGCTGCTCTTAGCGGCCGCCATTCTAGGCGATGCGGCCAACTTTATGATTGGCAAATATTTTGGACAAAAACTGTTTGCCAATCCTGATTCCAAAATTTTCCGCCGTTCGTATTTGGAAAAAACCCATGCGTTCTATGAAAAACACGGCGGCAAAACCATCATCATTGCCCGCTTTGTGCCAATTGTGCGGACGTTTGCGCCATTTGTCGCCGGTATGGGCGATATGCACTACGCGACGTTTATCCGTTACAACATTATCGGCGCGGTGTTGTGGGTATTGTCGTTTTCCTATGCAGGCTACTTCTTCGCCAATATCCCCGTCGTCAAAAACAATCTGGGCTTAGTCATGGCGGCAATCATCGTGATTTCGATTTTACCTGCGGTAGTCGAAGTCATCCGTGCCAAACTTAACGCCAAAAAATAACAATCAATCGAAAAGTTTGAAAGTTTAAACACATCAAGGAATTGTCATGCCGTTGCTGTCTATTGAGTTTGCGGTATTCTTTATCGTATTTTTGCCCTTGTACTGGGCATTTGCGCGTTTGCCGCAAGTTCAAAACGTTTTACTTTTGGTTGCCGGGCTAGGCTGGCTTTACCGTATCGACCCTATTTTTGCCGCGCTGATTTTGGTTTACTCGTCTGTGGTTTACCTGGTCAGCGTACTGATGTTTTCTGAAAACGAGAATATCCGCAAATTTTGGCTGGGTTGCGGTATTTCGGCGGCATTGACTGTTTTGTGTTTCTTCAAATATTTCGACTTTTTCCGCCCGATTATTCAGCAATATACGGGGCAAAGCGCCGTCATCGATATCCTTTTGCCCTTGGGCTTGTCTTATTACACTTTCCAATCGCTGGCTTACTTAGTGTATTGCTACCGCAAGCCTAAAGGAGACCGTTTTGAATGGCACGAGCTCCTACTGCATCTGAGCTTCTTCCCCACCATCACATCCGGCCCGATTATCCGTGCGGCCGCTTTTAAAAGCATAGACGGCGAACAAGCGGGCGCATTGGCGCAAATCCGCACCAAACAAGCACGCCAGCTGATTTATCCGGCTTTGGCGGTCGGCCTGATTGTATTGGGCATTGCCAAAAAGTGGTGGCTTGCCGGCGTATTGGCAGAAGGCTGGGTATCGCCTGTTTTTGAAAATCCGGCCCAGTTCGACGGCTGGGGCGTGTTGTCTGCGATTTATGGCTACACCTTCCAACTCTTTTTCGACTTTTCCGGCTACTCGGATTTAGTCATCGGCTTGGCCATGCTGCTCGGCTTCCAGCTGCCGAAAAACTTTGCCGCGCCGCTTCGCGCCATCAACATCCGCGACTTCTGGGACAGATGGCACATCAGCCTGTCCACTTGGATTCGCGACTATATCTATATTCCTTTGGGCGGCAGCAAAAAAGGCTTCGGACGTACCCAACTCAATCTGATGATTGCCATGTTGCTTTCCGGCATTTGGCATGGCTACGGCTGGAGCTTTTTGATTTGGGGCGCGCTGCACGGTGCGGCTTTGGTATTCCTTAACTGCGGCGACAAAATCGTCGGCCGCAATGCCTTAGGCCGTCTGAAAATCGGCAAACCGCTCGCCTGGCTGTTTACCTTCCATTTCGTTTGTTTCGCTTTTGTCGTGTTCAACAGCGCAACGCTTGCCGATACGGAAATGCTGTTCAGCGCATTATTTGCCAATGACAAAGGTTGGAACGCGCCTCTGCCGACCGACCTCATGTTGCTGGGTACATTTGCGATGATGCTTTCGCTGTACCCGTATTTGCTTCGCTTATTTGAAGCATCGGTAAAAGGCTTGGACAAACTGCCTGCATGGCTGTGGTTTATTCCCATCACGCTTATCCTCGCCCTAATTATCATCTTCGCCCCGTCCGGCATTCCCGGCTTTATTTACGCCAACTTCTAAGGAGCAGAACATGAAACGCTTTATCTCCCTGTTTGTTTCTATTCTGCTCAGTGCGGTTGCGCTGACGTGGTTTGCCCAAAACTCCATCAATGCCTATTGGCAGCAGACCTATCATGAGAACAGTCCGCTTGAGCCTTTATCCGAATACGCTTGGTGGCGTATCGGTGCGGATTGGCAACAAAAAGCCTACGAATTTTCAGACGGCCTGAAAGCTTCACTGGAAACGGAAGACGCTTTGGCTTCGGAAGACTCTGGCATTGAAGCAACAAGGCCGTCTGAAAATACGGAAAACATTGAAGTATCCGACAATCAAAAAGACTCTGCTGCTTCCGATGCGACTAACAATACAGATACCACAGCCAGCGAGCCAAGCAATCAGGCTGATCAGTCGGCAACGCAGGTTGTATTGAAAAAAGGCAACAAAGTTTTCTTTGCCGGCGACTCGCTGATGCAGGGCGTTGCACCTTTCGTACAAAAACACCTCAAGCAAGAATATGGCGTACAATCGGTCAACCTCAGTAAACAAAGTACCGGTTTGTCCTACCCCAATTTCTTCGACTGGCCGAAAACCATCGAACAAACTTTGCAAAAAGAACCCGATATCCGCGTTTTGGTTGTATTCTTAGGCCCAAACGACCCTTGGGATTTCCCGATGGGTAAAAAATACCTGAAATTCGCCTCCCCCGAATGGGAGGCAGAATACCTCAACCGCGTCCGCCGTATTCTTGATGCAGCCTCCGCACATGATGTCCAAGTCATTTGGCTGGGCATTCCTTACATGAAAAAAGCCAAGCTCAATGAACAGATGCGCTACCTCGACAAAATCCTGTCGGGTACGGTGTCGCCTCAAGCCATTTGGTTGCCTACCGACAAACTGTTGAGCAATGGCGCAGAAGAATATGCCGACTCTGTCAAAGTAGATGGAAAAATCATCCGTTACCGCAGCAAGGACGGCATTCACTTTTCCGCAGAAGGCCAAAAACTATTGGCCGGAAAAATTATGGAAAAAATTAATTTTACACACGATACACAACCATGAAATTTAATAAAACCTTACTCCTCACGCTTCTCGCACTCCCTATTACCGCCTGCGCAACCAATGACGGCCTGTTAAGCAACTACGGCTCCAACCACCCTGCCTGGCTGAACAAACTGCAACAGCTCAACCATACTTCAGACGGCAAATTCCGCATTATCCAAGTCGGCGACTCCCACACCGCCGGCGACTATTTCACCGACCGCCTGCGCCGCCGTTTACAACAACAATGGGGCAACGGCGGCATCGGTTGGGTTTATCCCAACACCGTCAAAGGCCAGCGCATGGCAACCGTCCGTTACAACGGCAGCGGTTGGAACACCATCAGCAGCCGCAAATCATACAGCGATTTTTCTTTCGGCGGTATTGAAGCACGCGCCGATGGCGGCAGCGTTACCTTAAGCGCAGCCGACGGCAGCATGGATATGCAACAAATCTCCATTTTCGGCAAACCGGTTTGGTCAGAGCAAACCCTGACCGTCAACGGCCGCGAAATCCCTGCCACACAAAACGGCTGGCAACTGTTGCATACCAACGCTTCCCTGCCGATGACCCTCAGCAGCAGCATGCCTTGGCAAATCGGTTTCATTAATATCGAACGCCCCGGACGCGGCGTAACCGTTTCCGCCATGGGCATCAACGGCGCGCAGTTATCCCAATGGTCAAAATGGCGGCCGGGTATGTGGGAAGATTTGGCACAAACCAAAGCCGATTTAATCATCCTTGCCTACGGTACCAATGAAGCCTTTTCCGGCAATCTCGATATTTCCTCTACCGAACGGACATGGCGCAATTACATCCGTCAAATCAAAAACACCCTGCCCAACGCAGGTATCCTGATCCTCGGCGCTCCGGAATCTTTGAAAACCGCCTACGGCAGCTGCGGCAACCGTCCGGTCTTGCTCAGCGAAGTACAACAAATGCAGCAACGCGTTGCCCGTGACGAAAAAATCATGTTCTGGTCTTGGCAAGATGCAATGGGGGGCGCATGCAGCATGAAAAGCTGGATGGCTCAAGGCTTGGCAGCCAAAGACGGCGTTCACTTCTCTGCACAAGGTTACGAAACTGCAGCCGATAAGCTTGCCGACAGCCTGATCCGCTTTGCCCAATAAATTGGCCAAAGCCTAAGTATTTTTCATTAACAGTAAACAAAAGGCCGTCTGAAATTAATATTTCAGACGGCCTTTTGTGTATCACTTATTCAGCAAACTGCTTAATTTTTAAGCTAACATATTGCTGCTCATGCGTTGCGTTTGATTTTCCGTGAAACGAACCAATCCTGCCTGCTTGTCAAAGCCTAATGGCTTGGCGACAAGGCGGTTGGGCAGCTTGTTTAAATGATGGTTGTAACTTCCGGCTCTGCGGTTGTAAGTACGGCGTGCTGATGCAACTTCCGCTTCTGCTGCATCCAGCATTTCCATCAAACCCGCCAATTGCTCATCAGGATACTGTTTCAAAAGACCGTTGACGGCAGTTTGCAATTTTTTCAACGCATGATTCAATGCTGTTTCGGCTTCACACAGATGTTTGATTTTGGACTCGGAAAATGTTTTGGCAGTTTGCGCCAATGCAGTTTCGACTTCGGCACACATCTGCTGAACGTTTCGATCCGATGCAATGCCCTGCTCTTGCAGATGTTTGCTGTATGCATCCAATACATGACGGACGGCCTGATGTCGGCAGTCGAGCGCAATGCGCAAAGAGACAAAGGATTCGCGACAGTCTTTTTTGCGGTCTTTCAACTGTTGTTTGAAATACAATAAGACGGCGGCGATTGATACGAAGATAAGTGCAAGACTAATAATGCCCATAGTGAGTTCCCTAGTTATGATGCCACTCATATCGGTGGCTGATTTTATTAACATCGATTATAATCCAATTTCAATATTTTTTCCCAATTTTCATAAAAAAGGCCGTCTGAAATTCAGACGGCCTGAAGTTTATATTTCTATTTCAATGCTTTGACTTGATGTCAATAACCCACACTTCTGATTGCGAACCCAAACGCAAGGGAATGCCCCAGAAGCCGTAGCCCGAAGTGGTGAAGAAATGGCCGTTGCCGATCGCCTCATAACCGTAAGCAAGACGATAAAGCGTACGGACGATAAGGTTGGCAGGTGCAACTTGGCCGTTGTGGACATGGCCGGAGACCTGCACATCAATCGGCAGCCGGGCATGGGTTTCGATTGAAGTAGGACGGTGGTCCATCAATAAAACCGGTAATCGGGTATTTTGACCTTCTAAAAGCTGCTCCGCACTAGGACGCTTGCGATCCAAATCATCGCTCCGCCCTACCAGCAACACACCATTCACTTCCAAAACCTGATTGGCCAAAACCGTCAAGCCTGCAGCTTCCAATTCATGTTTGATACGCTTCTGATCGCGGAACCAGTCATGATTGCCCAAAGTGGCATAAACGCCCATCGGCGCAGTCAGCTTCTGCAAATGTGGTTTCATGTTTTCTTTAAGGTAGGCATCGACGGTATCGTCCATCAAATCGCCCGGCAGCAACACTATGTCGACTTTTTCCCGCTTCATGATGTCCGTCAACTTGTCCAATTGACGCGCGCCAAACAAAATCCCCAAGTGCAAATCGCTGGCCACGCCGATACGCAGCGGCTTATCCATTTTCTTATTGATGAATACAGTCTGATGGCGGACCACGGGCGTATAGGCGTTATACATCCCCAAACCGAGCAAACCGGCCACAAACAAAGGCGCAAACAGCCGCAGGCTTCGAGAAAGCGGTTGGCGTGCCACAAAACGGCGCAGCAAAAGATACAGGATAAATGTCACCAACGCGGCATACATCACAAACAGCAAGATTACCATCCAAAACGCCACCACGCGGAACATCATATGCCCCAACTCCAGCAGCAAGCCGATCAACAAGCCGTTTGTAATGAAATAGGAAATACCCATTAGCCAACGTCTGCCAACTTTGCCAATCCAAGGCGCAAACAGCCATTGCAGTGAACGCCCAAGCCCGAATGTAAACACTTGCAACAGAATGACGCTCACAAAAAACATCTTACCAAACATGACTTTCCGACCCTAAAAAAATCAAAAGGCAGATTTTAGGCCGTCTGAAACTTTCAGTGTATAATCTCCCGCGTAAAAACCCATAATATTTTGAAAGGAATCATCATGAGCCACCCTCAATCAGCTATTATTCCTGATCACGCACAAGCCGGTATTTTTATCGAAGCAGACATTTCAGACGGCCGCAACGAAGACATCAAATCTGCCTGCCGCCTTTCTTTGGAATCCTTGGCCAAACTGAAAACCCGTTTTCCAAATGATATTTTGGGTTTGACCATTGCCTTTGGCAGCCGCGCATGGCAATCGTTCGGCCATACTGACGAAGGCAGCGAAATCAAACCTTTTCCTGAATTGGGCAACGGCCTCGCCCCCTCCACCCAACACGATCTCTATATCCACATTCAAGCCACCGAGCAAAAAGCCGCCTATGCCTTAGCTCAATCTGTTTTAGGCGCATTCGGCGACAGCATCCGCGTATCCACTGAAGAACACGGCCTGCGCCTGTATGAAGACCGCGGCTTGGACGGTTTTGTCGATGGTACGGAAAATCCGCAGGGCGATGACAATGTGCGCAATGTCGCCATTATTCCCGAAGGCAAGCCCGATACCGGCGGCAGCTATGTTTTGCTGCAAAAATACCTGCACGATTTAAAAAAATGGGATGCCGTCCCTACTGCCGAACAAGAAGCCAGCGTAGGCCGCAGCAAAGAAACCAATGATGAATTCAACGAAGACGTGCGCCTGCCCGACTCCCATCTCGGCCGCGTCAATGTCAAAGAAAACGGCGTTGACTTGAAAATTGTCCGCCGCAGCCTGCCCTTCGGCAAAATCAGCGGCGAACATGGTTTGATGTTCACTTCCTATTGCAACACGCTGCACAATATTGAAGTTCAGCTGCTCAATATGTTCGGCGATGCAGACGGCAAAACCGACTTACTGCTGAAATATTTGTCTAAAGCCGTATCAGGTGCTTACTACTACGCGCCTTCTGTCGAGCGTTTGCAAAATCTTTAACGGCTCACAGGCCGTCTGAAAAAACCTGCTTTTTCAAAGGCAGGTTTTTGTTATTTAAATTCCCTTAATATTTTTATGGTATTATCATAAAAATTTATCCCATTGTTGCTTAATAAACCCTGATTGCAGACAAGGATAAAAACCGATACGCCCCAAGCAGCTATTTTCGATAAAATAAACCCAATTATTATCCCTATAAAATTACGACACCATGTACAAATCCCGCCTTCTTCCCCTGCCCGTATTGATTCTCTCCGCGCTAAACGCCTATGCGGCCAATACACCGAATCCGCTTAATCAAATCGATAAAAACGTACCCAACCAATTCGACAAAGACTTCCGCGACAATCTCGATCAGATTCATTCGGTCGAAATCCAAAAACGCGAGCAGTCGGCATGGGATTTACAGAAAAAACAAGATAACGACACGGTTGCACAAGAGGTGCCGTCTGAAAACAATACCGAATGTTTGGATTACACCGGTATCGAACTTTCCGGCATTACGCTCATCGATTCCAAAAAGATTGAAGCCAAGCTCCCCAAATGCATCAATCAAAACAACATCAACCAACTGAACCGGGATATCGTTGCCGAATATATCGCTCAAGGCTATCCGCACACGCAAATCAAATTTGAAACCACGCCTGAGCGTGTTTTGAAATTAGCAGTCATCGAAGGCAAAATCCGTGAGATTACCGGCGGCTCCCGTACAGTCAACGTCGACACCCTCTTCCCCAATCATCAAGGCAAACCGCTGAACATTCAATACCTCGACCAAGGTATCGAACAGGCAAACCATGTTGCTGGCAACAACGTCAGCATCGATGTTTATCCGCATGATGACGGCACCGCCTCAATCCAACTCAACAACGATGCCGAAAAACATTGGGGCGGCAGCGTCACCATTGACAATAAAGGCAACAAACCCAATACCACGACACTGCGCGGCAGCCTGAATGTCGGCAGCCCGTTGGGATTGAGCGACTCCCTTTATCTAAACGGCTATACCAATCTAAACAACCACGACAGCCATTACAGTCGCGGCGGCAGTATGTTCTATCAAGTTCCTTATGGTGCATGGACATTCAGCACTTACGCCGCCGCGTCGCAATCGCAAAGCATCTTAACGCCCAGCGTAACACGTTATGCCTACCGCTCCCAATCCAAAGCGGCAGGAATCAAAGCAGACCGCGTATTCTCACGCAGTCAAAAACATATTACCTCCGCCTATATCGGCATCGATTATGTGAAACAGACTGCAAAATTTGCCGACAGCAAACTGGAATTGCAAAGCCCGGAAGTCTATTCGACACAAGTCGGCCTATCGCATACAGCCATCCTGCCAAACGGCATTTGGCTCAACAATATCGGCGTGGAACAAGGATTTGCGAAAAATACCGAACACACGCCATTCGACAAGCGTTATACCTCTGTATCCTTGCAGAGCAATTTGATTCAAAACCGTCCATTGGGTAAATGGATCGTGCGCAACCATCACCAAATAGACGCCCAATATAGCCCGCATGATTTGTTTGCCGCCAAAGAAATGGACATCGTCGGTTATCAAAATGTACGCGGTTTCCGTTCAACTTCTTTGAGCGCAAACAGCGCAGTCTTGTTGAGCAATACCGTTTATTTCCGCCGCAATACGCCCCACGGCATCTATATCGAGCCTTATCTGGGCGCAGACATCGGCGTTGCCAAAAACAATAACGAAGGTTCGCAACGTGCCATGGGCTTAGTGGCAGGTTTGAATTTGGGCAAGGCGGACAAATGGCAGCTTTCTGCCGACTACGGCAAAGGTTTTGCGCGCATGCCCAACCAATCAAACAGCGAAAAACAGGATCATGTGACTGTTTCTTTACGCATTCCATTTTAAAGTTATGTAAATATATATCCTTTTATCCAATATATAAACCGCCTATCTTACCGTTATTAATTTTCCATTAATATCAATGAGATGGGCGGTTTTTATTTGCATTTGAAATAGTGCACACAAGGCCATACTGGTGGTATGATTGTAAAAAAATTCATAACAATGTTAATACATTCAAAAATTTCCTCAACAGAAATCCAATACCCGATATGGGATTTCTGATTCAATCTCCATCACGATAAATAAGGATTAAAATCCATGAAAATCGACACTTTATATCAGCCTAAGCTCTCAGCTTCCGGCAAAGTAACTGTCGCCGTGTGCTTTGCATTCCTGGGAAATGCAGCGGTAGCCGCCAATATCGAAGCCATCGGCCAAACTTCGGTACAGCAGCAACACAATGTTGACATCGTCAACATTGCCGCACCGACGGCTCAAGGTCTTTCTCACAACCAATATAACAAGTACAACGTTTCCCAACACGGTGCCGTTTTGAATAACGCCCTGTCTGCCGGTAAATCCCAACTGGCCGGAAACCTGTCTGCCAACAAAAACTTCCAAGGTCAGGCCGCATCTGTGATCTTGAATGAAGTGGTCAGCAAAAACCCTTCCCTGATCTTGGGTCAGCAAGAGATCTTCGGTATTGCCGCAGACTATGTTTTGGCAAACCCTAACGGCATTACCCACAACGGCGGCAGTATCCTGAATGCCAACCGCGCATCCTTGGTTGTCGGTACGCCAACCGTTTCAGACGGCGCGTTGAAATCTTTCAATATCAGCGACAATGGCAAACAACTGCAAGTAAACGGCAATTTGAGCGGCAACCGCGTGGTTGACCTGCTCGCGCCGCAAGTGGTTGTCGGCAAATCAGCCAACGTTAATGCCGCCGACGCCATCAATGTTTCTTCAGGCAAAAGCAACTTCGACTACAAAACCGCACAAATCGAAGCATTGGACGCTGCTTCAAATGCGCCGGTGCTTGACGGTCATATTTTCGGCAGTATGCGCGCCGGTACCATCCGCATCCACGCGACCGACAAACGCGCCAAACAAAACATTCAAAATGCCGCCATTACCGGTACCCGCTACCTGAATATCGACAGCAAAGGCAACCTGAGCATCCAGTCCGCCAATCTGACCGGCGCACAAATGGAATTGTTTGCCCGCGATACCGACATCAAAGGCACGGTTACCAGCCATTCTGCCAACAAATCTTCCAGCGGCAAAGAGGCGCAAAATGTTCAGCACTTCCGTTCGGACCGCAACAAAACGGAAACCTTTACCGCCAGCAATATCAATGCATCCGAGTCATTGACTTTGAACAATAGCGGCAGCCTCAACCTGAGCGCAGCCAACATCAATGCCGGCGCGCTGACTGCTTCTGCCACAGGCAATATCAATTCTAACGCGGTAAAAACCACCAACCGTACAGAATCCGACCACACTCAAAGCAAAGGCCTTTGGTACAACAACAACCTGAGCTCCTCTGCTGACGAAAGCCTGCATCAAACCAAAATCAATGCCGGTTCTGTCAATATTGCCACCACCGGCAAAGTTCAATTGGATGCGACCGAACTGAACTCGGCTGCTGATGCACGCATTGCCGCCCAACAAGGAATCGTATTAAGCAGCAACAGCGAAACCGACAGCAGCTCGACTTATGTCAGCTTCAAAAATGAAACTGCTGCCCTGAAAACCGGTATCGCTACAAAATCTTCCAAAAACTCTACCGCCCATCAAACCAAAATCTCCGCAGCCGGTGATATCGGTTTGATTTCCGAAGGCGATTTGAGCACTTACGGCGCAAGCATTGCGGCAAACGGCAATGTCGTTACCGATGTCAACAACATCAACTTGGGTACTCAAACCACCATCAACACCAACAGCCTCGACGACCAGAAAAAATACTGGGGCGGCCTGTTCGGCGGTGAAAGCCAAGTTCAAAACAACCGTACCGAAAACCTGCACGGCAGCAGCATTACTGCCAACTCAAACATAGTTTTGGGTGCAAAAAACGGCGTCAACGTTTACGGCAGTACCGTTGAAGGCCAAGCCGGTACATTCGTCAGCTCCAAAGCAGGCAATGTCGATATTAAAAACGCCACCAGCACCGATACTTCCGCACAAAGCGCGCGTAAAGGTACGATTTTCAATATCACTACCTCTAAAACCAGCAGCAACAGCAGCATTGAAAAAGTAACCGGTTCTACCTTGGTTTCCAATGCCGACCTGACCGTTGTTTCCAACAAAGACATCAATGTGATCGGTTCTGCATTGTTTGCGGCACAAAAACTGCAACTTTCTTCCGCAGGCGATTTGACCATTGATGCTGCCAAAGCGGTAGAAAACAAACAGGTCAACGAGTATTCCATCAAAGGCTACTCTGGCACCGAAACCAATAAAGAAAACGGCAGCGTGACTGCCAAAGCCGGTATTAAATTCACCGATACCCACACCGACACCCACTCTGTCGGCCTGAACGGCAGCATTTTGACCGGTAAAAACACCCAGTTGTCTTCCAACTCAAACGTTACCGTCAGCGGTAGCCAAGTCAACGGCGAAGAATCTGTCAACATTTCCGCAGCCAATGACGTCAATGTTGTTGCATCCAAAGGCAGCAACACTGTGACCGAATCCGGACGCGTAACTGATTTGGGCGTATCTGCTACTGCATACGAAAAAAATAACGTTGCAGGCGTCGGCGTATCTGTCGGCATTACCAGCACCAAAACAGATGCAACTACCGTAACGAATACATCTCATGTATCCAACATCAACACCGGCGGCAACGCCACCATCACTGCAAACGGCAATATTAATCAAGAAGGTACAGTGATTAATGCGACCGGCAATGTGGTTGAAGCTGCCAAAAACGTTACCCATGCAGCGGCACACAGCGGTGCAAAATCCGATGTGAAACAAAACGGCGGCGGTTTGGTCGTTTCTGCCGGCATCAGTACCAACAAAGGCATCGGCGGTGAAATCACTGCACAAGGTCAAGGCAACTCCTCGACCCACAATGAATCCACTGCAACCGTAACCACCATCAACGCAGGCAATGCCATCGTTTTGGCAAATGACAAAGTGTCTGATGAAGGTACAAAATACGATGTGACCGGTGCGATTAACATTGATGCAGGTTCATACCACAACACTGCCGCCCACAACACCAGCAACAGCAGCAGTAAACAAGGCGGCGCTTCTTTGACTGTCGGCGCATACACCAAAGATGGTTCAAACGTTGATGTGAATGCCAACCTGAACGTCAACTACGCTGATGAAAACAAAAAAGAATCTACCGCCGTCAAAGGCGATATGAATGCGACCAATGTTGTCATCAACGCCAAAGACTCTGCTGAAATCGCATCCAACATTACCGCCAACAACAACGTCAACATTACCGCAGGCAACGGCGTAACCTTCACCGAGTCAGCCAATACTGCCTCCAACCAAGGTACAGCTGTTAATGTCGGTATCGGCGCTGGCGCGACAATCAATGTTGAAACCGGTGTTGCCGTTCCTCACGTCAACGGCTCTGTCGGCGTCAACAAAACCGATAACGCTTCTTCTACCGCCGCAGGCGCGAATGTAGCGGCCGGCAATGAGATTAAAATCAATGCCAACAACGGCGACGTCAACCTGCACGGTACCAACTTGGTATCCAACAACTCCGTTGAAGTAGAAGGCAACAAAGTCAATACTTCCGGCGCGATCAGCAGCGTTAACGAAAAAAATCTGACCATCAATGTCAACGGCAGCTACGCTTCAGGCAAACCAAACGGCGGCATCAACGCCAAAGGTAAAAACGAAGCCAACGTAACCAATACGGCAAACACCATCCAAAGCGACAATGTTGTTATTACTACCGGCTCTCCAACCGGTTTGAGCGTCAACAATACGACCATCAACGGTAATAATGTTGCGTACTACTATGACGACAGTAAAGCTCCTGCGGCGAACCGTTATACCTATCGTCCTCGCCAACCAAGCTACGCCAAACGCCGTTTGCGCTACTAAGATGCGCTATTGAAGTCATTTAATAGCCATTAAGACATGCCGTCTGAAAACAGAAAGTTTTCAGACGGCATTTTTATCATCAATGCAAAACAACACACTATCTCTGTTATGATAATGCCTCGCTAATATTATTCCGTTCCTACCATGTCTTCCGCCCTTCCTTTTGACGCGCTCACACTTTCCATCGACGGCACCAACCTTATCGAAGCTTCTGCCGGTACGGGTAAAACCTACGGCATTGCCGCGCTCTTTACCCGACTGATTGTTTTAGAAAAAAAAGACATCGAGAAAATTCTGGTCGTTACCTTTACCAAAGCGGCGACGGCAGAACTGAAAACCCGTTTGCGCGCACGTTTGGACGAAGTGTTGCAGGTTTTGAACGAAATCCAAACTTTGGGCGGCGAGCCGGAACATATTTCAGACGGCCTGAACAAATATTACGAAAAAGAGAAAAAATCCCCCGATGACTTTCTCAATCGCTTGATTCCTTTGGCTTTAGGCGAGCAAGACGGACAAGAAAGCTGCCATCGCCTGATTCTCCGCCTCAAAGCCGCGCTGAGCCAGTTTGACAACTCCTCTATTTACACCATCCACGGCTTCTGTCAGCGCGTCTTGCGCGATTACGCGTTTTTGTGCGGCGCACCTTTGGATGTCGAGCTGTCGGACGACTCGCGCGAGAGGCTGCTGATTCCTGCACAAGACTTTTGGCGGCAGAAAGTGGCAACCGATGCCACATTGGCACAATTGGTTTTTGACCGGAAATGCACGCCCGAAGAAATGCTTGCCGAAATCAAAAGCTATACCGGCCGCCCCTATCTGAAATTCAGACGGTCTGAAGGCGATTTGAAAGAAGCCCAAGCCAACCTTCAAGAAACATGGCAAAAAGTTTGCGCTCAGTTGGAAGACTTGGAAAAAGCATTTTGGGCAATTTTTCCCAAACTTAACGGCCAAACCTACAAAAGAAAAACCTTTGAAAATGTTTTTACCGATTTAAAAACAAACGCCGAATCCAACCGTCTGCCCCGCCTGAGCAAACAAACGCTAGAAAAATTAAGCCTCTTCAGTATCGACACGCTCAACAGCAAACTGAAAAAAGAATATAAAACCGATGCCGATATGCCGGAAATTATTCAGCTGCAAGCCTTGGCCAATCTCGGTCGTGATTTGCAGGCAATGGAAAGCGCGGAAGAAGCGGTCTTCATCCGCCTGCAACTCGACCTCCTTTCCCACATCAATCAGTCCATTGCCGAACAAAAAAAATCACGCCGCGAGCGCGTGTTTGACGATTTGCTGCTGGACGTCCATCAGGCATTGACCACCAATGAACACGGCAACGCGTTGGCAAAAGCGGCGGCGGCAAACTGGGAAATCGCGCTGATTGACGAATTCCAAGATACCGACCCGCTGCAATACGAAATTTTCCGCCAAATTTTTATCGAACAAGGCTGCCCGCTGTTTCTCGTTGGCGACCCCAAGCAGGCGATTTACAGCTTTCGCGGTGCGGACATTTACGCCTATCTGCAAGCTGCGCAAGATGCGGACAGGCATTACACCCTCGCCGTCAACTACCGCAGCCATGCCAAGCTGATTAACGGCATCAGCGCCTTGTTCAAACAAAAAAAACACCCCTTCGTCTTGGAAAATATCGATTACAGCGATGTCTCCGCCAGCCGCGCCGAAAGCCGGCTGTCGCCACACCGTCCCGCCATCCAAGTACGCTGGCTCAACACGGACGATCAGACCAACAAAGAGATTTTGCGTGGCCGTGCCGCCGAATATTGCGCCGATGAAATTGCCTTTGCGCTCAATGAAGCAGCCGAAGGCCGTCTGAACTTCAAAGGCCGCGCGCTGGAGTCCGGCGATATTGCGGTTTTGGTGCGCACCAACAACGAAGCGGCGATGATTGCCGGTAAACTGAAACAGCGCCGTATCCAAAGCGTGTTGCTGTCGCGCCAGTCCGTTTTCGATTCCGCCGAGGCAGATTCGCTGTCCGCGCTGATCGGCTTTTGGCTCAACCCAAGGCAAACCGACTGGCTGCGCTTTGTCTTGACCGGCGTTTTATTCGGCTATACCGCCAAAGAGATTTACGAACTCAACCATAACGAACACCAGCTGCTGAAATGGCTAGAGTCATCTGCCCAAGCCATGGAAAAATGGCGGAAAGGCGGCATTTTTGCCGCCGTGCAGCAGTTTGCCGCCCTACATGACATCGAAACACGCCTGCTCAAAGGCGGCAACGAGCGCAGCCTGACCAACTACTACCAAATTCTGGAGCTTTTGGCCGAAGAAGACAGTCAAAGCCGCAACCCTGCCGCCCTGCATAAATGGCTGAACGAACAAATCAGCCGTGCACGCAGCGGCCATTTCCCATCAGACGCGCAAACCATCCGTCTTGAAAGCGACGAAAAACTGGTCAAAATCGTTACCATGCACGCGTCGAAAGGTTTGCAATATCCTTTGGTGTACTGCCCCTTCGCGTGGGATACCAAAGACAATTCCAAAGAAAACTGGAAAATCCTGCATACTGAAAGCCACGAAACCGAGCTACTGGCAAAATCGCAAACCTCGGAAGCAGAACTAAGCCATCTTGCCGACGAAAAGACGGCAGAAGATTTACGCCTACTTTATGTCGCCCTTACCCGCGCCGAAGAACAGCTCAATATCTACGCCGCCGCCAACAAAAACTGTACGCCAAACAATCCTTTTGCCTATCTGCTCGAAGGTTTGTCGGATGCCGGCCGCGAGAGCGTCAGCCAAAGCTATAAAAGCGCGACAGACGTTGTAGAAATGCTTAAAACCAACTGGCAACGCTTTATCAAAAACGCGCCTGAAAATACGGAGTTTGCCTTCACGGAAGAAGCCCCGCCGGAAACCGTCTATCAATACAGCCGCCAGCAAGACCAAGCTTTTAGCGCACATAGCATTAAACGCCGCGATTTTGACTTTATCCGCCACACCAGCTTTACCGGTTTGAGCCGGCACACCAAGTCAACCGACGAACAACACGAGCCTTTGCAACCTGCCATCGATCCGGCAGAAAGCGCAGACCGTGCCATGCCGTCTGAAAACCTGCCGCCCCCACTTTCAGACGGCCTCGATATCCACCATTTCCCCCGCGGCACCAATGCCGGCGTATGTTTGCATGAAATGCTGGAAAAACTCGATTTCGCCGCCTCTGCCGAGAGCCAATCCGAAATGATTGCCGAAGTTTTGCAACGCCATAGCTTTGAAGACAAATGGCTGCCGACGGTAATCACCATGCTCGATACCTGCCGCCTTACGCCTTTAATCAACGAGAGCCTGTCACAGATTCCGACGACCCGACGCCTGCCCGAAATGGGGTTCACCCTGTACATGGACGATTTCAAACTGGACGACTTGCGCCGTTGGTTTGCCTCAAGCGAAGCAAACCTGCCGCCCGAATGCGTCCAAGCCGCGCAACTGCTTGATTTCCATGATTTGCAAGGCTATTTAAACGGCTTTATTGATATGGTTTGCCAAGATTCAGACAGCAATGTCGTTTTAATCGACTACAAATCCAACCATTTGGGCAACGATGCAAGCGCCTACACGCAACAGGCGATGAACGAAGCTGTGGCGCATCATCACTACTACCTGCAAGCCCTGATCTACGCCGTTGCCATCGCGCGCTACTATGCCCTGCGCGGCAAGCCCTTGCCCCAAATCGCCATCCGCTACCTCTTCCTGCGCGGCATGGACGGCTCGGATCAAGGCATCTGGAAATGGGACATCGATACCGCCCTGCTTTCCACTTTTGTTGAACGAAAAGCAAATACTTGATAAATCATCTTGTTAAACCGTCAAAAAGGCCGTCTGAAACGTTTTCAGACGGCCTTTGATTATTTGTGCAAACCGCATTCCTTACTGTCTTTGCTTTCCCACCACCATCGCCCGGCGCGGATATTTTCGCCCAGCTTGACTGGACGCGTGCAGGGTTCGCACCCAATGCTGGGATAGCCTTGATGATACAGCGCATTAAGCGGAACTTGGTGCTCGTGCGCATATGCCCAAACATCCTGCTCTTCCCAATCGAAAATAGGATTGAATTTGGCGATGTTGCGGCCTGTATCCAGCTCTTCAAAATTCAATTCGCTGCGCGTTTCGGACTGGCTGCGGCGTTGTCCGGTCAGCCATGCAGGCGCGTTGTGCAAAGCGCGGTTGAGCGGTTCAATTTTGCGGATATGGCAGCAACGGCGGCGCAACTCGACACTGTCGTACATCGCGGTCGTACCAAACTCCGCTTCAAATTCGGCGGCGGTTTGTCGATTGGGATAAAACACTTCCAATTCGGTTTGATAACGCGCATTGGTTTCGGCAATCAGCGAGGCGGTTTCGGGATTGAGTTTGCCCGTATTTAGCGTGATGATGCGGATGGGCAGTTTCAGACGGCACACGGCATCGGTAATGACCATATCCTCAACCGCAAGGCTGGATGCGAAGACGGCTTGCGGATAGCGTGCGGCAATGTCTTGCAAACGGTGCTCCAAAGCGGCTGCCAACTCAGGCAGTTGGCGGCGTTCGGCATCGCTGATTTCGGGGATTTTCCAGAGTTGTGGGCGGAATAAAGACATGGCTGGTTGTTCCTAATAATTTTCAGACGGCCTGTTGAAACGGCTGCCGATATGGTTATGGAACAATATTGTCCAGCGCCCTATCTTCAAACGGAAAGAATGCTTTTCTATTTCTTTATAACCAAAGCGTCTGCTGCTGGTTTTTCGGCAGCAAATGGCTCACGCCGATACCGATCAGGCGGAAGGCGTCTTCACGTTGCGGAGGTATGCGTTGCAGCAAAGTATGCGCTGCCTGAAGCAGCGAGGCGCTATCGGGAAGGACGGAAGAATACGTCAGCGAACGCGTGATAATGCGGAAATCGTGGGTTTTGAGTTTGAGGGTAACGCCTTTGGCTTCGACGTTTTTGCGTTCGATTTGCCGCCAGAGGTCTTCGGCGAGGTGCGGCAAATGGCTTGAAGCCTGCGCCAAAGACAAATCTTCGGGTAAGGTGATTTCGGTTGAGATTTGCAGGCGTTCGCGTTCGGCTTTGACCGGCCGCTCGTCGATACCGCGTGCCAAATCGTAAAGGCGGTAGCCGTAGCGGCCGAAATGGTTTAAAAGTTCGCCGCGCTCAAAACGGCGCAAATCGCCGGCGGTTTGCATACCGAGGGCATTCATCTTTTTCAGTGTAACTTTGCCGACACCGGGAATCTTACCCAACGGCAGGCTCTCCAAAAACGCCATGATTTTTTGCGGCGGCAGCACAAACTGCCCGTTCGGTTTGCGCCAGTCAGAAGCGATTTTGGCCAAAAACTTATTGGGCGCGATACCCGCGGAGGCTGTCAAACCGGTTTCTTCAAAAATTTCAGCACGAATACGTTTGGCCACTTCGCTGGCGTACGGGATATTTTCAAAATTTTGGGTAACATCCAAATAGGCTTCGTCCAAAGACAAAGGCTCGATCAAATCGGTATAACGCCGAAACACGGCATGAATCTGCGCCGACACTTGACGGTACAAATCGAAATGAGGCTGCACAAACACCGCCTGCGGACACAGCCTTTTCGCCGTTGCCACCGACATGGCTGAGTGCAAACCGAATTTGCGCGCCTCATAAGAAGCGGCACAAATGACCGACCGCGTACCGTCCCACGCCACAACGACAGGCAGCCCTTTCAGGTGCGGCTGCTCGTGTAGTTCTACCGAAGCGTAGAATGCGTCCATATCGATATGGATGATTTTGCGTTGGGACATGGGAAAAGGTGGATAAGAAAAAGGCTTATTGTAACAAAAGGCCGTCTGAAGTTTCAGACGGCCTCTATGTTTAAGCCTTATTTTTTACTGGAAAGCTGGTCAAACAATCCGCCGTCGGCAAAGAATTTTTTCATGATTTCTTCCCACGGGCCAAATTTCTCATTCGGATTAAACGTCTCAATCTCAGGGAAATCGGCTTTGTGTTTCGCCAATACTTCGGCATTGCGCGGACGCAGATAAAGATTGGCGGCCAACTCTTGAGCCGGTTCGCTCCAGAGGTTTTGCAGATAGGCTTCGGCAGCGGAGCGTGTGCCTTTTTTGTCGACTACGCTGTCCACGACGGCAACCGGTGCTTCGGAAAGAATGGTGTAGCTCGGATAAACGATTTCAAACTGGTCTTGGGTCAGCTTTTTGCTGACGTAGTTGGCCTCATTTTCAAAGGTAACCAAGACATCGCCGATATTGCGTTGACTGAAGGTCGTCGTTGCCGCGCGACCGCCGTTTTCAAATACAGGCGTGTTTTTCAGCAATGCGGCCACAAAATCTTTGGTTTTGCCTTCATCGCCGTTATTCACTTTCAAACCATAACCGTACGCACCCAAAAAGGCGTAGCGGCCGTTGCCGGTGGTTTTCGGGTTCGCCAAAACGATTTGCACGCCGT
Source organism: Neisseria sp. P0021.S007 (assembly GCF_051956855.1). Taxonomy (NCBI): domain Bacteria; kingdom Pseudomonadati; phylum Pseudomonadota; class Betaproteobacteria; order Neisseriales; family Neisseriaceae; genus Neisseria; species Neisseria sp. P0021.S007. The sequence continues at coordinate 110,948 of NZ_JBQCXA010000003.1, forward strand.
CTTTGGCCAAATCGCCCCAGTCTTGGATGTGTTTTGGATTGCCTTTGCGTACCAAGAAAACGACGTTACTGGTATAAGGCACGGCATTGTCCGGCAGACGGGTGTTCCAATCGGCTTTGACCAAACCTTTTTTCACCAAAAGCTCGATATCGGAAGTCTGGTTCATGGTCACCACATCGGCAGCCAAACCATTGGCGACAGCCAAAGCCTGCTTGCTGGAGCCGCCGTGCGACTGTTGGACTTCAACCGTTGCACCGCCGTTTTTCGCAGCATATTCTTTAACAAACAAAGGATTGTATTCTTTATAAAAATCTCGTGCGACATCATAAGAGACGTTCAACAGCTTCACATTACCGCCCTTGCCTGCGGAAGCGGCATTGTCGGCAGATTGTTCGTTTTTGGGAGAGCAGGCACTCAACGCCAGCGCGGCGGTCAATGCGGCAAAAGAAAGGGTACGGATATTCATGGTCGGCTCCTATTAAAAGTATGGCGATACTTTATCGGGATCGGAGGCAAACGGGAAATAATGTTTGCTTTTGGGTTTATCAGTTTTGGTTATATAAACCGAGGCCGTCTGAAATCAAAAAATAATTATTTATAACTATAAAATCTAAACCATATTATTTACAAAGTTAATAAAAAAGAGTACCGTTCGTATTCGCCGAATCATTAGGCGTTTTATTCAATAATCGAAAGATGGAGTGTAGAAACTATGAAACAATGGATGCTTTTAGGATTGCTGGGATTGGGCGCAGTGGCACAGGCACACGATGTTTGGGTGGCCGCACCGACACATCAGCCTGCCGGCCAAATCCTGCATGCGGATTTGGGTTACAGCCATGACTTCCCCAATGTCGAAAAAATCGCCGACGACCGCGTGCATATTTTCAAACCGCTGCAATTGACCGACAGCTCAAAGAAAACCGTTGATTTGGTGAATAAGGGCGAAAACTATCAATACGTTTCCAAAGCCGCCCTGCCCGCAGGCTCCTACTGGGTCAGCGCGACCTACCAACCGACTTTCTGGTCGAAAAACCAAGACGGCTGGAAACAGCAAACCTTGAAACAGCTGGCCGGTGCCACCTATTGCGAACAATCGCAAATGTTCGGCAAGAGCTTTGTCCAAGTGGGCAACGGCGCAGTTGATGAAGCTGTATTGACCCGCCCTATCGGCCAAGAGCTGGAACTGGTTCCGCTGAAAAATCCGAACGAAGTCAAAGCCGGCGGTATTTTGCCGGTCAAAGTCCTGTACAAAGGCGAGCCTTTGGTTAAAGCCACCGTTACCGCCAGCTCGGACACTTTGGCGGAAATGGACTTGGAATCAACCCATGACCACCGCGAGCCTCAAGGCTTCTCCGGCAAAACCGATAAAAACGGCGTGGTCAATGTGATTACGCTGATTGACGGTTTGTGGAAAATCAAAGTCGTGAACGAGACCGATTACGGCGATAAAAGCGTATGTCAGAAAGATAATACTTACGCAACGCTGATTGTGCCTGTCGGCACCAAACGCGCAGCCGCACGCCATGCCCACCATCATCATTAACAACCATTAAAAAAGGCCGTCTGAACTTTCAGACGGCCTTCATTTATTCTAATTCATAACCCAAATTTCTAAAAAAACGGGAGAATGTTTCCAACTCATCACCATTTAATTGGGTAAAACGGATACGGTTGCAGCCGGTCAAGACCACACTTCCCATCCAGTGCGCCCCAAAGACGCGCTCTAAAGGGACATTCCTCATTCGATTGATAAACGGTACTTCTGAAGAAAATTGCGTAGCAATATTCGGAGGCGCAAATTTCAAACCTAAGTCCTGCAATCTATAACGGTGTTGCGCCGTCAAAAACATATCCTCGTGGTGCAGCCGTACCAGCCATTCCATATCGGCAATTTTCTCGTCTTTCGGCGGCAAAGGCGGTCGGATTTCTACATTTAAACCCAGTTGTCGCGGCATGGTTAAAAGCCGCTTGCTGCGCAGGCTGAAACCGCCGTTCTGCGGCTCGTCCAAATTCGGAGAAGTCTGAATCAGATGTTGTTTAGCCAAATATTGGTCGGTTCCTTTCAGGAAAAACTGCCCGTCTGCTTCGGTTTCCAACAAAATCGGCAAAGGTGCGCCGATATAATCATATTCCCGATAGGCATCCTGCCAGTTTTGACCGTTCAACACCCAGCCGTCATTTTGAACGATCAAACAATAATCAGTATCGATGTAATACATCAGTTGGTACAAAACAAACAGATTGTATTCTAAATAACCGAATTTCCGGCAAGGCTGATGTCGGATATTTTCCGGCAAACCTTGCGGACAACTCGGGCTGATCAGCAATCCACGGCTTCCGGGCAATTCGGCGCAGCTGCGGATAATGGCATACATCGTGCCCTCGGTATAAGAATCTGCGCCGGTAATACTAACCACGGTAATGTCAGCAAAACTCATTATATGTTTCTCCTGTTTCAGACGGCCTTTACGTTATTTACGACGCCTTATTGCAGATATCTTTCAAGCGATACAAGGCATCCAAGGCTTCGCGCGGCGTAAGGTTGTCGGGCTGAATTTGCGCCAAAGCTTCAGCCAATTCATTGGTCTGCAAATTATCGACAGGCTCAACTTCTTGTTCTTTCCCTTCCTCATCTTCCCTATTTTCAGACGGCATGGCGCTGAAAATATCCAACTGCGGACGGTTGGCGGCGGCTTGGTTTTCCAAATCGTTTAAATGCTTTTGAGCCGCCTTCAATGCGCGGTTGGGCAGGCCGGCGAGTTTGGCAACGGCGATACCGTAGCTTTTGCTGGCGGGGCCGGGTTCGATGTGGTGGAGGAAGACGATGTCCTGTCCTTGTTCAAGTGCGGAGAGGTGCATATTGACTGCTGTTGCGTGGGCTTCGGGCAGTTTGGTCAGCTCGAAATAGTGGGTGGCGAAGAGGCTGAAGGATTTATTTTTTTGCAGCAGGTGTTCGGCAATGGCTTGGGCAAGGGCGAGGCCGTCAAAAGTCGAAGTGCCGCGACCAACTTCGTCCATAAGGACGAGGGATTGGTCGGTGGCGTGGTGGAGGATGTAGGCGGTTTCGCTCATTTCAACCATGAAGGTGGAGCGGTTGGAGGCTAAATCATCCGATGCGCCGATACGGGTAAAGATTTGGTCGATAGGGCCGATTTGGGCTGAATCGGCAGGCACGAAGCTGCCGGTGTGCGCCATGAGGACAATATGGGCGACTTGGCGCATGTAGGTGGATTTGCCGCCCATGTTGGGGCCGGTCAGGAGCATGAGGCGGTGTTTGTGGTCGAGGCGGGTGTGATTGGCGGTGAAGTGGCGCACTTGTTGCTCGACGACGGGATGGCGGCCGTTTTCGATATGGATGACCGGATAGTCGGCGAACTCGGGACAGACGAAACCGCGTTCGGCCGCAATCGCGGCGAAGGTGGAGAGTACGTCGAGGGCGGCGGCGGCTTTGGCGGCTTTTTGAAGCTGGGGAAGGGTCGTCTGAATGTCTTTGAGGAGGGCTTCAAACAGGCGTTTTTCCAATGCCAATGCCTGCTCTTGCGCGGTCAGGACTTTGTCTTCGAAGGTTTTGAGTTCGGGGGTGATGAAGCGTTCGGCGTTTTTCAGGGTCTGGCGGCGTTGGTAGTCGGAGGGGGCTTGTTCGGCCTGGACTTTGGATAGCTCGATGTAGAAGCCGTGGACGCGGTTGAACTCGACTTTGAGGGTGGAGAGGCCGGTGCGTTCGCGTTCGCGCGCTTCGAGGTCGAGCAGGAATTCGTCGCCGTGGTTTTGGATGTGGCGCAGTTCGTCGAGTTCTGCGCAATAGCCTTGGTTGATGACGCCGCCGTCTTTAAGCCAGACGGCGGGTTCGGGCATTACGGCGGCTTTGAGGGTTTCGGCAACGGGCAGGGTTTCGGGGAAAACGGCTTTGAGGGTTTCCAACAGGCTGCTACCCTCGGCGGATAATTCGATTTCGGATAGGGCAAACAGGCTGTCGCGCAGGGCGGCGAGGTCGCGCGGACGGGCGTTGCCGACGGCGATGCGGGCGGCGATGCGTTCGATGTCTGCGATGTTTTTCAGACGGCCTTGCAGGGTTTCGTATTGCGAACCCAGCGCGGCAACGGCTTCTTGGCGGGCGCGGATATGGACGCGGCTGCGTAAGGGGTGGTGCAGCCAGAGTGCCAAGAGGCGGCTGCCCATGTGGGTGGCGCAGCCGTCGAGTATGGAAAACAGGGTCGGCGATTTTTTGCCGGAGAGGGTTTGCGTGATTTCGAGATTGCGGCGCGTGGCGGCGTCCATGCCGATATATTGGCTGTCGGTTTCGAGCGAAATGCCGTCTAAGTGTTGCGGCATCAGGTTTTGCGTCAGGCGGATGTAGTTCAACAGCGCGCCCGCCGCACCGACAGCGGCTTCGTGTTCCTTGCCGTCCAAACCGAAGCCGTGCAGGTCTTGGCAGCCGAAATATTCGGTCAATAATTTCGCGCCCGCGTCGGCGGCAAACTGCCATGAGTTCAGGCGCGTGATGTTGGCAGAGGTCGTCTGAAAACCATTAGGCAGGCTTTTGCCTTCGGGCAACAGGATTTCCGCCGCCTGCAAACGCGCCAGCTCGTCGGCGAGTTTGTCCGCCGTCGTCAGCTTGGTTTTGAATTCGCCGCTTTGCAAAGATGCCCACGCGATGGCGATGTGTTTTTTATCCGCGTTCACCGCCGCGATGCGGTTGGTTTCCTTGTCTTCCAAAAATGCCGCGTCGGTCAGCGTGCCGGGCGTAACGATGCGCACGACTTTGCGCTCCACCGGTCCTTTGCCCGCGCCGACTTCGCCCACCTGCTCGCACACCGCCACGCTTTTGCCCATCTTCACCAGCCGCGCCAGATACTGCTCCGCCGCATGAAACGGCACACCCGCCATCTTAATCGGCACGCCGTCCATCTGCCCGCGCGTGGTCAGGGTAATGTCCAACAGCTTTGCCGCCTCCACTGCGTCATCCAAAAACAACTCGTAAAAATCGCCCATGCGGTAAAACACCAGCTTGTCGGCGTGTTGCGATTTGATGGCGAGATACTGCTGCATCATCGGGGAAACGGTGGGTTTGGACATGGAAAAGCCTTAGAAACGCAAAAGCGTTATTGTAACAAAAGGCCGTCTGAAAAACAGGTTTCAGACGGCCTTTAACAGCAGCTTGGTTTTAAGCCAAAGCTACTTCCAAATTATCAATCAGGCGCGTGGTACCCAAACGTGCGGCAGCAAGCACCACCAATTCTTTATCGCCAACATGAGCCACTGCCAAACTGTGTGCATGGCGGATTTCAACGTAATCAACCACCCAGCCGGCATCGGTCAAACGGCGGATACATTCGGCTTCAAGCTGGGCGTAATCCAGATTGCCGTTTTTCAAGGCGGCGGCAATGTTTTGTAACTCTTGATAGAGACGGGGCGCTTCTGCGCGTTCTGCTTCGCTCAAATATTGGTTGCGACTGGAAAGTGCCAGGCCGTCTGAAGCGCGACCGGTATCGACAGGAACGATTTCGATATTGAAATTCAAGTCTTCGACAAAGCCTTTGATAATCGCCAGCTGCTGATAGTCTTTTTTGCCGAAACAGGCGGTATCGGGTTGAACAATGTTGAACAACTTAGTCACAACGGTCGCAACGCCGCGGAAATGGCCCGGACGGAATTTGCCGCACAATTCATTTTGCAGGTGCGGAGGCTCGACATTGAAACGCTGTTCTACATTCGGATACAGCTCTTTTTCATCAGGCGCGAACACGACGGCAACGCCCTCGCCTGTCAATTTGTCGGCATCTTGTTGCAAAGTGCGCGGATATTTGTCGAAATCCTCGCCTTGTCCGAATTGCAGGCGGTTGACAAAAATACTGACCACAACGTTATCGGCACGTTTTTTTGCTTCGCGCACCAGCGCAAGATGGCCTTCGTGCAGATTGCCCATGGTCGGTACAAATGCCACTTTTCCGGCAGTTTTGCGCCACTCGCGCAATTCTTTAATCGTATGAATAATTTGCATGGTTTGAAAAATCCTTTATTTTTTCCGCTGTTTCATCAACGGGAATCACGCGCCGATTATACGCTTTTATTCATCGAAAAGGCCGTCTGAAATAAGTTTCAGACGGCCTGGTTTTTATTTTATCCGGCAAACGTATGTTCGACAGATGGGAACGTTTTTGCTTTGACTTCGTCCACATAGGCTTTGACCGCAGCTTGAACGCTGTCTTTGCCCTGCATAAAGTTCTTCACGAATTTGGCGGTTTTACCTGGGAAAATGCCGAGCATATCGTGCATCACCAAAACCTGACCGTCGCAATCCACGCCTGCGCCAATGCCGATGGTCGGGCAAGAAACGGTCTCGGTCACTTTTTTCGCCAATTCCGCAGGAACGCATTCCATCAATACGATTGCCGCACCTGCCGCATCATGCGCTTTAGCGTCGTTGAGCAACGCTTCCGCCTTGTCGCCTCGGCCTTGAACTTTATAGCCGCCGAATGCAAACACGGATTGCGGAGTCAGGCCGATGTGGGCGCAAACAGGGATACCGCGCATTTGCAGAAATTCAGTGGTCTCCGCCATCCAGACACCGCCTTCGAGCTTGACCATATGCGCGCCGGCCGCCATCAACTCAGCCGCCGCCGCAAATGCCTGCTCTTTGCTCTGCTGATAAGCACCAAACGGCAAGTCGCTGACAATCATGGCATTTTTAGTACCGCGAGCCACGCATTCAGTGTGGTAGCACATATCCTGCAAGCTCACCGGCAAAGTGGACTGACGGCCTTGCACCGCCATACCCAAAGAATCACCGACCAGCAGTACATCTACTCCGGCATTGTCCATCAGCGCGGCAAAGCTGGATTCATAAGCGGTCAGCATGGCGATTTTCTCGCCCTCTGCTTTCATTTTTTGCAAAGTGTTTACGGTAATCATGGTGTTTTGTGTGTTCCGCCCGACGGGCAGCCCTTTGTTGTAATGGAAACGCGGTATTATAAGGTCTGCTTTTAAAATATCAAAGCATAAGCAAAAAGCCCGACTGCTTTCACAATCGGGCTTTTAATTGGTGCCGGCACCAAGAGTCGAACTCGGGACCCCCTGATTACAAGTCAGGTGCTCTACCAACTGAGCTATACCGGCTTACTGAAATGCCTTGTGGCACCATCAGTCTTTAACTGGTGCCGGCACCAAGAGTCGAACTCGGGACCCCCTGATTACAAGTCAGGTGCTCTACCAACTGAGCTATACCGGCAAGGAAGTCGGCATTATGCCGATAAGTTCCCATCTTGGCAAGCATTTTAAAACAAAGTTACTCACGAAATTATAAAAACCAATGATTTTAAAGAAAATTAAATACCTGCCTTATTTTCCAATCTAACACGCTCAAAGGCCGTCTGAAAACCGCCCCAGCACAAAACATCATGGTTTCTGTTAAAATAACGCCTTTTACATCTTTCGTCTGCACCCATGCCACCCCGCCATCCTTACCGCCGCCTGCGCCCAGCCAAATCCCATCTGCCCGAAGTCGGTATTTCTGAAGAAGGCAATATCCGTTCCCTGCACTTGGGCAGCGACACCATTCAAAGCTCTATGAATGTCGATCATCCGTCCGAGCTGGTGTTGTCGTACAGCCGCGCCATGATGGGTTGGCTGCTGTTTGCAGAAACCCCGCCCAAACACATCACCCAAATCGGCTTGGGCGGTGGCTCGTTTGCCCGTTGGATAGACAGCTATCTGCCCCACACCAAGCAAACCGCTGTGGACATCAATCCGCAAGTCATCGCCGTGGCGCGCAGCCTGTTTGAATTGCCGCACGAAGGTGAAAATTTTGAAATTATCGAGGCGGATGGCGCGGAATATATTAAAGTGTTCCGCCACAATACCGATGTAATTTTGGTAGATGGTTTTGACGGCGAACAGATTATCGATGCTTTGGTAGAAGAGCCTTTCTTCCAAGACTGCCGCAATGCCCTCTCTCCCGATGGCGTATTTGTTACCAACTGGTGGAGCGGCGACCAGCGTTATCAACGCTTTGTCGAACGCCTGCTCAACGTCTTTGACGGCCGCGTACTCGAGCTGCCTGCCGAAAGCCACGGCAACGTAGCAGTCATGGCATTCCAAAGCAGCCCTAAAGAACAAAATATCGACAACTTAAAAAAACGCGCCGAAAAATTAAGCGAAAAATACGGCTTGGACTTCAAACGGATGCTTGTTGATTTGAAAGCCAACAATCAAAACAACGGCAAGAATTTTTATCTGTAAACCGTTTCAGGCCGTCTGAAAAAACAAACAAGGACACACTCATGCTCAAACCCGACATCATTCAAATCCCCGGTCCGGCCGGTTTACTGGAAACCATCTACCTGCCAAGCACACAAGAATCCGCCCGCGGCGTTGCCGTCATCAACCACCCCAATCCCCTGCAAGGCGGCACCAACACCAACAAGGTCATCCAAACCGCCGCCAAAGCCCTCAGCCAACTCGGTTTTCATTGCTACCTGCCCAATTTGCGCGGCGTAGGCAATAGCGAAGGCGAACACGACTACGGCCGCGGCGAAACGCAAGACTGCATTGCCGTTATCGACTACGCCCGAGCGCAACATCCTGATGCACCGCAATTCGTTCTGGCCGGTTTCTCATTCGGCGGCTACGTTTCCACCTTTGCCGCCCAAGAACGCACGCCTGATTTGCTGTTGCTGATGGGCGCCGCCGTCCATCACTACACCGACCGCCCGGAACCATCAGACGTTCCCAACGTCGCCAAAACATTGATGATTCATGGCGCGGAAGACGAAGTCGTTGAAATCAACAAAGCCCTGACATGGGCAGAACCACAAGGCCTGCCGGTTGTAACCATTGCCGGCTCGTCCCATTTCTTCCACGGCAAACTCATCGTTTTACGCGATACGATCACACGGTTTGCACCGGCTTTATTAGGCTAAAATACAGCTACAAAATAAAACAAGGCCGTCTGAAAGCTTTTTCAGACGGCCTTGTTTGTATGAAAACCTTATTATCAAATATCAGGCTCAAGTATTCAGAAATCCATCAAGGATTTTCTACTTAACATCTCAATTCTGAGTCAACCAATACTGCAAACCAATCAAAGTCTTACCATCTTTGATTTCATCGTTTACCAATGCATTACGCACCTCGTCCTTGCTCATCAGGACAGTTTCTGTAATTTCATCCTCATCGTTGCTCAACTCGCTGCCCAAACGCACGCCTTGCGCTTGGTAAAGATACATTTTTTCATCACAAAAACCGACTGCGGTATAAAAGGAGTACAACAGTTTGACACTGTCGGCGACATATGGCGTTTCTTCCGCCAACTCACGCAAAGCGCATTCGGCAGGATCTTCGCCTGCAATATCCAATTTACCCGCAGGCAATTCCAACGTCGCCTGATCGGCTGCATAACGCCATTGGCGCACCAAAACAACTTTGCCGTCTTCCGTTTCCGCCAATACACACGCAGCACCCGGATGGCGGATCACAACCCGTTGGCTTTCGTTGCCGTTGGGCAGGCGCACCCGATCGCGGCTGATGGTAACAAAAGAACCTTCGTAGATTGGCTCACTGCTTAATTTAGTTTCTTTCAAATCCATTTTTTACCTCATTTCCAAATTATTAAAATATTAAAGGCCGTCTGAAATCCTTTTTCAGACGGCATAGATAAGCCTTATTCCCGAGCGCGTTCAATTTCAATACCGACCTGCGCCACATCGGGCAAGATACCCGGTTTCACAATACGGACGCGCACTTTGGCCGCACCAAAATCATTTAAAATCAATTGGGCGATATATTCCGCCAAAGCTTCCAGCAGTAAAAAATCCTGTTCGGCAAGGCTGCGGCGTACGACTTCGCATACTTCGCCATAATGGATGGTATCGCCGATATCGTCGCTCGTGCCGGTACGCTCGGGAACACTGATTTCCAAATCCAAAATCAAAGTCTGTTTACGCTCGCGTTCCCAATCATATACGCCGATTAAAGTATCGGCCTTCATGCCGTACAAAAAGATTTTATCCATTTGCCTGTCCGTTTTTTTGATAGAATAACCGTTCCCATTTTAAGTAAAGCACCCAAAATGTTCAATGTACTCGCCATTATTGCCGCCTATCTTATCGGCTCCCTGTCTTTTGCCGTCATCGTATCAAAATATTACGGCATGGACGATCCGCGCACTTACGGCTCCGGCAACCCCGGTGCCACCAACGTCTTGCGCAGCGGTAAGAAAAAAGCGGCCGCACTGACCTTGCTCGGCGATGCAGTAAAAGGCTTGGTTGCCGTCATCTTGGCACGCTGTCTGCAAGATGCTTTAGATTTATCGGATGCAACGATAGCCCTGGTCGCCATTGCCGCATTGGTCGGTCATATGTGGCCAATATTTTTCAATTTTAAAGGCGGCAAAGGCGTAGCCACCGCATTGGGTGTCTTGCTCGCCCTCTCCCCTGCAACCGCCCTGCTCTGTGCCTTAATTTGGCTGGTCATGGCATTCGGTTTCAAAGTATCCTCCCTCGCTGCACTGGTCGCCACCGTCTGTGCCCCAATCTTCGCCTTCTTCATGATGCCACACGCCTCTTGGGCATGGGCAACCGTATTCATTGCAGCATTGGTGTTGTACCGCCATAAAAGCAATATTCAAAACCTGATTCAAGGCAAAGAAAGCAAAATCGGGGATAAAGCCGGAAAATCTTAAAAGTGTAGATGGCCGTCTGAAAATATATTTTTCAGACGGCCTTTATAGTTTTTATTCACGCATAATCAGTCAATCTTAATATATTCCACCGACAGAATCTCTATAACCTCACGCCCTTCCGGTGTATTCAAGACAACTTCATCGCCTTCGCGTGCTTTAATCAGGCTGCGCGCCAAAGGGGAAATCCATGAGATTTTGTTTTTAGCAGTATCGATTTCATCTACGCCGACGATTTTGACGGTTTGTTCACGACCGTCTCCGCGCAATAAACCAACGGTGGCGCTGAAAAAAATCTGGTCCGTGGCTTCGCGCGCTTCTGGATCGACGACAACGGCGGCTTCCAAGCGTTTGGTTAGGAAGCGGATACGGCGGTCGATTTCGCGCATACGGCGTTTGCCGTAAAGATAGTCGCCATTTTCGCTGCGGTCGCCATTGCTTGCCGCCCAGTTAACGATTTGGACGATTTCTGGGCGTTCTTTGTTGACCAGATGATAAAGTTCGTCTTTCAATGCCTGCCAACCGGTAGGTGTGATGTAATTTTTGGTTTCGGTACTCATAATGTGTCTATAACATAATTAAAGGCCGTCTGAACATTAATTTTCAGACGGCCTTTATTGTAAGTCAATTTACTTTATTCTTCATCATCATCACTATCGCTGATACTGATGCTGTGTTCCATTTTGCTTGGATGAATTTTCAAACCGCCACAACCTGATTTTTCGGTAGAGAGACGGTTTAGATACGCTTCGTCGATATCGCCGGTTTGATAAACACCATTAAAGCATGAAGAATCAAAGGATTCGATTTTTGGATTGAGTGCTTTGACTACTGCTTCCAAGTCTTCTAAGTTTTGGAAGACGATGCCATCCGCGCCAATCTCGGCTGCGATTTCTGCCGCGCTGCGGCCGTTTGCAATCAGTTCTTCACGGGTCGGCATATCGATACCGTACACATTCGGATAACGCACTTCGGGAGCAGCGGAAGCAATGTAGACTTTGCGTGCACCTGCCGCGCGTACCATTTCAACGATTTCACGGCTGGTCGTACCGCGCACAATGGAATCATCCACCAACAAAACGCTTTTGCCGTTAAACTCGGTTTCCATCGGACTGAGTTTTTGGCGTACTGATTTTTTACGCGTTGCTTGTCCGGGCATGATGAAAGTGCGGCCGATATAGCGGTTTTTAATCAGACCTTCGCGATATGGTTTTTCGAGATGGACGGCAAGTTCCATCGCGCTGGGTCGGCTGGTATCAGGAATCGGCATCACGACATCGATATCATCGACAGGCAACTCGCGTTTGATTTTTTCTGCCAAAGATACGCCCATATCCATACGGGACTGATAAACGGAAACGCCATCGATGACGGAGTCCGGGCGGGCAAAATAAACATATTCAAAAAGACAAGGGCTTAATTTGGCTTTATCGCTGCATTGACGGGAAATAATCGTGCCATCAAAACCAATAAATACGGCTTCTCCCGGCTGGATATCGCGTTCCAAATCATAGGCAAGTGCATTAAAGGCAACGGATTCGGAGGCAATGGCATAAGATTTTTTGCCGGATTCGTCAATTTGCGAACCCAAAACCAACGGACGGATACCGAAAGGATCCCGGAAAGCCAGCATGCCATATCCGGCAATCATGGCTACGACACCGTATGCGCCACGCACCAAACGGTGTACTTCGGAAACGGCGTTGAAAATATTGTCGATGGTAAGTTGATAAGGGGCTGTATTTTTAGAGACTTCGCGGCGTAATTCGTGCGCGAATACATTGAGTAGGACTTCAGAATCGGAGCTGGTATTAACGTGGCGCAGGTGTTTGTTGCATACGTTTTCATAGAGCTCTTCGGTATTGGTCAGATTACCATTGTGTGCCAAAACAATGCCGAATGGGGAGCTGACATAAAACGGCTGGGCTTCTGCGCTGCTGCCCGCATTGCCTGCAGTCGGATAGCGGACATGTGCAATGCCTGCATTACCGACCAAGTCGCGCATATTGCGGGTGCGGAACACTTCGCGCACCATGCCTTTGCCCTTGTGCATATGAAATATATTGCCTTCGGCAGTAACAATACCTGCTGCGTCCTGACCACGGTGTTGCAACATCTGCAAACCATCATACAACATCTGATTGACCGGCTCATGACTAACCAAACCTAATACACCACACATATCGTGCTTCTCCGAGTTTGAAGATTAAATGGGTAAGCTGTCATTATAAAATAATTTAGATGAGTTTGCTCAAATTGTTAACAATATGATGCTAAATTTACGCAAATAAAAACGGATTCAGACGGCCCATAGACCGTCTGAATCCGTCAAACTCAATCATCCAATTCTTCAACTTCAGCTGCTTTACCCGAAAGATGCGGCATTGCGGCATCTTTTCCAGGCAGATAAGGCATCGCAGCATCTGCAAGTGATTCAAAATACGGAATTGTGTGCGAACTTTGCCACTCTTCCGTTTTCGGCAAATCAGTGTGTGAAAAAACCATCACTGCCAGTGTCACCAAAATCACACCTTTCACAGCACCGAATACGCCGCCAAGCAAACGGTTGATGCTTCCTAAACCAACGGCAGACATCAAACTGCTCAACAGCGATCGTGCCAGTTTCTGCAACAGCCATGCCAGAAAAAACACAGCGGCAAAACCCATGGCAACCGCCAAGGAATGCGGCTCAACCGATTTAAAGACCACATCGGCAAACGGCACGGCGAGCGTTCTGGCTGCAATAAACGATACCACCCAGGCCACCATCGCTCCTGCTTCGGCAATAATACCCCGTGTCAACGAAATAATGATGCAGATGACGATGACGGCGGCCGCCAATAAATCGGCAACAGGCAAATTACTCACTGGTCACCTGACCGGCAATGCCATGTACACGCAATTTGTTCAAATCGCGCTCTGCATCGCGTGCATTTTTATAACTGGCTGATTTCACGCGATACACCTTACCTTTATCGGTCATCACTTCAGTAATGGTCGAATCGATACCTGCGGCTTTCATTTTACGTTGCAGGCTCTGCGCGCGTTCTTTTTCAGCATAACCAGCCTGAATAGCGGCTTTTTTAGCAGGCTTGGCTTCTGCTTTTTCTTTTTCAGCTTTAGGTTTGGCTTTTTCAGACGGCTTCTCGGCAGTTTTTACCTTATCGGCTTTTTCTGCTTTGGCCGTTTCTGGTTTAGCCTTCTCATTTTTTGGTTTTTCAACTTTGGCTTCTGCTTTCTTAGTAGGTTCGGCCTTGTCTTTTACGCTGTCTTTGCTGTTTTTGGCAGATTTACGCTCGGCAATGGCTTTCTCTGCTTTTTCCAATTGTGCTAATTTATTGCGTTCAGCAGCAGCTTCACGCTCTGCTTTTTCAGCACGCGCTTGAAGTGCACGTTTTTTAGCAGCCAATGCGTTTTCTTTTTCATCCGCTTCCTGTTGGGCTTGTGCCTTGCGTGCCGCAGCACGTTGTTCTGCCTGGCGTTGGCGGCGTTCTTCGGCTCGGCGCTCCGCAGCTTCGCGTTTGGCGGCCTCAGCTCGTTGAATACGCTCAGACTCTTCCAAACCTTTAATATTGCCGTCATCCAAAGTATCATTAATCAAAACCAACGGCTCGCCGACATCTTCGGGAGCAGACTCACGGTTTGGCTTCAATACTTCAACCGGCGCATTGTCTTCTTCGTCGCCGGCATTTTGAGGTTTGCTTTGCGCTTCGGCATCCGCATGGCGGGCTGCTTCTTCAGCCATCGCAACATCCTCTTTATTCGGCTCTAAAACAACGGCCTTGCTCGGCTCATCAGCCGTTTTGACTTGGCTCTGACCGACAGGTGCTTCTTTAAACGGTGAATTTTTATCGTCGCCGGAAGTCAGTGCCAGACCGAACAGCATACCCGATGCCACCACCAAGCCGGAGGCTAAGACCAAGCGACGGCGGTTGCGACGTTTGAGTTGTTCGTAACCGTCTAAATCGTATCCGTTTGGAGTTTCTTTTTGTTTATTGTCGGACATGATAATTTCCTCGTTAGTGTTCTTTCAAAACAGCCATTACATCGGCAACAGTATGGAATGAGCCGAAAACAACGATTCTATCATTTTCGGTTGCTTTAGCCAAAGCAGCGCGGTAGGCAGCAGCGACAGTTTCAAAAACATTTACATTGTCGATGCCGTGTTCAGCCAGTTTGGCCTGCAAAGCCTCTATCGTCATGCCGCGCGGTACATCTAAAGGCGCGATGTTCCACTCGTCAAACTGATCTTTAACGATTTCCAGCACGCCATCAATATCTTTGTCGGACAACATACTGAATACAGCAGTACGTTTTTGGGCAAAGGCAAGGTTAATCAGACTGCGGCGCAAAGCACGGGCTGCGTGCGGATTGTGGCCGACATCCAAAACCACCAGCGGACGGCCGGGCAAAACTTGGAAACGTCCAGGATTCTCAACCAACAGCAAACCGCGTTTAATCGCGCCGATATCAACCGGCAATTGTTCGTTCAAACACTCCAACACCGTCAATGCACACGCGGCATTGGACAACTGATAGGCACCGCGCAAAGCAGGAAACGGCAAGGAATTGCGGTTACGGCTTTGGCCGTCTGAAGATTGCGGATGGAAGCGGTAGTTCCACTGTACGCTTTCCATTGATGCAAAATCAAAATCTCGCTGAACCATCAACAGTTTTGCGCCAATTTCTTCTGCGTGTTTGACCAATGATTCAGGCGCAGGATTCTGACCGCACACAGCTGGTTTGCCACCACGGAACACTCCGGCTTTTTCAAAACCGACCTGCTCAACGGTATCGCCCAAAAATGCCTGATGGTCCAAATCCACGCTGGTAACGACCGAGCAGTCGCCGTCAAATACATTCACAGCATCCAATCGTCCGCCCAAACCGACTTCCAAAATCATTACGTCCACATTTTCACGCATGAAAATATCGACGGCAGCCAAAGCATTAAACTCAAAATACGTCAGCGAAATTTCGCCGCGTGCCGCTTCGATACGCTCAAATGAGGAAATAATCAATTCATCTGAAACCGGCTGAGTATTGATGGCGATTCGTTCGTTGTAACGCAGAAGGTGCGGACTGGTCAGCGTACCGACTTTAAAACCGGCTTCTTTATAAATATGCGACAAATAGGCGCATACAGAGCCTTTGCCATTTGTACCCGCCACCACGACGACAGGACATTGCGGCACCAAATTCATGCGTTTTTTCACTTCTCCCACGCGTTCCAAACCCATATCGATAAGGCCGGAACTATGGGCAGTCTCCAAATGAGAAAGCCAGTCTTGTAATGTTTTCATTGTATTTATCGCTTCAAAAGGCCGTCTGAAACGGCCGTTTAATCTATATCTGCCGCAAGTTCTGCTTTGTCTTCTTTTTCACGGCACCAGCGCGCCCACACTTTCAGACGGCGGTAGGCATCGCGGTCGGCCATATCGGGCAAGATGCAGTGTTTGACTATTTTCCCGTCAACATTCCATTGCAAAAACAAAGCATAAACCGTCAACATACTGCTGTCTTGCAAAACCGCACTTCTTCCCTCTGCCTCGTTATTCAAATAAACCGTCGCACGGTATTGGCGGTCGATGATGATTTTTCTGACCGCATTTTGAGTCTGAAAATTAACGCTGCGCCAAGCATAGGCAAAACTGCCGGCCAATGCCGCCAAACCCAGCCACATCATCCAGCCGTAAAACTCGACAAGGCATAAGGCCAACGCCGAAAGGTGTAAGGAAACAATCAGAATTTTCAAAGAACGCGAGGGCTTTAAGGCCGTCTGAAAACTTCTCACGGCTTTACATCATATTGTCGAAAACAGGCGTAATGTTCAATTCCGCCTCTTCCATATCCAAAACCATATCGTGGATTTCGGTATCGAAAAATTCCCAAAAAGCCTTCAAGCTCATGTCTTGCGGCCATTTGCTTTTATCAATGTCCCAGCCTGCCAATTCGGCTTCAAAAATCTGCTGGTAGCGTTCGTCAAAATAGGAAATGACGGATTCGGGTTCGTCAAATTGCGGCACAAGGAATACTGAGCAGTTGGTGCGCAGTTGCTCGACGGTCAGGTCGGGCATATTTTCATCGGCGGATTTCAGCCATTCCAAAAAACGGGCGGTCGGCTTCAGCACAACAGCAGTACGGTCAACAAAATACATTATTTTCAACTTTCAAAATCATTCAAACCGATCATGCCGTCTGAAATTTCAGACGGCCCGAGTTTAATGTGTCATCACCTGTTGCAGGAATTGTTTGGCACGCTCGTGTTTCGGATTGGTAAAAAATTCTTCCGGCGTTTCATCTTCCAGAATCTGGCCTTTATCGACAAAAATCACACGGTCGGCGACTTCGCGCGCAAAACCCATCTCATGGGTCACACACATCATGGTCATGCCGCTTTCCGCCAAGTCTTTCATCACTTTCAATACTTCGCCGACCATTTCAGGATCAAGTGCGGAAGTCGGCTCGTCAAACAACATCACGCGCGGCTCCATCGCCAAACCGCGTGCAATCGCCACACGCTGTTGCTGACCGCCGGAAAGCTGGCCGGGCAGCGCGTCTTTTTTATGCGCCAAGCCGACACGTTCCAAAAGCTCCATCGCTTTCTTTTCCGCCTCTTCACGGCTTTGGTTTTTCACTTTCATCGGAGAAAGAATAATATTTTCCAAGACAGTCAAATGCGGATACAGATTGAACCCTTGGAACACAAAGCCCACTTCTTCGCGCACTTTGTTCAAATCGGTTTTCGGATCGGCAACATTGATGCCGTCCACCCAAATCTCGCCGCTTTCAATGCGCTCGAGTTGGTTTACCGTACGAATCAGCGTCGATTTGCCACTGCCCGAAGGACCGCATACAACGACCACTTCGCCTTGTTTGACTTCCAGATTCACGCCGTTGATAACGTGCAAATCTTTAAAATGTTTGTGTACATTTTTGAATTTAATCATTATTTCTTTCCAAACTGCCAAAATTTTCGGGGCTTAAGTTTCGCTTGCCGCTGCCAAAGCAAAGGAATGGCCGTTTCAAGCCAAAAACGGCAGCTGACTATGCCGTCGGAGGTTCCACCTTGATTGTACCGATTGACTTTAAATTGCTCTTCCCTATCGAGACGATGCCCGGTCAATACCCAAACTGCGCCGATAATTGCCGCTTCAAAACGGTGCCGCTCAGGCGGCATATCCTTACCGGAAAAATACTGCGCCAACTTGCGCCACAAATATGAATTACCTAGAAACCCCCATTGAATAGGAGGTTGCTTAAAAATTGCCATCACTGTTTCAGACGGCCTTTTGAACCAGATAATTGCTCAATGCCACATATTTTTCAGCGGCAATGTGTTCTGCCCTGTCCTGCGGATTGATGCCGACTGCCTGCAAATCATCATCGCCGGCAAGTTCCTTCAAATTATTGCGTATGGTTTTGCGGCGTTGATGGAAAGCCAGTTTCACCAGTTTGGCAAAATGTTCAAAATCTTCCGCTTTACCAATGCGGTGTTTCACCGGAATCATGCGCACGACGGCCGAATCTACTTTCGGCGCAGGATCAAAGGATTCAGGCGGTACTTCAATCAACATTTCCATATCGAAGAAATATTGCAGCATTACGCCCAGACGGCCATAGTCGTTGGTTTTCGGCTGCGCCACCATGCGTTCGACCACTTCTTTTTGCAGCATAAAGTGCATATCGATCACATCGTCTGCCACTTCGCTCAATCGGAACAAAAGCGGCGTGGAAATATTGTACGGCAGGTTGCCGACAATTTTTTTCTTGCCTTCAATGCTGTTAAAATCAAACTGTAATACATCGCCTTCGTGTATCACCAATTTGTCTGCAAACGGCAAGGTTTTCAGACGGCGTACGATGTCGCGGTCGATTTCGCAAACATGCAGGCGGTTGAGTTTTTTCGCCAAAGGCTCGGTAATGGCTGCCAAGCCCGGGCCGATTTCAATCACGATATCATCGGGCTGCGGTCTGACCGCATTGACAATATCGCTAATAATCCGCGTATCCTGCAAAAAATTCTGCCCGAAGCGTTTCCGGGCCTTATGTTCTTTCATATCTTTCTTCAAGCAAGCTGTTTAAGGCAGTATTGTAACTGAAACAGGCGTTTTTGTCGGCACGCTTTCAGACGGCATTTGCCTAATTTTAAGCAAACGGCGGCGCTTCCAAACCCAAAGATTTCAGTAGTTGCGCGGTCTCATAAACCGGCAAACCCATCACGCCGGTAAAACTGCCCTGCAAATGCTCGACAAATACGCCGCCCAAGCCCTGAATCCCATACGCACCGGCTTTGTCCATCGGCTCGCCGCTGGCAACATAGGCTGCAATCTCCTCAGCCGTCAACGTTTTAAAGCGCACTTCGCTCGTCTGCACCACATCATGGCGCACGCCTCGCCAGTAAACGCATACAGCCGTCAGCACTTGATGCGTCCGTCCGGACAAGCGTTCCAGCATATCGACCGCATCCGCCTCGGATTCCGGTTTACCCAAAATAGCCGCACCATCCGCCACCGTCGTATCCGCCGTTAATACAGCAAACTCAGGCTCTTGATCATGAGCAGTAAACCATTGCGCTACCGCTACCTGATTTTTCTCGCAGGCCATACGGCGCACATACTCTACTGCGGCTTCGCCTTCTTTGGGGGTTTCATCAATATCCGCAGGAAGGCGGCGTACCGTGAAACCTAAATTCTCCAAAATCTCACGACGGCGCGGACTGCCCGAGGCCAGATAAATTGCGTTCATTGTATTGAACTTCCTTATTTTGAAATTTTATGCTGTCCGAACAGGCGGACATAATGCGCAGCCGAATACGTCAAAAATGCCTTTTCCTCATCCGTCAGCGGACGCACTTGTCTCACAGGCGAGCCGACGTATAAAAAACCGCTTTCCAATCGCTTGCGCGGCGGCACCAAACTGCCCGCGCCTATCATCACATCATCTTCGACAACCGTATCGTCCAAAATAATTGAACCCATGCCCACCAAAACACGATTTCCAATTCGGCAGCCATGCAGCATGACCTTATGCCCAATCGTCACATCATCGCCGATAATCAGGGGCGAACCGTCAGGCTTCGCCGCATTCTTATGCGACACATGCAAAACGCTGCCATCCTGCACATTGCTGCGCTTACCGATAGAGATACTGTTCACATCGCCGCGCAATACAGCATAAGGCCAAATCGATACATCTTCCGCCAGCGACACTTCGCCAATCACTACCGAAGTCTCATCTACAAAACAAGACTCATCAACCGACGGCACATAATCCAAAAACGCACGAATAGGGTTTGCCATTTCCAATAATCCTTTTCTCAAAACCAAAACTGATCAGGCCGTCTGAAAACACGGCGTAAAACGATTTTATACTACAACAATACGAAATCAAGCCAGAAAATCATCAAAAGGCCGTCTGAAACAGTTTTCAGACGGCCTTTCATCATAAACCCTTTATCTTGGCTTACCACTATTTATCATTAACGCCTCATCTGTCTTTTATGGAATAATCGTCTTCATTTAATTCTTGGAGAAGCCGATGAACACACGTTCAGGAAATTATGCAGCGCCCCTGCTAGTCGTCGGCTGCGTCGTCTTCGGCTTGGGCAGTTTGATCGTCAAATTTGTCGATGTCGGCTCTTACGCCATCGCATTCTGGCGCTTGCTGATCGCCGCCCCTATATTCTTCCTGCTCGGGCGTTTTTTCAGACAAAAAATGCCCACGAAAAGAAAAACAGTTGGCTACGCAGTCTTATCCGGCGTTTTCCTCGCATTCGACCTCGCTCTGTGGCATGAAAGCATTCACGCCGTAGGCCCCGGCATTTCCACCTTGCTCAACAGCCTGCAGATTTTCTTTTTAGCCGCCATCGGCTTCTTCTTTTATTCGGAACGTCTAAGCGCCCTGCAAATTTTAAGTTTGATATTGGCTACCATAGGCGTAGCCTTAATCGGCAGCCCAGAATTCGGTCATAACAACAATGCCGCATGGGGATTTGTCAGCGGCGTAGTGTCCGGTGCTATGCTGGCCCTGTCTATGGTTTTCGTACGCAAAACCCATGAACAGGAAAAAGTCGGTTTGTTTCCACTGATGATGATTTTAAGCTTTGGCGGCGCAATGGCGCTGGTCATCCCATCTCTGCTATTCGATGCCGCCCATCTTTACCCCAAAACTTTAAACGATGTGATTCTAGTCTCCATCTACGGCATCGTTATGCAATGCTTTGCTTGGGCATTGATTGCTTACGCCATCCCGCTTTTATCCTTGTCACTGACCGGCCTACTACTGCTCTCCGAACCAGTTGCCGCCATGTTGATCGATTATTTCTGGCTAGATAAACCGATTAACGCCGTCCAATGGAGCGGCGCTACTTTGACTTTATTGGCGATTTATTTAGGTTCGTTAAAAGACAAAAAATAGATACCAAAAAGGCCGTCTGAAAAATTTCAGACGGCCTTTTCATCTGTTATTGCTTATTTAATACTGGTACCGATACGGCTGAGTTCGCCAAAGTTCATCCAAACAAAGAAGGCTTTACCGACAATCAACTTGTCATCGACAAATCCCCAGTAACGAGAATCGGCGCTGTTGTCGCGGTTGTCGCCCATCGCGAAATAACGGCCTTCGGGAACTTTACAAATAAAGCCATTGCCGTCTTCTGCGTACTCACAATTTTCCAAACCGCTCGTTTCAAGCGAGTAATTGCTTTCAGGCATTACTTCGGAGGTGTATTTGTTCAATACGGCAATGGATACGGAAGGCTGACCGGCTTCTTTGACCACATCAAAGTTTTTGCCGTTCAAGGCCGTCTGAAAACGCTCAAGCGTATGAATCATAGACGGATCGGTATCATCTGCGTATTGATAATTGCCGTTTGGTTTTTCGGGAATAATTTCACCGTTAACAGTCAAAACCTTATCACGATATTCCACAACATCACCCGGAATACCGACGATACGTTTGATGTAATTCATCTCAGGCTGAAGTGGGTAATTGAACACCACGACATCGCCTCGGGCAATATTGCCGACAGGGATAATGACCTTATTCAAAATCGGCAGGCGGATACCGTAAGAAAATTTGTTTACCAAGATAAAATCGCCTTTGACCAAGCCCGGACGCATGGAACTGGACGGAATTTGGAACGGCTCAGCAATAAAGCTACGCAATACAAAGATAACCAAGATGATAGGAAAAAAGCCGCCCATGTAGTCGGTAAAATGTGCATTGTCTTCGCCGGTTTCGCTTTTTTTCAGACGGCCTTTATGGATTGCCCAAACAATACCGGTGAACACGACAAACACCAGCAATACGGCGGTAAAGCTCATAAATTCGGACAAAATTCCGAATACGCCGACCATGCACAAGAGATAACTCCATTGCAAGCCGGAGCTCCATTCGCCGTTTTCCTGACGCTCTTTGCTGCTTTTGAAGTTGAGGACCAAGCCGGCCAGCAGTACAACGATTGCGCCTAAAGTCAGATTTATACTCATTATTTATCACTCACTTGCAGAATCGCCAAGAATGCGCTTTGCGGGATTTCCACATTGCCCACTTGTTTCATGCGGCGCTTACCTGCTTTTTGTTTTTCAAGAAGTTTTTTCTTACGCGTAATATCGCCGCCGTAACATTTCGCCAAAACGTTTTTACGCAGGGCTTTGACGTTTTCGCGGGCGATAATCTGGCTGCCGATGGCGGCTTGGACGGCGATGTCGAACATTTGGCGCGGAATCAGTTCGCGCATTTTTGATGCCAGCTCTCGACCGCGGTGAACGGCGCTTTGACGGTGCACAATCAGGCTCAAGGCATCGACTTTTTCGCCGTTGACCATAATGTCGAGCTTAATCAAATCAGACGGTTGGAACTCTTTGAAATGGTAGTCCAACGAAGCATAACCGCGCGAAGTCGATTTAAGCTTGTCAAAGAAATCCATTACGACTTCGTTCATCGGCAAATCATAAGTCAGCATGACTTGACGGCCCATGTATTGCATATTGACCTGAACACCACGCTTTTGGTTACACAAAGTCATGACGTTGCCGACATACTCCTGCGGCACAAGAATGGTCGCAGTGATAATCGGCTCAAGAATAGTTTCGATGGTGCTGATTTCAGGCAGTTTGGACGGGTTTTCAACTTCGATTTTCTCGCCGTTTTTCAACACGACTTCATAAACCACCGTTGGCGCAGTGGTAATCAAGTCCATGTCGAACTCGCGCTCCAAACGTTCCTGCACGATTTCCAAATGCAACAGACCCAAGAAGCCGCAACGGAAACCGAAGCCCAATGCTTGGGAAACCTCAGGCTCAAATTTCAACGAAGCATCGTTCAGCTGCAATTTTTCCAAAGCGTCACGCAAGGCTTCGTAGTCGTGGCTTTCCACAGGATAGAGGCCCGCAAATACTTGGCTTTGTACTTCTTGGAAGCCGGGCAGCGGCTCAGAGGCAGGGTTGGCAACCAAAGTCACCGTATCGCCGACTTTCGCCTGACCCAATTCTTTTACGCCGGTAATCAAAAAGCCTACTTCGCCGGCTTTGAGTTCTTGTTTTTGAACCGATTTCGGCGTGAATACACCCAGCTGCTCAACCTGAGTTTCCGCCTTAGTGCTCATAAAGCGCACTTTGTCTTTCAGCTTGATGGTGCCATTTTTCACACGAATCAACATAACTACGCCGACGTAATTGTCAAACCACGAATCGACAATAACCGCTTGCAACGGCGCATTTTCATCACCAGTCGGCGCAGGGATTTTGGCAACGATCTCTTCCAAAACATCTTCCACACCAATGCCGCTTTTTGCAGAACATTGCACCGCACCAACGGCATCAATGCCGATGATGTCTTCAATTTCCTGCTCCACGCGATCGGGTTCTGCTGCAGGTAAGTCGATTTTGTTCAAAACAGGCACAACTTCCACGCCCAAATCAATCGCGGTATAGCAGTTCGCCACGGTTTGCGCTTCTACACCTTGAGACGCATCGACCACCAAAAGCGCACCTTCGCAAGCCGACAGCGAACGGGATACTTCGTAAGAGAAGTCGACGTGTCCCGGAGTATCAATCAGGTTGAGCTGATACACCTGCCCATCGCGTGCTTTATAGTTGAGCGCGGCGGTTTGCGCTTTAATGGTAATGCCGCGCTCTTTTTCGATGTCCATGGAATCGAGCACCTGCGTACTCATTTCGCGCAAATCCAAACCGCCACAGTATTGGATAAAACGGTCAGCAAGCGTAGATTTGCCGTGGTCGATGTGGGCAATAATGGAGAAATTCCGTATGTTTTTCATATTGTTATTAAGATAAATGCAATTAAAGGCTGAAAGGCCGTCTGAAAAAACAGGGATTCGGTTTTCAGACGGCCTTAGAATAAGGTTGAATCGTTCCGTATTCTAACGGAAATTCAACGCTTTTGCATGATTTTATAGCGATTTGACAATCTCGGTCACCATCTTCGCCGAGCTGACGGCAGCCGTTTTCAAAAACTCTTCAAAGCTAATGTCCGCTTTCTCATCTGCCGAATCGGATACGGCACGAATAATCACAAACGGCACTTCCAACTGGTGACAGGTTTGCGCAATCGCCGCAGCTTCCATTTCAACTGCTTTTACGTCAGGAAAATGACTGCGAATTTCCGCAACACCTTCGCTGCTGTGTACAAAACGGTCGCCACTGACAATCAGGCCTTGCGTTACGGCCGCACCTTCAAACACTTGCGCTGCCTTTTCTGCTTGACGAATCAGGTTTGAATCCGATACAAACACAGCAGGAAGTTGCGGTACTTGTCCCCAAACATAACCAAAAGCCGTTACGTCAACATCATGATGCGCCACAGTTTCGCCGATAACCACATCGCCAACCTTCAGACCTTTACCCAAACCGCCTGCACTGCCGGTATTGATGACGCAATCCGGTGCAAACTGATGAATGACCCAAGAAGTAGAAACCGCTGCATTGACCTTACCGATACCACTCAAAACCAATACCATGCGTTTTCCAGTCAATTCGCCTTCATATGCCGAGAATTTACCGAAGGACACATGCTTGACATTGGCCATACTTTCACGCAAAAGCTCGATTTCCTGTTCCATTGCGCCGACCACGGCAATTGTTTGTACTGACATCTCGTTACCTTTCCATTCACTAATCGAGCAACATTATAACAGCAGAATTTAAAATCACAGGGATACTGAAAAATCTGCTATATTCCCAACACGACACTCAATTTAAAACAGATTGCCGCTCTAGCGGGCAAAACAGCAAATAATGATTGCTTCTGTTATAATTATTCTCAATAAAATAACTCTATTTTAAATATCTAAATTCTTATGTTTGACGAAAATACTCCGGGCGCAAAAGAAGAATTGTTCGCTTGGCTACGCCATATGAACAAATACAAAGGCTCCGACCTTTTCATTACCACCAATTTCCCGCCTGCCATGAAAGTGGATGGCAAAATCACACGACTGAGCGATGAGCCGCTGAGTGCTGAAAAATGTATGGAAATCGCTTTTTCGATTATGTCTTCCAAACAAATCGAAGAATTTTCTTCCACCAACGAATGCAACTTCGCCATCAGCCTGCCCGATACCAGCCGCTTCCGTGTCAATGCAATGGTTCAACGCGGCGCAACTGCATTAGTGTTCCGCTCCATTACCAGCAATATCCCTAAATTTGAAACGCTCAATCTGCCACCGATTCTGAAAGACATCGCCCTCAGAAAACGCGGTTTGGTTATTTTTGTCGGCGGTACAGGTTCGGGCAAGTCCACTTCCCTCGCCTCCCTTATCGACTATCGAAACGAAAACAGCTTCGACCACATTATTACCATCGAAGACCCGATTGAGTTTATCCACCAACACAAAAACTGCATCATCACCCAACGTGAAATCGGTGTAGATACAGAAAATTGGCCGATTGCATTGAAAAATACCCTGCGCCAAGCGCCGGATGTTATCCTGATTGGTGAAATCCGAGACCGCGAGACCATGGACTACGCCATTTCCTTCGCGGAAACCGGCCATTTGTGTATGGCGACACTGCACGCCAACAGTACCAACCAAGCGCTGGACCGCATCATCAACTTCTTCCCCGAAGAGCGCCGTAACCAGTTGCTAACCGATTTATCGCTCAACCTGCAAGCCTTTATTTCGCAACGCCTGATTCCCCGTGAAGGCGGACGGGGACGCGTAGCGGCTGTCGAGGTTTTGCTCAATTCGCCCATTATTGCCGACTTGATTCGAAAAGGCGAAGTCCACAACATCAAAGAAATGATGAAAAAATCAACTGGCATGGGCATGATTACTTTTGACCAAGCCTTATATGATTTGTATGAAAACGGCGATATCAGCTATCAAGACGCCATTAAAAATGCCGACTCCGCCCACGATTTGCGCCTAGACATTCAATTACGAAGCCGTCGTGCGCAAAATGCCGGTCCAGATTTAGAATTGATTTAAAAGTAAAAGCTTCAAAGCATAGAAAAGGCCGTCTGAAACCTTACTATGAGTTTCAGACGGCCTTTATTCCATCAAATAATCAAGCCTGTTTCAATTTTGCATCGGCATCACGCAATGCAGTGCGCAAACCTTCCTCGATAACCGGATGGTAGAACGGCATATCCAGCATTTGCGGAATCGTCATCTTCATTTGATGCGCCCAAGCCATCAAGTGTGCCAAATGTTCGGCAGCAGGGCCGACAACTTCCGCACCAATGAAACGGCCGGTTGCTTTCTCAGCATACAAACGCATATGGCCTTTGTTTACCAACATAACGCGGCTTCGGCCTTGGTTTCGGAAGGAAACTTCGCCGATGACAAACTCGTCAGGTTGATATTTCGCTGCAACTTGCGCGTATTTCAAACCGATAGTGGCAATTTGCGGACTGGTAAATACCACGCCGATTACGCTACGGCGCAAACCGCCCTCAATATTCGGGAAAATAGCGGCATTATGACCGGCAATTTTGCCTTGGTCGGCAGCTTCGTGCAGCAGAGGCAGTTGGTTGGACGCATCGCCTGCGATAAAGATATGAGGAATGCTGGTTTGCATGGTCAGCGGATCAGCAACGGGCACGCCGCGCGTGTCTTTTTCGATATTGATATTTTCCAAACCGATATTATCCACGTTCGGACGACGGCCGGCGGCAGCCAAAGCATATTCGGCATGGAACACGCCTTTTTCGCCATCTTGTTCCCAATGAACTTCAACATTGCCTTCTGCGTCCAATTTGACTTCGGTTTTGGCATCCAAATGCAAAGTCAACTCTTCACCAAAAACAGTTTTGGCTTCTTCAGCGACAACAGGGTCGGAAATACCGCCAATAGCACCTGCCACGCCAAAAATTTCAACTTTTACGCCCAAACGGTGCAAAGCCTGACCCAACTCTAAGCCGATTACGCCGGGGCCGAATACGGCCACACTCTTAGGCAGGGTATCCCAAGAGAAAACATCATCGTTCACAATCAAGCGATCGCCCAAAACTTCCCATTGCGGGAAAATCACAGGGCGTGAGCCGGTGGCAATCACAAAACTTTTTGCAGTGATTTGCGTATGGTCATCGATTTGGACGGTGTGTTCATCAACAAATTTTGCCGTACCCATAATACGCTTGTCGGCAGGCCACTCTTCTACATCGCTGACTACAAAACCGACAAAACGGTCGCGTTCGGACTTCACGCGGTGCATGACTTCTTCGCCGTTTACCGTTACGCTGTCTTTATCCAAATGCACGCCAAACGGATCGGTATGCAAAGCATGATGGCGCGCTTCTGCTGCGGCAATCAAGAGTTTAGAAGGCATACAGCCCACGCGCGCGCAGGTCGTGCCGAACACATTATTTTCAATCAGGTAAACATTGTCTGTATGAAGTCGGGCATTGCGAAATGCGCCCATACCGGCTGTACCGCCACCCAGTACTACCACATCTGCTTGAATCTTTTTCATATTTTATCCTTACTGTCTATATCCAAACCGATATTGCCATCAGGTTATCCGTTTTCAGACGGCCTAAACTTCACAAACTATCAAAATTTAAAAATCAATAGCCAATACCTAAATATCGATTTAAAACAATAATCTCAAATTCTACTTGCGAATATAGAGTTATTCAGAACGCCGAATTGTAAACGCCGTCTGAATAACTCTATATTTTATCTTTCAGACGGCCTGTTTAAACCGTCTCAAGCATACAGGCGATTAGTTTTTAGCCAAGTAAGCTTCCAAGTCTTCGCTACCGCCGATGTATTTACCGCCGATGAATACTTGAGGAGCAGTCATCTTGCCGGTAATAGCGCGTACGGAAGTAACAGTTGCATCTTTGCCCAATACGATTTCTTCGTAAGACAAGCCTTTGTCTTGCAGAGCTTTTTTAGCTTTAGCACAGAATTGGCAGCCAGGTTTGGTGAAGATGGCAACAGACTCTTGAGCTTTCCAGTCAGGAGCAATGTATTTCAACATAGTGTCAGCGTCAGACACTTTGAAAGGATCACCTGGTTCTTCAGGTTCGATAAACATTTTTTCAACCACGCCGTCGTTAACCAGCATGGAATAACGCCAAGAGCGTTTACCGAAGCCCAAGTCTTCTTTGTCAACCAACATGCCCATGCCTTCAGTGAATTCACCGTTGCCATCAGGGATCATGTAGATGTTGTCGGCTTCTTCTTCAGCAGCCCAAGCGTTCATTACGAAAGTGTCGTTTACAGATACGCAGTAGATTGCGTCAACACCGTTTTCTTTGAACGCACCAAACAATTCGTTGTAGCGTGGCAGGTGAGAAGAAGAGCAAGTTGGAGTAAATGCGCCAGGCAGAGAGAACACGACTACTTTTTTGCCTTTGAACAAATCATCAGTAGAAACATCTTTCCAAGTGTCGCCAACGCGAGTGTGGAATACTACGGAAGGTACTTTTTGACCGGTACGATCTTGCAAAGCCATTTTTAAGCTCCTTAAAAATTCGGGTTTGAGAAATGAATCAATGCTTGCATTTTAATGCAGGCCTATCGATTTGTATAATTTATAGTTCAAATAATATTAATTACATCAAACTATCAATTCAATTAAACCGAAAACAGCTATTCCTCTAAATGAAGGCCATCTGAAATAAAACAAGTGCCTGACTGAAATTATTTTTTAGGTAAGGGCTGAACGGGCGAATCCGAAGCCACAATTTCGCCGATGGCTGTTTCCGCAATATCTTTCAAAGCATAGCGGTCTTTATCCGGCATATCTGTCGGTTTGTATTGAGGCGAGAAATCCAAACGGATACAGATTTTCTTCATCGAAACAATGCGCCATAAAGATTGAAACAGGTTTACCTCCGCATAAGACGGCAAGTCCGTCCGTTGTCCTTCGCCATCATAATAGCGCAAGGTCACTGCTTGAATCGGCGCTTTCGCATCAATCGCCGATTGAAACAGGGCTGCTTTAAACGGCAAAATACCCAAGCCGGAAGAAGTACGCGCTTCAGGGAAGAAGCTGACATTCTGTCCTGCTTTCAATGCCGCGCAAATCGCCTGGTTAATAGGCTCGATATCTCGGCGGGAATTGCGGTTGATAAACACCGTGCCGGCATTTTTACCCATTTTCCCCAAAACCGGCCAACCGCTGATTTCCTGCTTGGCAATAAAACTGCTCGGATAAACGGCGCTCATGGCAAAAATATCCAACCAAGAAACATGGTTGGCCACTACCAATGTACCGCTCACATTGCCTTGAGGCGGTACGCCGATTTCCAATTCAATATCCAAAGCATCCAATGCGCCTTTTCCCAAAACAACCACAGCATGATTGCGTTCCTCTGCATTATTGCCATCGATGGCACGCAAATTCCGGCCGGTTCGGAACAACCAAGCCGCCAAACGGCAAAGTCTGCCCAGTCGTTTAAAAAAAGGAGCTTTTTGTTTAGACATAAAATTTCTTCTGTATGGTATTCATTATTTTCAGACGGCCTCTGACATTTAAGGCCGTCTGAAACTATTTCTGGCAATTTGGACAATAAAACGTTCCACGCTGCCCCAAAGTTTCTTTAAAAATCAGCCCGCCACATTGGACACAAGGCTCATTGTGACGGCCATAGACCGTATATTCCTGCTGAAAGTAGCCGCTTTTGCCATCGCTATTGACAAAGTCCCGCAGCGTACTGCCGCCCGTTGCAATCGCCCTTTGCAGAACCGCTTTAACGGTTTCCACCAATAATGCGCATTCTTTCTTGGTCAGCTTATTTGCCGGATGCAATGGCGAAATACCTGCCTTAAACAGACTTTCATTCGCATAAATATTGCCAACACCAACCACCACCGCATTATCCATCAGCGCTAATTTGACTGCACGCTTTTGGGTTTTCAATTTCTGATACAGGTAATTTGCATCAAAATCGTCCGAGAGCGGCTCCGGCCCCAGTTTTTCCAACAGCGGATGATGCTCGGCAATACCCTCATACCACAATACCGCACCAAATTTACGCGGATCGTGATAACGCAATACGGTGCCGTCATCAAATACAAAATCTAAATGATCATGCTTATCCGGCGTGGCGATGCGCTCATCATCGGCGGTAAAAATCCGCAAACTTCCGGACATACCCAAATGAATAAGTAAAATACCCGTTTCAAAAGTAATAATCAAATACTTCGCACGCCGACTGCATGCCAAAACTTTGTGCCCAGCCAAAATTTGCGCCAAGTTTGGATGAATAGGCCATCTCAATTTAAACTGGCGAATAATGACTTTTTCTATCTTCTTGCCATCAATATGAGGCGCGATTCCGCGTAAAGTCGTTTCCACTTCAGGTAATTCAGGCATCGTTATTCTCCAAATTCATCATTAATATACAGGCCGTCTGAAAACTATTCGGCCAAACGTGCCGTACTTAAAGCAACCGTATTGCCATCAAATGCAGATTCCAATTCAGGCAAAGGATGGACACCAATCAAATGTTTCGTTAACACCATCCCATAAACCGCTGCACACTGCGGCCACCACCTATCCCCTGCCTTTTCCATAAACCGCCAAAACTTCAAAGCAGAAGGCGAATTCACAGCAGGCAGATAATCCATAAACTGCCCATATTCTATTTCAAAACCAATATCCGCAATTTTTCGTTTCAACTCAGCCAGAGCCAAGCATTGAGATTTCAAAGGCAGCTTTTCCCCATCAAACCAAGAGCTCAACCCCCACAAAGATTTAGGGTTGAACCCCGTCAAAATCAATCTGCCTTCAGGTTTTAATATCCTAAACGCCTCTTGCAACACCAAATCTGCAGATGAAACTTCCAAAAGATGGGGCATCAATAACACATCCACGGAATGCGTTTCAAATGCCAACATTTCAGCATCCATCCGCACATCGCGAGGCACTACAAGCATGTTTTCAGACGGCCTCTGCCATACACCGCCCAATTGAACCGCCACCTGCCTATTCAAATACTGCAAATGCCGTCTGAAAAAATCCGCCTCTTTTTGAGCAAGATATTGTCCCATTGGCGTTTGCATAAAAAAAACTTCCATTAAAGGCCCCCTATGCATCCCGACTTGTGTGACAGAATTTTAACACCACGGCCACATCACACAAGCAAATTCCCTGCTCGACTTGACGTTTAAATGCTGAAACGATACTATCAAAAAGACGAAATTTTATTATATATTTGATAACTTTATTTACTATGGCAAAACTAAAAACCATCGCTCTGACCGTTTCAAGCCTGTCGGCGGTTTCCGCCACAGCCTACGCACAAAACGCTACACCCAACCAAGTCGGCATGGCCATGATGCGCCTCAACTCCGCCCTGCTCGACCAAGCCAAAGCACAAACCTTCGGCTCCGGCAGCTTATGGGCATCGTTGCGTAAAGACTTCCGCATCAACGAAGTCAATACAGAACTGGTTCGCCGCCATGAAAACAAATTTGCTGCAAACAGTGCATATTTCGACCGCACCATCTCCCGCAGCAAACCTTATATGTACCATATTGCCAATGAAGTTAAAAAACGCAATATGCCCGCCGAAATCGCTTTGCTGCCCTTCATTGAAAGCGCATTCGTAACCAAAGCCAAATCACACGTCGGCGCATCCGGCCTGTGGCAATTTATGCCGGCTACCGGCCGCCACTTCGGCTTGGAAAAAACGCCTTTGTATGACGGCCGCCACGACGTTTACGCCGCTACCGATGCTGCATTGAACTACCTGCAATACCTGCACGGTATGTTCGGCGACTGGTCTTTGGCGCTTGCCGCTTACAACTGGGGCGAAGGTAACGTCGGCCGTGCCGTAAACCGCGCCCGTGCGCAAGGTTTGGAACCAACATACGAAAACCTGCGTATGCCGAACGAAACACGCAACTACGTTCCAAAACTATTGGCAGTACGCAATATCGTTGCCAATCCGCAAACCTTCGGTATGAATATCAGCGAAATCAGCAATCAGCCGTATTTCAAATCTGTCAGCATCGACAAACCTATTGATAACAGCACAATCGCTCGTTTTGCAAACATCAGCGAAAGCGAACTGTTGGCACTCAACCCAGGTTTCAATGCCCCGGTATTTATCCCTAAAAACAATCGTCGCCTGTTGTTGCCGGTTTCTGCGGTTTCTGCATTTGAAAAGAACTACCGCAATGCCAATCCAGATACCCTGATGTCTTGGGATATTTATACTTCTTTGGGCAACAAGAAGCTTAACGCCATTGCCAACGATACCGGCATGAGCGTAGCCGAACTCAAACGCCTCAACGGCCTGAGCGGTAGCGCCATTTCTGAAGGCCGCAGCATTTTGGTGGCTAAAAACTCAGTTACCCAAAGTCAAGACATTATTAACTTTATCGACAAAGACAATACGCCGGATACTTACCAATCCAATATGCCGGCTATGTCGCCGATTATTGCTTCAAGCGTAGCAGAACCGGTTAAAGTTGCTCAAACTACCGTGACCAATATTGTTGCTCCTGTTGTTCCACAGTCCAGCAAACCGGTTGACTTTATTGCACGCAGCAAAACTGAAAACGTTACTTCCGTAGCGGTAACAGAAACCAAGGCGCAGCCTCAAGTTGCAAGTGCGGAAGTAGCCGCCCCTATTGTAGCCATGACCCATATTACTGCTGAGCCTGCTGCCACAAATGTTGCTGAAGCACCAAAAGCAGCTATCCCTGCCGACTTGACTGCACCGACTGTTGCCGCAAACGATGTAGCCCCTACTCCAGCAGTTGAATCTGTTGCTGTTGCTCCGGTTCAAGAAGAGCATGATGACCTGATGGCTTTGGTACAAAGCCAACCTGCGGAGGAACCTGCAGCGACTGTTGCTGAAGCGACTTCTGAAGCCAAACAAGTTCAAACTGTTGTGACTGCCGAAAGCGCTCGTACAGCACGTATCGCAGCCAATACCGCTAAACAACA
Organism: Neisseria sp. P0021.S007; assembly: GCF_051956855.1. Taxonomy (NCBI): domain Bacteria; kingdom Pseudomonadati; phylum Pseudomonadota; class Betaproteobacteria; order Neisseriales; family Neisseriaceae; genus Neisseria; species Neisseria sp. P0021.S007. Next base: position 144,005 of record NZ_JBQCXA010000003.1, read on the forward strand.
ACAACGCATCAATGCGCGTCTTGCCCGTGTAAATGGCCAACAAAACACACAAACTGCAGCACTTGCAGCAGGCACACACCGTGTGGAAGATGGTGATACGTTGTTTAATATCTCCAAACGTTACAACTTGAGCGTAGCTGATTTGATTATTGCCAACAACATCAAAGGCAACAATATCAGAAAAGGCCAAATCCTCCGTGTTACAGCTACTCCGGCAAAAGTCCGCAGCAACCCGGTTCAAAACGTTTCCTACACTGTACGTAAAGGCGATACCCTGAACACCATCGCCAGCCGTTTCAATGTTGATATTAACGATATCCGCCGTTGGAACCGCAATACCCGTACCGTATCTCCCGGTCAACGTTTGAAACTGATTGGTAGCTAATATTATCTTTAAAACAAAGGCCGTCTGAAAGATTCAGACGGCCTTTTTCTTGATGATAGATAATCAAGTTAATGTTTGATAACAAACAGAATAGTCTTTACTTAAAGATAAAAATATTTTTTGAAAATTACTGTATAAAAAAAGAGTGTGCAAAAACACACTCTCTTCTTCAAACGAATTGTCGTCAAACCCTATGCTAAATACCCTTATCCAAACATATGAATTCCGTAAAATATATTCCTATGCCGGTGAAAAAGCATCACAGAAGAAGGCATCTTCCGGTAAAGCGCAATTTTGAGTCAGCAAACTTTGCGCACTCTCGGTCATAGCTGGTGACCCACAAGCATAAACTTCGTATTGGCTCAAATCAGGATAATTTTGTGCGGCAACATTTTGCACGTACCCATTCTCCCCTTTCCAATCGGAATCAGGCTTAGAAAGAACAGGCGAGAATTTCGCATTTTTCAGACGGTCTATTAATGCTTCTGCTTCTTCCAATGCGTACAAATCCTCCTGCTGACGTGCTCCCCAGTAAAAATGAACCTGACGTTCGCTATTCTGATGAATCAAATCAAGCAAGATGCTGCGGATAGGTGCGTAACCTGTACCCGTTGCCAACAAAACAATCGGTTTATTGCTGTCCTGTTGCAAAGTGAATGTACCTAATGGCCCTTTAACGCGGACAATGCCTTTTTCTTTGATTTTAGGCTCGGCACCAAAAATCATTTCTGAGCATACGCCGTTTTCACGTTTGCGGATATGCAGGTCCAAAACACCTTCTTGGTCAGGAGAATTGGCAATTGAATAGCTGCGGCTGATATTGCCGGGAAGCAGCAAATCAATATATTGTCCGGCATAAAATGCAAATGACGGCGCTTTAGGCAAAGCCAATCGCAACAAAGCAACATCATGTTTGATTTCAATCGTTTCAATGCGTACAGGCAAAGTGCGCACCGGCAAAGCATTTTGATTAAAACCCGGCACATTGATTTTGAGGTCGCTCTTTGCAGTGGTACAGCACAATAACACTTTACCTTGTGCTTTTTCTTCTTCACTGATGGCTTTATCAATATGTTTGCCCATTTCAAATTCGCCACTAATCAACTCAGCCTTACACTGCCCGCAGGCACCACTTTTGCAAGAATGAGGCAAATTTAAATTCTGACGGGTTGCGGCAGCAAGAACAGTTTCGTCCTCATTCGCCGTAAATGTAGTTTGATCTGGTAAGGTAATGGTATGTGTCATGGTATTTAGAATAAATTTATTATCAAAAACAAAGGCCGTCTGAAAATAAAACCTGTTTTCAGACGGCCTATCCTATCTATCAAGCCAATTTGGCTTTAATCAACTCTTGAACCTGAGCCGGATTGGCCTTGCCTTTACTTGCTTTCATCACTTGGCCGACAATCGCATTTAAGGCTTTTTCATTACCGGAACGGAATTGCTCAATGGCTTTCGCATTGTTTGCCAACACTTCATCCACCATCGCTTCAATTGCGCCAGTGTCAGTAATCTGTTGCAAACCATGTTTTTCGATGATTTCGGCAATACCTGCTTCAGGCTCAGCCCACATCGCTTCAAAAGCTTTTTTCGCCAATTTGCTGCTTAATGTTCCATCTGCAACTTTAGCAACCAACTCGGCAAGGCGTGGAGCTGTAATCGGGCTTTCAGCCAATTCCAAACCTTCTTTGTTCAAGGTAGCGGCAAGCTCGCCGTTCATCCAGTTCGCCGTCAATTTACCTTGGCCGCAGGCTTTGGCCGCTTCTTCAAAATAGGCAGCTTGGGCGCGGCTGGCAGTCAACAGGCGCGCATCATAGTCAGACACGCCGTAATCGGCAACAAAACGCGCCGCCATTTCATGCGGCAACTCAGGCATTTGCTCTTTGGCCTTTTGCAATTGGCCGTCTGAAATAATGACCGGCAGCAAATCCGGATCCGGGAAATAGCGGTAATCGTGCGCATCCTCTTTCAAACGCATCACACGGGTTTCGCCTTTTTCAGGATCAAACAGCATGGTTGCCTGCTGTACTTTACCACCATCTTCCAAAATTTCGATTTGCGCTTCCACTTCATAATTGATGGCTTGTTCCAAGAAGCGGAAAGAGTTGAGGTTTTTGATTTCACGGCGTGTACCGAACTCGGCCTGACCTTTTGGACGTACAGAAACGTTGGCATCAACACGGAACGAACCTTCCGCCATATTACCGTCGCAAATATCCAGCCAAGTCACTAAACCATGCAACGCTTTAGCATATGCCACAGCTTCGGCTGCGGAACGCATTTCAGGCTCGGAGACAACTTCCAACAAAGGCGTACCGGCACGGTTCAAGTCGATACCGGTAGCACCGTTCAAACCTTCATGTACGGATTTACCCGCATCTTCTTCCATGTGCGCACGGGTAACATTGATGGTTTTAACCTCGTCACCCACTACGATTTCCAATTTGCCATGCTCAACAATCGGCAAATCCAACTGACTGATTTGATAGCCTTTCGGTAAATCAGGATAGAAATAGTTTTTACGGTCGAACACGTTTTTCTGATTAATTTTCGCATCCAAAGCCAAACCGAGTTTGATGGCTTTTTCGACGACTTCGCGGTTCATTACCGGCAATACGCCCGGCAACGCACACTCAACCACGCTGGCATGGGCATTAGGTTCGGCACCGAATGCAGTGGATGCGCCGCTGAAGATTTTGGATTGGGTGTTGAGTTGGACGTGGATTTCCAGTCCGATTACGGTTTCCCAAGTCATAAGGGTCTTTCTGTCGAAAAAAAAGTTAATCGGTTAAATGAGTGATTCGTTTTTCAGACGGCCTGAATAAAAAACCATAACAGGCCGCCTGTAAGATAAGTTTATTTCCTGCGGCGTTGGAAACCGGGCAGTTGCCAATGGAAATGGTATGCAGTCAGACGGAACAACAATCCGCCGGCAAAGAGCAGGTTTAACGTAAAAATATTAATCCAGCCCAAATGCCCGAACAGATAAATCAGCCCGCCAATCAAAATAGCCACGCTGCCGTAAAGGTCGGTACGCAAAATCATCGGTACATCATTGACCAAAATATCGCGCGCAATACCGCCACCAACGGCAGTCACAAAAGCCAAAGAAATAACGCCGAACAGATTAAGCTGCAAAGCCATACCGATTTGTGCACCGGTAATGCTGAACGCTGCCAAACCAATGGCATCGGCAATAATAAAAGCAGCGGCCAAATAGGTGCTGCGATAACGTTGCACCCTTATCAACCATGCGATAGCAAGCGTAGCAAACACAACAATCAGCGCATCGGTTTGCAAAAACACTTGCGGAATCCGGCCAACCAAGCCATCGCGTATCATGCCGCCGCCGACAGCCGTCAGTAACGCAGTAATGACGACACCGAGCACATCCAACCGCTTGTTGTAGCCGACCAAATAGCCTGAAATGGCAAACGCAGCTGTCCCAATGATTTGAATGAAGTCGGTGGCTGTCATGTTTTTAAATATCTACAATATGCAGCACCTCAATACATTCAGGCGCTTTTATATGGTTTATTTTCAGACGGCCTTGAATCATCAAGGCCCTAAAACATTATTCCGGCGCTTTGGTGTGCCAATCGCTGCTCAGCTGAACCTGATGTGCGGCACCCAAAATTTTGGCTTCGGAGAAATAGTTGCCGATAAATTGCACACCAATCGGCAGGCCGTTTGCGCTGAAACCGGCTGGCAGAGTCAATGCGGGCAAACCGGCAAGGTTCACGGCGATGGTGTAAATATCGGACAAGTACATTTGTACAGGGTCGTGAATGTCGCTGCCGAGTTTTGGCGCGGCAGTCGGTGCAGTCGGCGCCAAAATGAAATCACATTGACCAAAGGCCGTCTGAAAATCATTGGCAACCAGACGACGCAGTTTTTGCGCTTTCAGATAATAAGCATCGTAGTAACCATGACTCAATACATAAGTACCGATCATGATACGGCGCTTAACCTCGCTGCCGAAACCTTCGGCACGGGTGTTACTATACATTTCTTCCAAATCGCCGAATTGCGCCGCACGGTGGCCATAACGTACGCCGTCAAAACGGGATAAGTTGGTACTTGCTTCCGCAGAGGCGAGAACGTAATAAGCAGGAATCGACAATGATGTTTGCGGCAGGGAAACTTCAACAGTCTCTGCGCCTTGAGCTTTGAGCAAATCGATAACACTTTGCAAGGCCGTCTGAACATCGGCATCCGCGCCTTCGCCGAAATATTCTTTAGGCAAACCGATTTTCAAACCTTTGAGCGGCTTGTCCAAATCACGGGTGTAGTCTTCTTTGTCGCGCTCCAAGCTGGTGGAATCGCGCTCGTCAAAGCTGGCCATGGCGTTCAACAAAATCGCGCAGTCTTCGGCCGTTTGCGCCATAGGACCGGCTTGGTCAAAGCTGGAAGCATAAGCAACCATACCAAAGCGTGAAACCGTACCGTAAGTCGGCTTGATGCCGGTAATGCCACAATGCGATGCTGGCTGGCGGATAGAACCGCCGGTATCCGAACCTAACGCAGCCGGTGCCAAACGCGCCGCAATCACAGCAGCCGAACCGCCTGACGAACCGCCGGGAACATGCTCAAGATTCCATGGGTTTTTGGTTGCGCCGTAGAATGAAGTCTCATTGGTCGAACCCATGGCAAATTCGTCCATATTGGTACGGCCGAGAGTCACCATGCCGGCATCCAACAGGTTTTGCACCACAGTGGCAGTATAAGGAGAAACAAAGTTATCCAACATTTTGGAGCTGCATGCACTGCGCCAACCTGTTTGGCAGAAAATATCTTTATAAGCAACCGGCACACCGGTCAAAGCCGTTGCATTGCCGGCTGCGATACGCGCATCGGCTGCTTTGGCCTCAGCAAGGGTCTTATCTTGATCGATGGTCACATAGCCGTTGATGGCAGGGTTTTTCGCAGCAATAGCGGCCAAATATTCGGTCGCCAATTCGACTGCGGAAATTTGTTTGGATTGCAGCAGGCTGCTGGCTTGTTTGAGCGTGTAAGCGGTCATTGTGCCGTACTTTCTATAAAACAGTTTTTGCTTTCAAAACAGATATTGAAAACATCCGTTTAAATCAATAAATCGGGCCGTCTGAACAAAGTATCCTTTCAGACGGCCTTGCAATAGGGGCTTGCCGATAAGCAAAGGCCATCTGAAACCTTATTCTTCAATCACTTGAGGAACGATATACAGTCGGTTGCGCACTTCGGGGGCAACAGCCTGATATTCTGCGGCATGATCGGTTTCAGTCACTTTATCTTCGCGCAGGCGCAAAGCGGCTTCGTGCGGATGCGCCATGGGTTCAATGCCGTCGGTATTGACGCTTTGCATGTTTTCAACCATGGCGAAAATGTCGTTCAACTCGGCAAGCGTTTTGTTTTTTTCTTCGTCCGTTAAAGTGAGGCGCGAGAGTTTTGCGATTTTTTCCACATCATTTAAGCTTAAAGCCATAAAAAATCCTTGTCTGATAGCAATGCCTCTTAGGTTTGGGGTATCATTGCATTTCGTCTTCTATGAAGCGAAGAATTATAACCGAAAACCAAACAGGTTGGCATGGTGTTTTAATTCAGACGGCCTTTTAAGGGGGCATTTATCCGTCTTAAACCGTGTACCTGTTTTTCTTATTTTAAATAATGCTAAACACATCCGGGCTGGGCCGGAATTTCAGGAATCCTATGTTTCGTCTTTTATCTCGTTTCCTCTCCAATGATATTGCCATCGACTTGGGCACGGCCAACACGCTGATTTTTGTACGCGGCAAAGGGATTGTTTTGGATGAACCGTCTATGGTTGCGATTCAATCCGGCGCAGGCAATAAAAGTAAAATTATGGCTGTGGGCACGGAAGCCAAAAAAATGCAGGGCCGTGCGCCGCGCAATATTGAAATCGTCCGCCCGATGAGGGACGGCGTGATTGCTGATTTTGTGATTACCGAGCGTATGCTGGGTATGTTGATTAAAAAAGCCACCGAAGGACGGTCTTTGGTTCCGCCTCGTGTGGTTATCTGTGTTCCGGGCGGCTCTACCCAAGTGGAACGTAAAGCGATTTTGGATTCAGCGTTTGCCGCCGGCGCGGCAAGCGTACATTTGATTGAAGAACCGATGGCTGCCGCTTTAGGCGCAGGCTTGCCGATTGAAGATGCGGCAGGTTCGATGATTGTCGATATTGGCGGCGGTACGACTGAAATCGGTATTCTTTCACTGGGCGGCATGGCCTATTCTGCTTCTGTCCGCGCAGCCGGCGATGAATTCGATAAAAGCATCATCCATTACCTGCGCCGTCATCGCGGTGTCTTGATTGGTGAAGCTACGGCAGAAGAATTGAAGAAACAAATCGGCTCTGCATCGGGCTTTGAAACCGAAACAGCCATGCGCATTAAAGGCCGTGATCTGGCTGAAGGCACGCCTAAATCCTTGGCGGTTACATCAAATGAAATCCGTGAAGCATTGAGTGAAACGGTAAATCAAATCATCCGTGCCGTCCGTCTGGCTTTGGAACAGGCTCCACCCGAACTGGCCGGCGACATTGCCGACCGAGGCATTATGCTGACCGGCGGCGGCGCGCTTCTGCACGGTATTGATACCGTCTTAGCCGATGCAACCGGCCTGCCCGTCGGTATTGCCGACCAGCCTCTGAACTGCGTTGCCTATGGCGCCGGTAAGGCTTTGGACTATATCGGCAAATGGGATACCGTATTCACGGAAAACCCATAAGGTAGATGGTTATGGAACGCTCTTCTTTGCGCTTTGACGAGGCAAAAGGCCCTAAGCTGTTGCCTCGTTTTGTCGTTTATATCACGCTGGCTGCCGGCCTGATGGTGGCCGATTACCGCTTTTCATTGATGCAGCCTGTACGTGCGGCAGTAATGCCCATGCTCTATCCTGTTCAATGGCTGGCGAATCAACCTGTTCAACTTTATCAATATTTTGCCGACCTCTCCCAGTCCAAATCTGAGCTCTTGGAACAGAACCGCCGGCTTTTGGAAGAAAATGGCCGTCTGAAAATCGATTTGCAGCGGGATAAAGTCAATACCGATGAATTGCGCGAATTGAAAAAACTGTACGGTTTGCAACAAAAAGGCATTCACAACGTTATCGGTGCGGAAGTCATTTCCAATGGTAAAGATCCGCTTTCCGAAAGACTGATTATCGGCAAGGGCAGCCAAGATGGCTTGAAAGTTGGCGATGCGGTCATCGATCAAAGCGGTTTGATTGGCCTGTTGACACAAGTCCACACACAAAGCGCGGAAATTGAACTGATCTCAAGCGGACAAAGCATTGTCCCCATAGCCGTCAGCCGTACCGGCGAACGCAACTTGGCATACGGCAATGGCAACGGTTTGGATTTGCGCTATTTCCCAACCGGCTCAGACTTGAAACCCGGCGATATTCTGCTGACTTCTGGTTTGGATGGTACTTATCCGGCGGGGATTCCCGTTGCAACCGTCAGCAAGGTTGTTCGCGCATCGGGAACGCCTTATTACGATACGCAACTGACGCCTTTGGCCGCTTTACGCAGCAGCCGTTTTGTCTTGGTACTTTCTTCCGGCCCTTCTTCCCCACGCTGATTTCATGAACGATTTTGACGATTCTTACCGTGCAGTACCGCTGCACATCATGGCGGCCAGTCTCATTGTGATGATGATACTGGACTTTATGCCGTTTTCCTTTGACGGATTCTTCTGGCTGCCTGAAATGACGGCACTGATGTTACTGTATTGGGCATTGCACCAACCGCAACGCGCAGGCATGGGACTGGCTTTTGCCATCGGTCTGATTGTCGATGCAGCAACCGCCGCGACTTTGGGATTACATGCCCTGTCTTACGTCGTGATGACTTATTTCATCTTAAACCGCCGCCGCCAAATCATGCTTTACGGCCATATTATGCAATTGGCCGCTGTCTTGGCTGCGCTGCTTCTCAATCAGGCCGTCTTAACTGTTGCCCGTCTGTTCCTCAATCATCAGGTCATTACTTTGCAAGGCTTTGTTGCCCCATTTGTCGGCGCATTGCTTTGGCCGATACTCAGCCAGCTGATGCTGATTGTGACCCGTATTTACCGCTCCCACTGAAAAGATGAAACCGATTCTTCCACGCCGTCTTTCCGGTGGTCAACATACCAAAAAACCTTCTGCTCAGGCTGCACAAGCCGACGCTTTATTGCGCCTGCTCGTTGCTTTTGTCCTGATTGTCATCTTCTTTTCCATCTTGCTGGCGCGGTTCTTTTACTTGCAAGTGACTCAACACAATGAGTTTTCCGGTCAGGCATCGAGTAACCGCATCACCCTGATTCCAACTCCGCCCGTACGTGGCGAAATCGTCGATATCAACGGCGTTCCTTTGGCCAAAAACTATCCAGTCTTTTCGCTCGAAGTTATTCCCAGCCGCATCGAAGGTAAGATGGAAGATGTCATTGAAGCATTGAAAAAATACGTCGATATCACGCCGACAGATTTAAAACGCTTCAAAAAATACCGCGAAAGCTATCGAAAATTTGAAAATATCCCACTCAAGCTCAGGCTGACCGATGAAGAGGCAGCCCGTTTGTCCGTGCATCTGCGCGAATTCAAAGGCGTAGAGGTCAACTCACGCACATTTCGCGAATATCCTTACGGCAAGCTGACCTCCCATTTCTTAGGCTACATCGGCCGTATTAGCGATAAAGACAAAGAAATTCTGGAAGAAGAAGGCCTGACTGCCCTCTATCGCGGCAGTACGCATATCGGCAAATCAGGCTTGGAAAAATATTACGAACACCAGCTTCATGGCATCCCAGGCTATCAGGAAGTCGAAAAAGACGCTTACGGCAATATCGTCCGCATATTGAAAAATGTCCCGTCCAAAATGGGGCAAACCTTGCGCCTAGGCATGGATATCCGCATGCAGCAGGAAGCCGACCGCATCTTGGGCGACCGCCGTGGCGCATTGGTGGCCATCAATCCGCAAGACGGTACTGTTTTGGCATTTGTTTCCAAACCTTCCTTCGATCCCAACCTCTTTATTGATGGCATCGACAGCGACACTTGGAAAATGCTGAATGACGATTGGAAAAAGCCTTTGATCAACCGCGTTACCCAAGGCCTTTATCCGCCGGGTTCTACATTCAAACCCTTTATGGGCATGGCTTTGTTGGAAAGCGGCAAAATCACTCAAAACACCATCGTCCCCGCTCCCGGCGCATGGAGCATACCCGGCAGCCGCCATATCTTCCGCGACTCCGTCCGCAGCGGTCACGGCTCGGCCAACTTGAGCAAAGCCATTCAAGTATCCTCAGATACCTTCTTCTACCGTTTGGGTTACGAAATGGGTATCGATAAAGCCTCTCCGTATCTGGCGCAATTCGGTTTCGGCCAAAAAACCGGCATTGACCTGCCCAGCGAATACGCAGGCGTTTTGCCCAGCCGCGAATGGAAAGCCAAACGCTTTGCCAAATCTTCCGACCCTACCGCCAAAGAATGGCGCGCCGGCGAAATGGTTTCTGTCAGCATCGGCCAAGGCTACAACGCCTACACGCCTTTGCAAATGGCACATGCGACAGCTTCTCTTGCCAATGACGGTGTCGTCCATCAGCCGCATTTGGTCAAAGAAGTATTGGATTTCGGCGCACGCAAAATTACCCGTATCAACCCCAATCCCGAGCGTCAAATTCCGTTCAAAGCAGACAACTTCGAATACGTCAAACGCGCAATGGAAAAGGTATTGAAACCGGGCGGTACGGCGCACCGTATCAGTGGCGGACTCGCCTATACGATGGGCGGTAAAACCGGTACGGCCCAGGTCGTACAAATCAAACAGGGCGGCCGCTACAACGCCGTAGCCCTGCGCGAACAACACCGCGACCACGCATGGTTTATCTCGTTTGCGCCATTGGAAAAACCTGAAATCGCCATTGCCGTTATTTTGGAAAACGGCGGTTGGGGTGCGTATGCCGCGCCATTGGCTCGTGAAATGACTGATTTTTATATGCTTCACGTCAAGCCGCAACAGTTTTCAGACGGCCTTGAGTCAGATTTAGCCAAAACTGAAACAACGGACAAACATCAGCCTATTCCCAGCATTTTCCAATCTGCCTACGGACTGACGCCGACAAGCCCTGCCTCACAGCCGGAGGTTCATCATGAATAACACATCAGCGTGGAAAAATTTCAAATCCACCATTGCAGCCCCGATTGACCCTTGGCTGTTTTTTGCCATGCTCGCCATCTACATCATGAGCCTGTTCCTGCTCTATTCTGCAGACGGGCAAGAGTTCGGACAATTGGAAAACAAAACCATCCATACTGTTTTGGGATTTGCCCTTTTATGGATTATCGCCGTATTCAAGCCGCAAACGGCTGCCAAAGTCGCCCTGCCTGTTTACATTGTCGGCGTATTACTGTTGATTGGCGTCGAAGTCGCCGGCGTTACCGTCAACGGCTCGACCCGTTGGCTGAGTATCGGCTTTACCCGTATCCAACCTTCCGAAATCATGAAAATCGGTATTCCCATGACTGTCGCGTGGTATTTCCAACGCTATGAAGGCCGTCTGAAATGGATACATTATATTGTCGCCCTCGTGCTGATTCTTGTTCCTGTCGCCCTGATTTTGAAGCAGCCAGATCTGGGGACGGCCGCGCTGATTATGGCTTCAGGTATTTTTGTCATCTTCTTTGCCGGACTGCCTTGGAAAGCCATTTTTTCCGCTATTATTGCCTTTGTAGCCGCCTTGCCGCTCTTGTGGAATTACGGCATGCACGACTACCAGAAAACCCGCGTCCTCACCCTGCTCGATCCAACCAAAGACCCGTTAGGTGCAGGCTACCACATCATCCAATCCATGATTGCCATCGGCTCGGGCGGTGTATGGGGCAAAGGCTGGCTCAACGGTACGCAAACCCATTTGGACTATATTCCCGAATCAACGACTGACTTTATTTTCGCAGTATTCGGCGAAGAATTCGGCCTGATTGGTAATATCCTTTTACTGCTGGTTTACCTTATCATTCTGGCACGCGGATTGTGGATTGCCGCGCAAGCTCAATCCCTTTACAGCCGTACTCTGGCAGGCGCGTTGACCATGACCTTTTTCTGCTATGCCTTTGTAAACATGGGCATGGTCAGCGGTATTTTGCCCGTTGTCGGCGTCCCCCTTCCCCTGGTCAGCTACGGCGGTACAGCTACACTTTCCATCATGGTGGTACTCGCCCTGTTGATGGGTATTGCCAATGAACACAAAAACCTCCGCCGTCGTAATATAGACAACGACGACCTAACTGCAAGCAAGGAATAATATGGAATTAGGTGTAGAAATCGGCAAACTTCTCGTTGCACTTCTTGTACTGATCAACCCCTTCAGCGCGCTCTCAATTTATCTTGACCTGACACAAAACCACAGCACCAAAGAAAAGCGCAGAATCGCGCGTACTGCCGCATTGGCTGTTTTCATCGTGATTGTCGTCTTTGCACTGGGCGGCGGTATCTTGTTGAAAGTACTCGGCATCAGCGTCGGCTCCTTCCAAGTCGGCGGCGGTATTCTGGTTTTGCTGATTGCCATCTCCTTAATGAACGGCAACGATAATCCTGCCAAACCCAAAATTGATTCCCATTCAGAAGAACATCAAAGTGCGCAACAAGTCCGCCGCAATGAAAAAGCCATTGCCGTCGTACCCATTGCCATTCCGATTACCATCGGCCCCGGCGGTATCTCTACCGTCATTATTTACTCCTCTGCCGCCAAAAATTACAGCGATATTGCCCTAATTATCATCTCCGGCTTTCTGGTCAGCCTGATTTGCTATCTCATCCTGATCGTTGCCGGACGCATCAGTAAACGCTTGGGCACGACCGGCCTGACCATCCTCAACCGTATCATGGGCATGATGCTTGCTGCCATTTCCGTAGAGATTATTGTTGCCGGCTTAAAATCTATTTTTCCCCAACTGGTCGCTTGAAGTACAATTATCACAATAAAAGGCCGTCTGAAACATTTTCAGACGGCCTCATAAAAACATAAAAACAAAGGAGCCAACCATGTTTCACAGCACCCATGTCTTTACCGGTGAAACCATTTGCCGCCGACCGGCACAAAACTACACTGAATTTACCGACGAATTAAACCGCCTCCAAACCCTTCAGCAAACCTTCGCTCAATCAAGCATTACCGAGCGCACCGCCCTCTTACAGCAATTTGCCGACAGCCTTACCCAAAACCAAGAACGCCTTGCTGAAATGGTTTGCGAAGAAGTCGGACGCTGCCTGCACGAATGCCGTGCCGAAATCAATAAATCCATCGAGCTTATCCGCTACTACGTCCGTCTTGCCCCCGAACTGCTAGCCCATAAAACCATCGCTACCCAAGCCAGCCTCAGCCAAGTCCGCTTCGAACCTTTGGGTGTTGTTTTGGCGGTTATGCCGTGGAACTACCCTGTTTGGCAGATTTTACGATTTGCCATCCCTGCCCTGTGCGCCGGCAATGCCTGCGCAGTCAAACCTGCGCCCAGTGTCGCCCGCGTCAGCGAAACCCTATTCAGCCTTATCCCCGAAGGTTTGCCACTTATCGGCGCATGGTTAAGTCATGAAGACACGCTTAAAGCCATTGAAGATACTGATGCCATGGCATTTACCGGTTCAACCCATACCGGCCGCCTGCTGGCCGCCCATGCAGGCAAACATCTGAAAAAAACCGTCCTTGAACTGGGTGGCAGCAATCCGTTTATCATTCTGCCCGATGCCGATCTGCAACGCGCAGCCATCGATGCCTGCTATTCGCGCTTTCGCGATGCCGGACAATCCTGCAATGCCGCCAAGCGCATTGTTGTTACCCAAGATATTGCCGAACAATTTATTCCGCTCTTCCTTGCCGAGTGTGCCAAACTGCAAACCGGCAATCCCAAAGACTTGAACACCACCCTTGCCCCGCTTCACCGCCAAGACCTGCGTCAAACCGTTCACGAGCAGGTTCAAGATGCGGTTGCACACGGTGCGCAATGCTTGAGCGGCGGCTATATCCCTGAGGGAGAAATCTGGTTTTACCCTGCCACGGTATTGGATCAAGTCAATCCAAACTGCCGCGTTTGGCACGAAGAAGTCTTCGGCCCGGTTGCCATGATCTTACGCGCCGACAATCCGGATCACGCCGTTGCGCTTGCCAATGACACACCTTTCGGCCTCGGCGCCTGTATCTACACAGCCGACACGGCAAACGCATGGCAATATGCCGAAAAAATCCAAGCAGGCTCTGTCTTTATCAACCGCCACACCAGCAGCGACCTGCGCCTCCCCTTTGGCGGCGTCAAAGCTTCAGGTTATGGACGTGAGCTATCAGAATTCGGGCTGTACGAGTTCGTCAACGTCAAAACCTATTGGCAAAAATAAACCGTTTCATTAACTCAGGCCGTCTGAAAACCCAATTTCAGACGGCCTGATGTTGTTTAAAAAACTGGCAAAAATATTGTATTTAATCCCGTATAAACCCTGCAAAATCAAAGCCGCTCAAAAATAGAAACCTATCTTAAAAAGCAATCCATATTCCCCAGTCCATTTTGAAGCAGCAGATTATCATGTTCTTCATTCCGATTGCTGCATTAAGCCATTTCTAAAATACCCAATAAACAAAAATGCCGTCTGAAATACAACTTTCAGACGGCATTTTCAATCAAATACTACTTACCGGATTACAATTTCAAACCGGCCAGTTTAGCAGCATACGCATCCAAATCAGCGATTGGACGGGTAGCCACGCCGCTTTCCATTGCTGCTTTAGCAGTAGCCGTAGCAACGCGAGGCAACAGGCGGGAATCGAATGGGGTAGGAATCAGGTATTCCGCACCGAATTCAAATTTCTTACCGTAAGCGGCAACCACTTCTTCAGTTACCTCTTCCATCGCCAAATCAGCCAAAGCGTATACGCAAGCGCGTTTCATTTCTTCATTGATGGTGGTCGCGCCGACATCCAATGCTCCACGGAAGATAAATGGGAAGCACAATACGTTGTTTACTTGGTTCGGGAAGTCTGAGCGGCCGGTACCGATCACCACATCCGGACGGGTTTCTTTTGCCAAAGGAGGCAGAATTTCCGGATTTGGGTTTGCCATAGCGAACACGATTGGTTTTTCGTTCATGGTTTTCAGCATTTCAGGAGTCAGCAGGTTGGCACCGGACAGACCCAAGAAGATGTCTTTATCTTTAACGGCATCAGCCAATACGCGTTGGCCGTTATCTTCAATGGCATAGAACTGTTTGGACTCGTCCATACGGTCTTTGTCTTCGCGGGTTTTGTAAATCACGCCTTTGGAGTCGCAAACGGTCACGTTTTCGCGTTTCAAACCCAAATCCAGCAATTGGTTCAAGCAGGCAATCGCTGCGGCACCTGCACCTGAGCACACCAAAGTCGCTTCTTCAATTTTGCGGCCGGTATAACGCAAAGCGTTCAGTACAGCGGCAGCGGTAATGATGGCGGTACCGTGTTGGTCGTCGTGGAATACAGGGATTTTGCAACGTTTGCGCAATTCGCGTTCGATATAGAAGCACTCAGGCGCTTTGATGTCTTCGAGGTTGATGCCGCCGAAAGTCGGTTCCAAAGAAGCGATGATGTCTACCAATTTTTGCGGGTCTTTTTCATCGATTTCGATATCGAATACGTCAACACCGGCGAATTTTTTGAACAATACGCCTTTGCCTTCCATTACAGGTTTACCGGCCAATGCGCCGATGTTGCCCAAACCCAACACTGCTGTACCGTTGGAAATCACGGCAACCAAATTGCCTTTGGCAGTGTATTTGTAGGCAGTTTGCGGATCGGCATGGATTTCCATACAAGGAGCGGCTACGCCCGGAGAGTACGCCAACGCTAAATCTTTAGAAGTGGCCAGAGATTTGGTTGGGGTAACGGAGATTTTGCCCGGCACGGGGAATTCGTGGAACTGCAGGGCGGCTTCTTTTAATGAATTTTCCATTTATCGATCCTGTTTGCGAGAGAGATTTTACAGCGAACAAGTCTGAAACAGGCTGCTTCAGACGTTTAAAATTTCTAAAGTCGGGTTGTTAACAGACCGGCTTTGTAAGGGACCGTAATTTTATCATGTTCTTTTGGTGGCGCATACCGATATTTATTACATTTGTTTTGATATTTCGTTTTATTTAGTTTTATGTCTAAAAACTTCTGTAATAATATTTCTTCGCCACACTACCCTTCTTTCAGACGGCATTTTATTTAAACTTAAACATTCAATCCAAAATGACTGTCCAGCGCGGTTTCAATCTGATTTTTTACCGCGTCCAGACTTTGGCTGCTGTCGATGACGGCATAGCGTTCCGGCTGTTCGTTAGCACGTTGCAGATACACTTCGCGCACCCGATTGAAAAACTCGGCTTCTTCTTGTTCAAAGCGGTCTTTCTCACGCGTTTGGTTGATGCGCGCCATCGATACTTCCAAAGGCACATCCAACAGCAAAGTTAAATCTGGACGGAAATCGCCCTGCACCCAATGCTCAAGCGTGGCAATATCTTGCAAGGGAACACCGCGTCCACCGCCTTGATAGGCAAACGTTGCATCGGTAAAGCGGTCGGAAACGACATGCGTGCCGTTTTTCAGGGCAGGCAGAATGACTGTTTCCAAGTGTTGCTGCCTGGCTGCAAACATCAGCAGGGTTTCGGTACGCAGGCCGACTTGGGTGGCAGGGTTGAGCAGGATTTCACGCAATGCTTCTCCGGCCGGAGTACCCCCCGGTTCGCGCGTAAACAATACGGGCAGTTGGTGTTTCTCAAACCATGCTTTCATTACTGCGAGGTTGGTGGACTTGCCTGCGCCGTCTATGCCGTCAAGGGTAATAAATCTAGGTTTCATATGGATATCGTCAATTTAAAGGCCGTCTGAAACTGGGATTATAAATGTTTCAGACGGCCTATTCGGTTTATTTCTTCAAAATATATTTGCGCACGGCAGCGTTGTGTTCAGAAAGATTGTGGCTGAACTCGCTCAAGCCCGTACCATCCATTTTTGAGACGAAATACAGATATTTTTCATCAGACGGATGACCCGCTGCTTCAAGCGCGGCCTTGCCGGGAAGCGCAATCGGCGTCGGCGTCAAACCGCTGCGCGTATAGGTATTGTAAGGCGTATCGCGTTGCAGGTCGGCTTTGCGGATTCTGCCTTTATACGCATCGCCCATGCCATAGATAACGGTCGGGTCGGTTTGCAGGCGCATGCCGATATTCAGGCGGTTGACGAATACTGCGGCCACATGGGCGCGGTCGTCTTCGTGTGCGGTTTCTTTTTCAATCAGACTCGCCATAATCAGCATTTCGTACGGATTTTTATAAGGCAGGCCGCTTTGACGGTCGTCCCATGCTTCTTGCAGGTTTTCCCGCATTTTACGGTAGGCGATTTTGTAAATTTGAAGATCGCTGCCACCAGCATCAATTTCGTAACTATCCGGGAAAAACTGTCCTTCAGGATTGCTGCTCAAGGCATCGGGCGCCACTTCAGCCATTAGTTTTTCATTACTCCAACCGCGCGTATCGTGGGCAATGTCGGCAGTATTGTCGATAATACGGCGCATTTGGGCAAAACGCGCGCCTTCCAAAATTTGCACGCTGACCGAATCAGGACGGCCTTTTTTAATGCGTTTTAAAATGTCCCAAGCCGATACTTTGGCAGACAGGCGGTAAGAGCCGGCATTGAGTTGGTTGTGCACGCCCATCACATATGCGGCAGCTACCAGCACATAACGGTTATAAACAATGCCGTCTTGAGCCAGTTTGCGGCTGACGGAAGAGATACCTTGGTTTTTGGTAATGGTAATACGGTATGGTTTGCCGTTGTCTTTCGGAACAAACAACAATGCGGCAACCACGGCGGCAAATGCCGTCAAAAATACGGCCAGCCATTTCAACAATTTTTTCAACATGGTAGGATTCTTGGTTTGTGAACGTGTCGGGCAACAGTATAACCGAAAACAAGCACATTAAGCCTGCCACCTTCCCCAACGTATGTTTTCCTATCCCGAAAGGCCGTCTGAAACCATGAATTCCCCTTCAAAAAACACTTGGCAAAACGGCCGTTGGCTGAATGCACGCCAAACTCATTCGCCCAATTTCAGCCCGCGCGAACCGGATGAAAACGTCTCATTGGTTGTCCTCCACAATATTTCCCTCCCTCCTTTTGAGTACAACACAGGGGCAGTGGAAAAATTGTTTACCAACCAAATCAACCCTAACGAGCATCCTTTTTTCAGCATCATCCACACCTTGCGCGTCTCCAGCCATTTTTTCATCAGCCGTAAGGGCGAAACCGTCCAATTCGTTTCCTGCGACGACATGGCCTATCATGCCGGCGTATCGTCGTTTCAAGGCAGAGAAAAATGCAATGCCTTTTCCATCGGTATCGAATTGGAAGGCTGCGATTTCGAGCCTTTTACCGAAGCACAATACACCAGCCTACAAGCCTTGCTGACCGCCATTTCCGAGCATTACCCGATTCAGGCCGTTACCGGCCATCAAGACATCGCGCCGGACAGGAAAACCGATCCTGGGCATTTCTTCGATTGGCCACGCCTTCAAAAAGCAGGTTTCCCCATCCGGCGCGGATAACTTTCAGACGGCCTGAAATGATTGGCAGACATAATGCTGTCACAACCGTTTATTTTCGTTATAATTCAGCTATTCATTCGGACGCATAAAGTCCGGCTCCAACGAACTTCCCATGCAGCAAGATTCCGCACCCTGAAAAAGACGGAATGCTGCCTTTTTAAAAAGTGATTACTCCATGATTTTCATCGTCTTAGCCCTCGCCGCTCTTTTGGCGGTCATCGGTTACAACATGTACCAGGAAAACCAATACCGCAAACAAGTGCGCGAACAATTCGGCCATTCCGATAAGGATGCGCTTTTGACCAGCAAAACCAAGCACGTCCGCGACAGCAAAGAAACTGGCGGCCAAGGTTTGTTTATCAAGAAAAACAAAAAAACCGAAGAGGCATTACGCAACCTGCAAGAGCAAGATGAAATCTACGCGGCAAAAGCCAAACTGGCTCATCCTGCCCAACTTAAAACCGATGTCGAATTGACTGTGGAAGACGACTTTTCCGCAGAAGAAAAAATCCAACACACTGTTATCGGCTTAAACAACGAAATTACCATTAGCCCTGCCGAAGCCGCTTCTGCTCCGGTTGAAACCGCTTCCGAACCTGTGGTACAAGTACCATTGATCAGCTTGGACGAATTGTCGCAAGTCGAGTTGCCTTGGTTTGACCCGCGCTTCGACTACATGGCCTACATCTCCCTGAAACAAGCCCAAGAATTGCACGCCCTGCCGCGCCTTTCCGGCACACACCGCTTCCAAATCATCGGTTGCACTATGGACGACCATTTCCGCGTTGCCGAGCCGATTCCGGGCGTTTACTACCAAGGCTTCGTCATAGGCTTGCAAGCTGTCAGCCGCAACGGTTTGGCAGCGCGTGAAGAGCTGCAACACTTCGACCAACAGGTTGATGCTTTTGCCCAACTGATGGACGGCAAAGTTTTGCATACCGACTTGGATGCGTTCACCGAAGTCGCACAAGCTCTCGACCAATTCTGTGCGCGTGTTGACCAAACCATCGCCATTCACTTGGTTTCCCATTCCAACATCAGCGGCGTAGAATTGCGTGCCGCCGTGGAAGAAACCGGTTTCAAACTGGGTGAAGACGGCGCGTTCCACTTCTGCGACAACAACAACCCTCAATTGTTCTCCATCCATACTTTGGACAACAAACCGTTTACCAATCCTCTGTTGGACAACCAAGCCTACCGCGGCTTCAGCATGCTGTTGGATATTCCGCATGTTCCTGCCGGCGAAAAAACTTTCGACAAATTTATGGACTTGGCTGTCAAACTTTCCGGCCAACTCAGCTTAGATTTGGTTAACGACCAAATGGAAGAAGTTTCCACCCAATGGCTCAAAGACGTACGCAACTACGTTTTGGCCCGTCAGGAAGAAATGCTTAAAGTCGGTATCAAACCCGGCAGCAAACAAGCCCTGCGCCTGTTCTCTTAAACTTCCCCAATCAAAAAGCGGATATGCAATGACGGCATATCCGCTTTTTTCAGGTAAAATCCCTTCATCTTCAATATTCATCGATTTTCAGACGGCCTCTCTATCATCAGGCCGTCTGAAAACTCTATTTCGATTGCTCATGAATCCGACCGCACAACGTATCAAATACCTGACCGACCTCCTCAACCGCTACGCCTACGAATACTACACCCTAGATGCGCCCAGCGTACCCGACGCCGAATACGACAAATTGTTCCGCGAGCTCGAGGCATTGGAGCGAAACTACCCCGAGTTCAAACTGCCCGACAGCCCGACCCAACGTGTCGGTGGCGAGCCTTTAGCAGGCTTTGCCGAAGTACGCCACGAAATACCGATGCTGTCACTGACCAACGCCTTTTCGCCACAAGACGAAAACGGCGTGTTTGACCATGCCGAAATGTACGCTTTTGATGAACGCGTTCGTGGCGGATTAAACGGAGAAAAACCAGAATACGTTATCGAACCTAAATTTGACGGTCTGGCCATCAGCCTGCTGTACCGCGACGGCGTATTGACTCAAGCAGCAACCCGTGGCGACGGCACCACAGGCGAAGACGTTACCCAAAACGTCAAAACCGTATCCAACATCCCCCTGCGCCTGCATGGAGAAAACATTCCCGAGCTTATCGAGATACGTGGCGAAGTACTGATGCTTAAAGCCGATTTTGCCGCCTTAAACGCACGACAGGCTGAAAACGGACAAAAACCTTTCGCCAATCCGCGCAATGCCGCCGCCGGCAGTCTGCGTCAACTCGATTCACGCATTACGGCACAGCGCAAACTGCATTTCTTCCCCTATTCCATCGCCCGACAACAAGGCGGTTTTGTCGCGGAAGAACACCTGCAAGAGTTGAGCTACTGTAAAGAGCTTGGCTTCAGCCTGCCTGACGGTAATTTCGGCTGTTTCAAAAATATTGACGAAGTATTGGCGTTTTACGAGCAAATGCAGCAAAAACGCCCTACTCTGCCGTACGAAATCGACGGTATGGTGGTCAAAGTCAATAGCTTGGCGCAACAAGAAAAACTGGGGTTTATCTCACGCGCACCGCGCTGGGCCATTGCCCACAAATTCCCTGCCGAAGAAGCATTGACCATTGTCGAAGCCATTGATGTACAAATCGGGCGCACCGGCGCAGTAACCCCCGTCGCCCGCCTGCAGCCTGTATTTGTCGGCGGCGTTACCGTTACCAACGCCACCCTGCACAATCAGGACGAAGTATCTCGAAAAGACGTGCGCGTTGGCGACACAGTTGTTGTGCGCCGCGCCGGAGACGTGATTCCCGAGGTGGTGCGCGTAATTTTTGA
The DNA here is from genome assembly GCF_051956855.1 of Neisseria sp. P0021.S007. NCBI lineage: Bacteria > Pseudomonadati > Pseudomonadota > Betaproteobacteria > Neisseriales > Neisseriaceae > Neisseria > Neisseria sp. P0021.S007. The sequence goes on from NZ_JBQCXA010000003.1 coordinate 164,759, forward strand.
ACGTCGCCCAATGCAGGAAACCAATATTTCCGTTTCAGACGGCCTGCAAGACGATTTGTTTGCCGAAACACCTTCTGAAACCCAAGCCGAACCGCTTCACAAACCCTACCACCTGCCCACCCATTGCCCTATCTGTCACAGCGAAATCGAACGCGAAGAAGGCGAAGCGGTTGCCCGATGCAGCGGCGGTATGCTTTGCCAAGCACAACGCGCACAAGGTTTAATCCACTTCGCCTCACGCAAAGCCATGGACATCGACGGACTTGGTCAAAAACAAATCGAGCAGCTTGTCGCCCAAGACCTCGTCCGCCATTTCGCCGACCTCTACCGCCTCGATATTCCGACCCTGCAAAAAATGAAGGAAACAGCGGATAAAGCGTCAGCTAGTGAAGAAGAACCATCAAACAGTGAAATTGGAGACTTTGAAGGCGAGACCGGCAATACTCTGCTTGCCAAAAACAATAAAAAACAGCCGACCAAATGGGCAGAAAACATCCTTGCAGGCATAGAAGCCAGCAAAACGCCTGAACTTGCGCGCTTCCTTTTTGCCCTCGGCATCCGTCACGTTGGCGAACGCACCGCCAAAACGCTGGCACAGGCATTCGGCACACTGGAAAACGTCCGCCATGCACCAGAACCCATCCTCGCCTGTCTGCCCGATATCGGCACGGTGGTTGCTCGCTCCATTGCCCACTTTTTTGCCCAAGAAGCGCAACAGGCGATGATCGACGAGCTACTGGCTGTAGGTGTTGCCCCACAAAGCCAGGCTGTCACTATCTCGCCGCTGCGCCATGCCGAGCCACAACGCTGGATTGCCCGCCTGCCTGATTTTAAAATCAGCGAAACCAAAGCACTGGCCTTGTGGGAACTTGCCGGACAAAACATAGAAGGTCTGCAAACTGACAAAGCATTACCTGCCGATTGGCAGACATGGCGCAGTAAACCGCAAAACGCAGCCCTGCTTGAAAATATGAAAACTTTCTTTGCTCAAACGCTGTCTAATCTTCAAGATGAAACTATTTTAGACGACATTAACGAGGCCATAGCAGGTAAAACCTTTGTATTGACAGGGACTTTACCCACGCTCAAACGTGACCAAGCCCAAGCCTTGATCGAAGCCGCAGGCGGTAAAGTTTCCGGCAGCGTATCCAAAAAAACCGACTACGTTGTCGCCGGAGAAGCTACAGGCAGTAAATTGGAAAAAGCCCAAGCTTTGGGCGTGGCCATATTAACCGAAGAAGAATTACTGGCGTTGCTGGGATAAGACAGTATCTATGACCAATTCTCCTTTTCAAACCGCCTGATACTTTATCATGTGGTATTATTGTTACATACGACTACATCTTTACACTTTTTGGGGTATAAACCCATAGTTAAAATAGGATAATAATATGAAACCCATTAAAAAATGCGTCTTTCCCGTTGCCGGTATGGGTACCCGTTTCTTGCCTGCGACCAAAGCCAGCCCCAAAGAAATGCTGCCTATCGTGGACAAACCTCTGATTCAATATGCAGTTGAAGAAGCGGTTGAAGCCGGCTGTACTGAAATGGTGTTCATCACCGGTCGTAACAAACGGAGTATCGAAGACCACTTCGACAAAGCATACGAGTTGGAAACCGAATTGGAATTGCGTCAAAAAGACAAACTGTTGGCGCACGTTCGCGATATCCTGCCTTCCAACATTACCTGCATGTACATCCGTCAAACTGAAGCATTGGGTTTGGGTCATGCCGTATTGTGCGCACAGGCTGCCGTTGGTAACGAGCCTTTCGCCGTTATTTTGGCAGACGATTTGATTGATGCGCCTAAAGGTGCATTGAAACAGATGGTTGATGTGTACAATCAAAGCGGTAACAGCGTTTTAGGCGTTGAAACCGTTGACCCTTCCCAAACAGGCTCTTACGGTATCGTTGAAGTTGAAAACCTGAAAAGCTATCAACGTGTAGTCAATATTGTTGAAAAACCAAAACCGGAAGAAGCGCCTTCCAATCTTGCTGTTGTCGGCCGCTACATCCTGACTCCGCGTATTTTTGACTTATTAACCAACCTGCCTCGCGGCGCCGGTAACGAAATCCAACTGACAGACGGTATTGCGCGCCTGCTCGACCATGAGTTTGTGTTGGCTCATGCATTTGATGGCAAACGCTACGACTGCGGCAGTAAATTGGGTTACCTTGAAGCAACCGTGGCTTACGGTTTGAAACACCATGAAACCGGCGAACAATTCAAAGAATTACTCAAGCAATACGCTTAAGCCCAGCCATTATAAAAAGGCCGTCTGAAATTTCAGACGGCCTTTTTCTACACTTATTTCTTCCAATATGCCGGAGTAAACAAAATTAAAACGGTAAAAATCTCCAAACGTCCCAATAACATCACCGCCGTACACAGCCACTTCTGTACATCGCTCAGCGCAGCGTAATTATGCGACGGACCAACTGCACCTAAACCCGGCCCTGCATTGGTAATACAAGCAATGACTGCCGTAAAGGCGGATAAAAAGTCCAAGCCTGCGGCCATCAGTAAAAAGCTGAATACGATGACCGTCATAAAGTAAATAAAGATGAACGACATGACGGTCAGCGCCATACGATCCGGAATGGAGCGATTGTTGACCTTTACCGTACGAACCGCACGCGGATGCAGCAAAATCAACATTTCGCGCAAGCTGAATTTAAACAACACCAAAGCACGCACGTTTTTAATACCGCCCCCCATAGAGCCTGAACTTGCCAATACGTTCGACAGGAAAAACATCCACAACGACACAATCAACGGCCATTGGGCAAAGTCTGCATTGGAGAAACCGCTTGCCAATCCGATGGACACAAAGTTGAAGCTGACAAAGCGCAAAGCTTCGCCAAGACTTTGATAAACGTCCTGCTGCCATAAATACAATGCCGAAATCAAAATACTGCCCGACAAAACCAGCAGCATGGTGCGGCATTCTTCATCTTTCCAATACACCTGCAAGGAGCGGTTGCCCAGCGCAGTAAAGTGGCTGGCGAAATTGATACCGCCCCAGACAGTAAAAAACATCAACGTCCATTCGACTGCTACAGAATTAAAATAGGCAACGCTGTCATCATGTGTCGAAAAACCGCCCAAGGCCACAGCCGACATCGCATGGCACAAGGCATCAAACCAGCCCATGCCGGCAATATGCAAGGATACAAAGGCGGCAGCAGTTGTCAGTGCATAAGCAAACCACAGCCGTTTGGCCACTTGCGAAATACGGGGAGCCATCTTGCTTTCCTTATCCATACCCGGAATTTCCGCTTTGAAAAGCTGCGTCCCCCCCACGCCCAACATCGGCAAAATCGCCACAGCCAGCACGATAATACCCATACCGCCAAGCCAGTTGAGCATGTGCCGCCAAAAGTTTACAGACGGCGCCAGCGTATCCAAGCCGGAAATCACTGTTGCCCCCGTTGTCGTCAGCCCCGACATCGCTTCAAAAAACGCATCGGTGAAACTCATGGACGGCATATAGAAATAAATCGGCATCGCCGCCACGACGGCAAAGGCCAGCCACAGCATCAATACCAGGGTAAATCCGTCACGCGGCCGCAATTCACGGTTGAAACGCAAAGTCAGCACCCAAGTTACACACGATACCAGCAATACAGTCAAAGCCGTATAGGCAAACACGAGAAACGCGCTGTCGTGATAAAAATACGACATCAGTGTCGGCACGGCCAACAGTAATGAAAACAACAGTCCCAGCTTGGACAATACATGGACAATCGGCATCACCTTGCTTACCGCACCGCCCAATCTGAAACCCTTATGCAGATACATCATATTCCTATCATCAGAAAACAAAATGTTTCAGACGGCCTCATAAAAAAGGCCGCCTGAAACCGCATATTTTATCAAAATGCCGCAATCCCGTGATAAAGAAAAACAAAAAACACTTGCCTGCTCTTTTTCTAGGAGTATAATGTTATACCATAACATTTACTGGAGAAAAAAATGAAATCCGATATCCACCCGGACAACTATCGTACCGTCCTGTTTTACGACAGCGGCGCAGACCAAGGATGGCTTATCCGTTCATGCGCCAATACCCACGGCAAAACCATGGTTTGGAAAGACGGCATAGAGTATCCCCTCTTTTCGCTTGATACCTCTTCCGCTTCCCACCCCGTGTACACAGGCAAACAACGCAATGTCAATATCGAAGGCCGCGCCAGCAAGTTCAACCAACGTTACCAATCCATGATGTCTTCCTTCAGAAAGGATAAATAATGCAAGTCCTCTCCTCCCTGAAAACTGCAAAAAAACGACACCGCGACTGTCAAATTGTCCGCCGAAAAGGCAAAGTGTACGTTATTTGCAAGAGCAACCCCCGCTTTAAAGCACGCCAGCGTTAAGTGGCCCAACCCATATTTCAATGTAACTCTCTGAATTTTCCGCACTTTCGTTTACCTCTAGCGCAAGTGCGGTTTTTTTTCAAACGGCATTAATCATTCATATCAAAACTACAAAAAATCCTGCCATACTCCCGGAAACAGGAAGAAAAAGTAAATAATGGTTATCCCTATTGTGAAGCCATAAAGATATTTATAACATGCCGCTACATTCTTCCTTCAACACTGACCATAGGAGTCAAAAATGAAAGTAAAAGCCCTGCTTGCAATTGCCGCCGCCATGAGCCTCGCTGCCTGTGCCGCACCCGAAGCCCATCAACATGACCATGGTCACCGTCACGAGCACAATCATGACCACGGCCGTACACACGATCATGATGCCCGTGTTCAATCATTCAGCTGCGAAAATGGCCTGTCTGTACAAATCCGAAACCTGAGCACCGATCAAGTTGAATTACGCCTTGACGACAAAGTTGCCACCCTGTCTTCTGCCGTTGCAGGTTCAGGCGAACGCTATGTTGCCAACCAAGGCTTGTTCGGTAAAGGCGCCGAATGGCATCAAAAAGGCAGCGAAGCATTCTTCGGCTTCACTGACCCATACGGCAACAAAGTAGAAACTTCTTGCTCTGCCCGCTAATTTCTACTTAGCAATAGAATAGCTGAAGGCCGTCTGAAAACTTGTTTCAGATGGCCTTTCATATTGGATAAAACGAAATTTCCGTTTAAGGATAAAATGCAAATATGAGGCTATTTGAAGGTTCAAAATACGTCCATACTCCACGGATAAGTAAGACCCTTTAAAAGGTATCTTCTCCGACAATGCATTATTTCAAAATCATTAAATATATATCTACCTTAATTTAAAACTTTTTCCAAGATTTCTTTAAGGTTTTCATCATCTTCATCCAAAATTAATTTTTCTGAAATATTATGAAGACAATGTTCCAAATCAATGGCTAAGGCTACTTGGTTTTGATAGGATAATTTTGGATAGAGTTCAAGTAAAACCCAATAAATGCATATACTATCATTTGAGTAAAAAATATTTGAAACGAATGGAAGTAATGTGTCTTGTCGTTCTACAAAGATTTCGACAATTTCACTAAAAACAGGAAAGTTCGCATCTCCCAACCATCCTGAGAGCCACTCCCCCATCTCAATTAATTCCTCATCGTTGCAGTCCTTAATTTTTTTGCAAGCCTTGATGTCAAACTTATCTTTAGGGCGCATAGGATACCTCATTGCTTTATTAAAGACTTACGAATACAGAATTGTAATGATTGATCTCAATTCTAGACAAATGATTATTCGTCATTCCTGTATCCTCAACAAATTTTCTCTGAAGTAAGAGTTATTTTGTGCAATTAAACTCCTACCCTGCAATAACTTGAAACCCTATCCTGCATTTTACCTAAATCACAAATCCCAATTACCCTTCAAAATCTATTCGCTATACAAAACAGATTCAATAAACAAAGGCCGTCTGAAAACCTATTACCAAAGTTTTCAGACGGCCTTTATCTTAGACCAAATAATTAAGCGTAATGTCTTTCTTCGCCTTTACCGTCAACGTTGTCGGCACAACGTTTACAGATGGTTTCATGGCCTGCAACTGCGCCCACATCGTGGGTATAGTGCCAGCAGCGTTCGCATTTTTCACCATCACTGGCTTTAGCGGTTACAGTAAGTTCATTACCTACTTTCACTTCAGCTTTAGACACCAGCAAAGCAAAACGCAATTCTTCGCCCAAAGTGTTCAGATAATCGGCAATTTCTTCCGGAGCCGTAATTTCGGTTTCGACTTGCAATGAAGAACCGACGGTTTTATCCGTACGCAAAGGCTCGATGGCGGCAGTTACTGCTTCGCGTGCTTCGCGGATTGCCGTCCATTTTTTCACCAATTCGGCTTCGGCTTTTTCATTGATGGATGGGAACTCATGCCAGGTGTGGAAGAGGACGCTGTCTTCTTCGCCGCCACCAATGATGTCCCATGCTTCCTCTCCGGTAAAGCACAAAATCGGCGCAATCAGCAGAACCAAACTGCGTGTGATGTGATACAGGGCTGTTTGCGCACTGCGGCGTGCATGGCTATCTGCTTTGGTGGTGTAGAGGCGGTCTTTCAGGATATCGAGGTAGAACGCGCCCAAGTCTTCCGAGCAGAAAGAAACAATGTCTTTTACGGCAAAGTGAAAGGCATAACGCGGATAGTAGTCGCCTGCCAGACGCTCTTGTAGCTGACGCGCCAATACCACGGCGTAGCGGTCGATTTCCACCATATCTGCCTGTTGCACGGCATCTTCAATAGGATTGAAGTCGCTGAGGTTGGCAAACAGGAAGCTCAAAGTGTTGCGGATACGACGGTAGCTTTCAGTAACGCGTTTGAGGATTTCTTTGGAAATCGCCAATTCACCGCTGTAATCGGTAGATGCCGCCCACAGACGCAGGATGTCCGCACCGAATTCATTGTAAACTTCTTGCGGTGCGACGACGTTGCCGATGGATTTCGACATTTTACGGCCATTTTGGTCAACCACGAAACCATGGGTCAGCAGCTGTTTGTATGGTGCACGACCCATGGATGAGGCGCAACCGGTCAACATAGAGGATTGGAACCAGCCGCGGTGTTGGTCGCTGCCTTCGAGGTAGAGGTCGGCAGGCCAGTCTAATTCTTCGCGCTGTTTCAAGACGGAATAATGGGTCGAGCCTGAGTCGAACCATACGTCCATGGTATCGGAAAGTTTGTCGTAATTTTCGCAATCTTCCGCGCTCAAGAGTTCGCTCTTATCAAGAGAGAACCATGCTTCGATGCCTTTTTCTTCGATGCGTTGTGCTACTTTCTCCAAAAGCTCAGCAGAGTTCGGATGCAGCTCACCGGTTTCTTTGTGAACAAAGAAGGTCATCGGCGTGCCCCAGTAGCGTTGGCGCGAAACCACCCAGTCAGGACGACCTTCAATCATGGCTTCCAAACGCGCACGACCCCATGACGGGAAGAATTCAGTGTCATCAACGGCTTTGATGGCTTTGTCGCGCAGGGTTTTACCGTCAGCACCTGCTTTGTCCATACCGACAAACCATTGGCCGGTCGCACGGTAAATCAACGGCGTTTTGTGGCGCCAGCAGTGGGCGTAGCTGTGTTCGATTTTACTGCTTGCCAAAAGGTTGCCGGTTTCTCCCAGCCATTGCAGGATGACGGGATTGGCTTCCCAAACGCTCATACCAGCGACACGAGGTGTTTCGCTGATGTATTTGCCTTCGGCGTTGACAGGGTTGTAAAGCTCGATACCGTATTTATTGCAGACAGCGTAGTCTTCCAGACCATGCGCAGGCGCAGTGTGCACCAAGCCGGTACCGGCGTCGGTGGTAACGTGTTCGCCGTTGAGCATGAGGATATCGCGTTCGAGGAACGGATGGTTCATGTGCAGGTTTTCCAGCTTGTCGCCGGTGGTTTCTGCCAATACTTTCAGGTCGTCTGAAGCGAAGCCGTAGCGTTTGAGCGCATCTTCTGCCAAATCTTTGGCCAACACCAATTTGCCTTTAGGCGTATCAATCAATTGATACACCACGTCTGCGCCAGCTGAAACAGCTTGGCTCGCAGGCAAAGTCCAAGGCGTGGTTGTCCAGATAACGGCAAACGCTTTGCCTTCGATGTCGGACAAACCGAATGCGGCGGCAAGCGCGGCATTGTCTTTAAACGGATAGGCAACGTCAATCGCAGGCGATACTTTGTCTTTGTATTCCACTTCTGCTTCCGCCAGTGAAGAGCCGCAGTCCAAGCAGAACTGAACCGGTTTCGCGCCGCGGTAGAGATAGCCGGATTTGTAGATTTCGCCGAGCATACGCACGGTATCGGCTTCGGTTTTGAAATCCATGGTCAGGTAAGGATTGTCCCAATCGCCCAACACACCCAAGCGGATAAAGTCTTTTTTCTGACGGGCAATCTGTTCGGCGGCGTATTCGCGGCACAATTCGCGGAAACGGGCTTTGGGCATGTCTTTGCCGTGCAGCTTCTCTACCATCACTTCGATGGGCAGGCCGTGGCAGTCCCAGCCCGGCACATAAGGCGCATCAAAACCGGCTTGGGTTTTGCTGCGGATAATAATGTCTTTGAGAATTTTATTGACGGCATGACCGATGTGGATGTCGCCGTTGGCATACGGAGGACCGTCGTGCAGAATAAATTTCGGACGGCCTTTGGCGATTTCACGCAGTTTTTGGTAGCGTTTTTGCTCGTACCAGCTTTTCAGCCATGCAGGCTCGCGCTTGGCAAGATTGCCGCGCATTGGAAACGGGCTCTCGAGCAGGTTTACGGTTTTACTGTAATCGGTCATTTTCTAATCTCTATTGTTGCGGTATTTCGGTTTCAGACGGCCTGATTGCTCATTTTAAAAAGAACAGGCCGTCTGAAAGAATTCAAAGGACTTATTGTAGCCCAATTGTCTTGATTTTATAAGCGTATAGAAGCGTTTCTATGGTTTCCAAACCTTTGCATCTTCCATATCTTGCAAAATTTGGGTTTTCAATGCTTCGATACTTTCAAATTTTTTCTCGTCACGCAGTTTGTGCAGGAAGCGGACGAAGATGCGCTGGCCGTACAAATCGCCGTTGAAATCGAACAGGTGGACTTCCAACTTTTGCGAACGGTTGTTGCTGACAGTGGGGTTAAAACCAAAGCTGGCCACGCCCCGGCGCGTACCGAATGCGCCGTCAGCTTCGACGACAAATACGCCGCTTAGCGCATAATGATACGGGGGAAGCTGGACGTTGGCGGTAGGCGAGTTGATGGTGCGGCCGAGTTTTTGCCCGTGCTTGACCTTGCCGCTTAACACGTAATCGTGCCCCAACAGTTTTTTGGCGTATTCCAACTTGCCGTCTGAAAGGGCTTGGCGGACGGCGGTACTGCTGGTGCGGATGTCTTCAACGATAACGGACGGTGTGCACTCGGTTTGCATATCAGGCTGTTGTGCCAAAAGTTCGAAACAGCCTTCCCGACCCGCACCGAAACGGAAATCATCGCCAATCAGCAGATAACGCGTATTGAGCGTTTTTCGCAAAAGCCGGTCGATAAACGTTTGTGCGCTCATCTCGGAGAAAGTTTGGTTAAAGCGCAAAACCCAAATGGCATCCACACAGCCGGTTTCACGCAAAAGGCGCAATTTAGTACGCAGCGGACTGATGCGGTAAGGCAGCTTTTTCCCGGCTTTACGCGCAAAAAACTCTTTGGGCTGAGGCTCAAAAATAACAACGACAACAGGCAGACCGCGCCGGTCTGCCTCTCGTTTGAGTTTTTGCAGGATATGTTTGTGCCCGAGGTGTACGCCGTCGAAGTTGCCAATGGTTACGGCGGCTCCTTGCGGAAATTGGGGCGGATGTCGCTGTCCAAGCCAGATGTTCATGGGTAGTTGGTAGTGTGTTTGAATAGGCGGCTATTGTAAACGTTATTGCCGTTTCAATAAACCTTAGGCCGCCTGAAACCAATAAATATATGCTTTCTGACGGCCCTAAGGTTTGTTAATACCTTACCACCACCAAGGATAACGGCCAAACGGATAACCCCAATCGTCGTAATAGCGATAGTAGCGGGCTTCGCGCAGCTGTTCTTGGGAAATATAGTTTTGCCATGCCATTTTGTAGCAGGCTTGGAACATCGGGTCGGAAACTTTGTCGATATATTTGAGGCGGAAGGCTTTTTGTTCCGCAGTTGCCACACCGGGTTTGCCTTCTTCGTCAAATTTGCGGCGGATCAGTGCGGCTGTTTCCTGATCGCATTGGGCGGCAAGATTGACTTGAAGATCCTGCTCATAGCGTTTCTGCGCTTGGGCGCGTGCGGCTTTTTGCTCGGGCGTGGTGGCGCAGGCGGCCAGCAATGCAACGGCGCCAAACAATAAGGTCAGACGGATAGGATTCATCGGATGTTTCCTTATGTTTATATCTTTCTATTAATGTACGCCCTCATTGTGTAATGGGCAAGTGTGGCAACTTGGGAACACTTTAGATTATTTGTTCTTATCGGCAGACAGTTGCATATAAAATACACCCTGTATGAATGTTTAACTCCAAACCCACTCGATGAACGCTGACAAACCGCCCCACTCCTACCGATTGCGCCACCACAGGCAACACACGCCGCCGTTTTGGCAGGCGGACCGCCCTTATCTGCACGAGCACAATATTTCCGATGCCCGTTTCAGACGGCTGGGCTATATCATGGCCTTTCTTGCCGGTGCGATTAATGCGGGGGGATTTTTTGCTTTTGCGCGCTATATTTCCCACGTAACCGGCTCCATGTCTCTTTTGGCTGATGTGCTGTATCTCCAAGACTGGTGGTCTGCCGCGGTGACTTTCATCAGCGTGTTGTGTTTTGTTGCCGGTGCCGCGCATTCGGGTTGGGTAATTTTATGGACGCAGCAGATGCGTTTCCGTGGCAGCTTTGGGTTTTCCATGTGGCTGGAAGCAGTTTATCTGTTGATATTCGGCTGGTTCGGTATTGCTGCGATGGAGTGGGATTTTGGCGGCTCTGATTTTATTATGCCGTCTTTAGCATTGTTTTTATTATGTTTTATTATGGGTATGCACAATACGGTTATCACGCTTCTTTCCGGCGGCGCCATCCGTTCCACCCACATGACCGGCACGGCGACCGACTTGGGCATTGAAATCTCACGCGCGCTTTATTACTCCAAACAGCATCATCCGCGCCTACCGCACGTCCGAGTTAACAAACCGAAAATGTGGCTTTTAAGCGGATTGATGCTGTCGTTTTTACTGGGCGGCGTGGTTGGCGCATGGGGTTATCATCTGGTCGGCCATCATTTCGCCCTGCCCGTTTCCGCCGTTTTGCTCATACTGGGTGCAGGTTCAGTGGGATACGATGTCAAGGTCAGATTGAAATGGGCATTCGTCAACTGGTATCGCCGCAAGCAGAAAAAACGGAAGAAACTGTAAAAAACTTTGCTTGTTATTTCGCGACAAAACGGCCAAACTGTCGGAGAAATGCAGAAATGCTTCAGAATTATGTTAACTGGCAAATATTTTCGTAATATCGGGTTAAACCCATTCTTTTGCGTTTCGGATATTGAGTATCATAAATCCGTAATGATCCACGCGGTTTTTATTCATTTTTTCAGACGGCCCGGGCCGTCATCTAATAAAGAGGATACGACATGAAATTCTTGAAACCCCTGACCGTTATTGCCACTGCAATTCCTTTGGCGCTCACCGGCTGTGTAACTGATCCTGTTACCGGCCAACAATCCGCCAGCAAAACCGCTATGTACGGTTTGGGCGGTGCGGCTGTTTGCGGCATCGTTGGTGCACTGACCCACGGCGGTAAAGGCGCGCGTAACTCCGCATTGGCTTGCGGTGCAGTAGGTGCGGGTATCGGCGGTTACATGGACTACCAAGAGAAAAAACTGCGTCAAAGCCTGGCCAACACCAACATCGAAGTTGAACGTCAAGGCAACCAAATCAAACTGGTTATGCCTGAAAACGTAACCTTCGCTACCGGCAGCGCCGCCCTGAGCGGCCATGCTCAAAGCGCCCTATCTGCCGCTGCGCAAACTTTGGTTCAATATCCTGACACCACTTTGACCATCAACGGCCACACCGACAACACCGGTAACGACGCCATCAACGAGCCATTGTCTCGCAACCGCGCCGAATCTGTTGCCACTTTCCTGCAATCCCGTGGCGTAAGCAGCACCCGTTTGAGCACTTTCGGTTACGGCTCCCGTCAACCAATCGCCTCCAACGCTACTGTTGAAGGCCGCGCACAAAACCGCCGCGTTGAAATCTTGATCAACCCTGACCAACGCGCCATTGATGCCGCTAAAAAACAAATGTAATCCGACATCTGTCCGATTCCCATACTTAAGGCCGTCTGAAATTTCAGACGGCCTTTTTCTTTGTAGATTTTGTTTGCAATTTCGCCTCCTCAATCCAACCCATCATAAAATTTATTCCTTTATTAACAAGACTTTTCAATTTTTTCTTTAAAAAAACTGTATTAATACTCTAATTTTTACACTAACTTAGAGTATAATTCCTAAAATTTTAAAAACACGCCTCATGCCGTCTGAAAAACGGCGGCGAAAAACACACTTATTTATATACACATCAGCCCGTTATCCAATCCATTTCATAGGATTTCAGACGGCACTATCCAGAATCTATGAAGGAGCATCCATGCAAAACAACTTTGACCCATTGATTATCCGTGGCAAATCACTGATCCCCGTCGTACAAGGCGGTATGGGTGTAGGCGTTTCCGCATCAAAACTCTCTAGCGCGGTTGCGCGCGAAAACGGCGTAGGTACCATCGCCAGCGTCGATTTGCGCCACTTGCACGAAGATTTGCTGGCTGAATCAAAAATCGATTCCAGCGAAGAAAAATACACCCGCCTCAACTGCATCGCGCTTGACCGTGAAATCAAAAAAGCCAAAGCCGATTCAGAAGGCAAAGGCATGATCGCCGTCAACGTCATGAAAGCCGTCAAAGACCATGCCGCCTACGTCCGTCAGGCCTGCGAATCCGGTGCAGACGCGATTGTAATGGGCGCAGGTTTACCTTTGGACTTGCCGGAAATGGCCGAGGGCTATCACAAAGATGTCGCCCTTTTCCCTATTTTGTCCGAATCACGCGGTATCAACATCGTTTTGAAACGTTGGATGAAAAAAGGCATCTTGCCCGATGCCATCGTTATCGAACACCCAGCCCACGCAGCCGGCCACTTGGGTGCGGCAACCGTTGACGGCGTGAACGATGCCAAATTCGAGTTCAAACGCGTTATTGAAGAAACGTTTGAAGTATTCAAAAACTTGGGCTTGGAAAGCGAAAAAATCCCGTTGGTACTCGCCGGCGGCATGGCAAACTTTGAAAAAGTCAAAACAGCCTTGAAAAACTGGGGCGCGTCCGCCGTTCAAATCGGTACCGCGTTTGCCGTGACCGAAGAAGGCGATGCCCACATCAACTTCAAGAAAACGCTGGCCGGTGCGGAAACCGAAAAAGTGGTTGAATTCATGTCTGTTGCCGGTTTGCCTGCACGCGGCGTGCGCACCAAATTCCTCGACAACTACATCAAACGCGAGGCCAAATTGCAAGCCAACGCCAAAAACGATCCGCGCCGTTGCACCCAAGGCCTGAACTGCCTGACCAGCTGCGGCTTGCGCGACGGTTTGGCCAAAGCCGGTCAATTCTGTATCGACATCCAACTTTCCGCCGCATTCCGCGGCGAGGTCGATAAAGGCCTGTTTTTCCGCGGCAAAGACCCATTGCCGTTTGGCAACGCCATCCGTACGGTTCAAGAAACCATTCATTATCTTTTGAACGGTTCCCTGCCCGTCGTCCCTGCCAAATAAACGCATCAATTTGTTTTGTGGATGTGCAGGCTGCTTTTCGTTTCTCAGGAACTCCGTTTTAACTTCGTTGAAGCTGCGCTTTCAGGTAGCCTTTTTAGGTTTCAGGCAGCCTGCATCACTCCGCCGCCGCAAACACCTCCTTCGCTACAAACACCGCATTCAGCACCTTCGGAAAACCCAAATACGGGATACATTGGATAAACGCCTCCACAATTTCATCGCGCGTCAGCCCCACGTTCAGCGAAGCGTGGATATGCACGCGCAACTGGTTTTCACAGCCGCCCTGCGCCGCCAGAGCCGCCAGCGTTACCAGCTCGCGCTGCCGCACATCAAGCTGCGGGCGCTGGTAAATCTCGCCAAACGCGAAACCAATGATGTATTTGCCCAAATCGGGCGAAATATCCGCCAACGCCTGCCTCACCTTGTCGCCCTGCTCGCCGTCGATTTCGTTCAGCTTCGCTAAGCCGCGTGCCATTAAATCCTGATGATTCAACATTTTTCGTCTCCATACTCAAATTTGCAAAATTGCACGGACAGGTTAAACTATCAAGCGCACTTTATAGCAAGGAGATTTGATGCAGACCAAGGAATTTGCCGCGCAAACGGGTTTGTCCGCCGCCACGCTGCGCTACTACGAGCAGGAAGGGCTGCTGCGCCCCGAACGAAACGCCAACGGCTACCGCGAATACGGTGCGCGCGATTTGGAATGGGTGGGTTTCATCCTTCGGCTGAAAGACATGGGCGTGCCGCTGGCGCAAATCAAGGAATACGCGCGGCTGCGGCATTTGGGCGATGAAACCGTCCCCGAACGTTACCGGATTTTGCAGGAACATCAGGCGGCTTTGAAACGCAAACGGCAGGAATTGGACGCTCATTGGGCGTTTTTGGAGCGGAAGCTGGCGTGGTATCGTGAGAAGATGGGCGGGCAGGGATAAGCAGCCTAAAAGCGTGAAAAGCAGCCTGCACATTTGGGAAAGCCCAAGTGCAGGCTGCTTTTGTGTTCCAACTTCGTTAAAGCTCGCGCTTTCAGACGGCCTTATCGGGGCGAGCGTCCCAAAACATAATTATTACAATTCACACGCCATGAATTGCTGAGCGCCCAGTGATAATCGATGATGATGTCTTCCGAATTGGTGAAAAAGGTGCGGTCGCTGTGCTGGCCGTAGCAGACGTTGCTGTAATAGTTGGTGATGACGGGACCGTTTTGACTGCATTCAAAAGGCCGTCTGAAAACATTTAAACCCTGTTTTCAGACGGCCTTTTTGTCCCAATCTATCTAAAAAATGCTAAGATTGTTGCCTTAATTTATCGGCAGAAACATCATGAACCCATTATTGAACCACCTCAAACCCTATCCTTTCGCCCGCCTGCGTGAAGCCATGCAAGGCATTGATGCACCCGAAGGTGTGACGCCCATTCATCTGCAAATCGGCGAGCCGAAACACCCGACGCCCAAAGTCATCACCGACGCGCTGACCACCTCCCTGCACGAACTGGAAAAATATCCGCTGACCGCTGGCCTGCCTGAACTGCGCCAAGCCTGCGCCGAATGGGTGGCCCGCCGTTATGATGGTTTGAGCCTCAATCCCGACAATGAAATCCTGCCCGTATTGGGCAGCCGGGAAGCTTTGTTCTCTTTTATCCAAACCGTTTTAAATCCGGCTTCAGACGGCCCCAAACCGGTCGTTATCAGCCCCAATCCTTTCTATCAAATTTACGAAGGCGCGACTATTTTGGGCGGCGGCGAAATCCATTTTGCCAACTGTCCTGCGCCCAGCTTCAACCCCGATTGGAGCAGCCTGCCTGAAGACGTATGGCAGCGCACCAAAGTCCTGATTGTCTGCTCGCCAAACAACCCGAGCGGCAGCGTCCTGCAATTAGAAGATTGGAAAGAAGTTTTTGATTTGCAAGACAAATACGGCTTCGTTATCGCCTCTGACGAATGCTATTCCGAAATCTATTTTGACGACAACAAACCGATCGGCGGCCTGCAGGCTGCGGCGCAATTAGGACGCGGTACACGCAACATTATTATGTTCACCAGCCTGTCCAAACGCTCCAACGTCCCCGGTTTGCGTTCCGGCTTTGTCGCAGGCGATGCCGAGTTGCTCAAAAACTTCCTGCTCTACCGCACCTACCACGGCAGCGCGATGAGCATTCCCGTCCAACGCGCCAGCATTGCCGCTTGGAACGATGAAGAACACGTCATCGACAACCGCCGCCTCTACCAAGAAAAATTCGACCGCGTCATCCCTATTTTGCAACAGGCATTCGATGTCAAACTGCCTGACGCGTCGTTCTACATTTGGCTGAAAGTTCCCGATGGCGACGACTTGGCATTTACGCGCAACCTGTGGCAGAAAGCCGCTATCCAAGTGTTGCCCGGCCGCTTCCTCGCCCGCGATACCGAACAAGGCAATCCGGGCGAAGGCTACGTCCGCATCGCTCTGGTTGCCGATGTGGAAAGCTGCGTCAAAGCGGCTGAAACCATGGTTGCTTTATACCGCCGATAAAACAAAGGCCGTCTGAAATTTCAGACGGCCTTTTTATTAAATAATCGGGTAATTTATATGGTGAAGTCCAGAAGGTAGAAATCTTCTTTGCCTACGCCGCACTCAGGGCATTTCCAGTCGTCGGGAATGTCTTCGAACTTGGTACCTGCCGGCAGGCCATGTTCGGGGTCGCCGACATCTTCATCGTAAATCCAGCCGCAAGGGCCGCACATATATTGAGCCATTTTGTATTCCTTCTATTTTAAAAAGGCCGTCTGAAACCGTATTTTCAGACGGCCTTTCGTGTGTTTTATTGTTGATATTTTGAATTTATTGAGCTGCTTCCAAAGCGGCGATTTCTTTACGCAGGTGTTTGATGGCCGGTGTTACGATGGCGACAAACATGGCCTCGCGGACGCGGCGTTGCGCCGGACTGCGCATCAGATAGCCTTTCGCGCCTGCATGCAATGCGGCAGATTGAGTGGCGTTCAGTGCCAACACAGCAGCCGCTTCACGCAGTTTCAAGGTTGCCAGCGTGTCAGGTTTATTGTTCCACGCATCATCGGCAAGGCGTTCGGTTTCCGCCCATGCGCCGTCCAACGCAGCTTTCAACTCATCGTAACTGTGGTCGAGGTATGAGTTCACTTCTGCGTTCACCACATTGGCCATGCGGATAATGCCGAGCGCACCGTCAATCACACCGGCGCCGATACCTATTTGCAGCAAGATGAAACCGGCTTTAATGGTCGGGATATAAGACTGGAACTGCTCAGGCGAAGCGATCACATCTTCATCGGGAATAAACACATCTTTAAAATTCAGGCTGTAAGTGCGCGTGCCTTCCAAACCGCAGAACTCAGGGCAATCTTGCAGGGTAACGCCTTCCCATTGACCGCCGGTGATAAACATCACATAGCTGTCGCCGATTTGGGCGGTATTTGCCCAAATGTGGTCTTCTCCGATATTGGATACCCAAGGCAAAGCACCGTTGATTTTGTAGCCGCCTTCGACGCGTTCGGCTTGCAGATTGTGTTTTTCGATACCGGCAAGGTGTTTGACGGTATTGGACATGCCCGTACCGGCCAAGACTTTGCCCTGCAGAATATCGGCCAAATATTTGGCTTTAACCGCTTGGTTGGGGGATTGATGCAGATACCACGCGCAAGCCGCCTGACACCATGCGCTGAACGAAGTGGCGCCGCATTCTTTACCGATTTCGCGCAATACGGCGATTTGCGTTGCCAAACCCAAACCGTTACCGCCCTCTTCAACCGTACCGGTTGCGGCAAAACCGCCGATTTTGCCCAATTCCAGCATAAATTCTTTCGGGTACAGGCCTTTGCGGTCGATGTCGTCCACCAATGGTTTCAGCTTGCTTTTAACGAGTTCGGCAACATTGTTCAGTAAAGCTTCGCGTGTCATGATTTTTTCCTCTGAATAAGGTTTGAAGCGTAGATGGTTCTACTCATGAATTATTCTTGGCAACAAGGATATCCTTGCTTTTTACTAAAAGGCCGTCTGAATTTTCAGACGGCCTTTGATGAGATTAGGCAAATGCCTGCAATTCAGGGTTGATTTCAGTTTTGGCAAGGTTGTTGACGTAGTTGCACAAGGTTGCCAAAGCAACGCCCATAACTACTTCAACGGCTTGCTGTTGGTTGTAACCGGCATCGAAGAATGCTTTCAGCTCGTCGTCGGATACTGCGCCTTTTTTCGCCATAACGGCTTGGGTGAATGTCGCCAAAGCACTCAGTTTGGCATCGTCAAACTCACCCGCAGCCAACGCGCGTGCGGCTTTGATGGATTGTTCGGACAACAGTTTTTTCAGGGTAGCCAGTTTGGTGTGGCCGGCAACGCAGAAACCGCATTCGTTGGTACGGGCGGCGATAATTTGGACAACTTCGACTTCGCCGTCAGTAAGGCTGTTGGCCGCATTCAGCTTGCCAACTTCTTGATAAAACGCCAAAGCTTCAGGCGCATTGGCCAAAACGCCGATCAGGTTAGGAATAAAGCCGTTGTTTTTCAATACGGCTTCAATGCGTGGTTTGGCGGCTTCAGGAGCGGTTTCGACTGTGTGTATGGTCAAGCGGGACATGTGTATAACCTTCTTATCTGGTGAAATGAAGTGCACATCATAAGCCATCCGTCTCCATCAGAAAAAGACTTATTGGTTATTTACCGCGAACCAAAAGTTATAAGGCCGTCTGAACGGATTCAGACGGCCTTATCAAATGATTCAACTCATTATTTCATAAAGTTTTTCAGTAGCATAGAAGCGATGTCGTCCAAGCCGAAGCCATCCGCATCTTGAGCCGTGCCGTTAGGCGTCGCTTTATCGACCAAGTCTGGCAACACTTTTGCCAACAAATCGCCTGCTTGGCCGGCATCCACGCCGAATTTTTGCGCGATTTGGTTCACGGTATCGCTGCCCAAAGCATTTTGCAGATCGCTGCCGGACACAGGCAGGTTGCTGGATTGGTTGGAAACCCAGCTGCTCAGAGCATCGCCCAAACCGCCTTGTTGCAGTTGGTTGATCAGGTTGCCCACGCCGTCTTGCTGTTTCACTAAATCCATCGCCATATCGGTCAGAGAACCTTGTGCGCCGTTTTCGTTGTTGCCACCCAACATTTGAGTAGCCGCATTCAAAAGATTGTCCATGAGTGCCATGACTTTTTCCTTGTATTTGTGTCTAAAAAAAGAAAACGGAGTGTAGCAAAATTTGTGCTGAAAAAATCAGGATTAACCAAACTAAACCTCTTTTATCTCAAAGCCGTAACAAAACAAAGGCCGTCTGAAACCCATTTTCAGACGGCCTTTATAATGAATAATACTATTCTTCGCGGCCATTGAAATACTCAGCCGCGCCACCTTCAAAAAAGCCTTGTAAAATTGCCTGCGCCGCCACTTGGTCAAGTACGGATTTTTGTTTTCGGCCAAATACTTGCGCTTCAGCAAGCAGGCTTTCCGCGTATAGGGAAGACATCCTTTCGTCCACCCAATAAACCGGCAAGTTAAAACGTCCGTGCAAACGGCGGCCAAATTTACGGCTCAAACGGGTCAGCTCATGCTCCGTGCCATCGGTATGCGTCGGCAGTCCGACCACAAAATACTTGGGTTGCCATTCTTTGACTAGCTTGGCAATGGCCTCAAATTTCTCATCATTGCTGTTGCCGGTTATCGTCGCCAGCGGATGGGTCATACCCAACTCAGCATCGCCCTGCGCCACGCCGATACGCGCCTCGCCGAAATCAAAAGCCAAAACCGTGCCTTTTGGTGCATCAGGCATGGCCGACTCCTGAAACCAAGGCGTTCGGATTGATGCCTAATTTTTCAAAAGCGGCGGCATAACGAAGCTCGTAAGGCACATCAAACAGAATATGCTCGTCCGCAGGGACGGTCAGCCAAACATTTTCTGCCAGCTCGCGCTCCAACTGCCCTTTACCCCATTTCGAATAACCAATGCTGATCAAAGCCTTGTCCACTGCACCTTCTTTAGACAAGTTTTCAATCACATCGCGCGAAGAAGTCAGCGCCACATTATCAGTTACCACCATGCTGTTTTGCCAGCGCCCGATCGGCGTATGCACGACATAGCCGCGCTCAATCTGAACCGGCCCGCCCATCATCACGTTTTCATGTTGCAGGCGCAACGGGATATTGCGGTCGGCGGCGGCGAAAATCATGTCCATGGTAATCGGCGAAGGCTTGTTGATGATGATGCCCAGCGCACCTTCTTCATCGTGTTCGCACACATAAATGACCGTATCCGTAAAAAACGGATCGTCCATATGAGGCATGGCAATCAGGAAATGGTTGGCTAAATTCATATTCTTCTTAATATCTATAAGCTGATTTTATTATTTTTGTCCGTCGGTAACCGGCGCATCCACCACGCACGCACCGTAAACTGCGCCGCCTGCCGGTACCGGCGTATCGGTTTTCGCATGGGCAAAACACGATACCGCGCTCAAAGAGTTTTTCGGCGAACCTTGAACGATTTTATCGCTGTACACCAAATAAGCGAAAGACTTACGTTTCGGATCGTAGTAGCGGATAATCTGTTGGCTCTTAAATGCTATGCTGGCACTGCGTTTGAACACTTGTCGCGGTTTCAAAACCGCAGCCTCGTTATAACGGATGACTTCCGCACTTTGCACACAGGAAACGGATGCGTCGCTGGCATCTTCTTCCAGATTGACCGTTTCTTTCAAACCGCCTTTTTTTGCGTACGAAATATAACAGGCAATCCCCTGCACATCAGGATCGTCAAAACCTTCCACTTCAATACGGTCGTTTTTACCCAGCATATGAAACACCGTACTGGCGCGTCCGATTTTATCGGTATTGTCACCGCAAGCCGCCAAAACCATGGCGCCCAACACTACTAATAAATATTTTTTCATAATATCCTGTCGATGCAGACTGTCAGTTTCCAGGCAGACTAAACCCCGTCCGCCCACTCTATCGTTACTATATAAGACCGTTCGTCCATATTGCAACCCGATATTATTTTCAGACGGCCTGACAGACAGTATAATCCGTCCTATTGTTCCTACTTTGATAGCAAGATCGAACCATGCGTTACAAACCCCTCATTCTCGCCCTGTTGCTCAGCTTCTCCCTGCCAACCTATGCTGCCAAAGACGCGCCGAAAGAAAAAGCGACCGCCGTCAAAAAAGCTGCGCCCGTGAAAAAAGAGAAAGAAGCCGCCAAGGCAGATGTCAAAAAAGAAACCCCAAAAAAACAAGCCGTAAAAGAAAAAGAGGAAGGCAAAAAAGCGGTTAAAGCCAAAGTATCCAAAGAGAAGGACACCGCCGACAAAAACGAACGCGCTTCAGACAAAAACAAACCGGCTAAAGCCACCGAGGCCGCGGCTGACAATAAAAAGGCCAACCGCAAAGCAGAAGAGCCTAAAGAAACAGCCAAAGACAAAAAAGCTGCAGCCGCAAAATCCGGCAAAGCCAAAGAACAAGACAAGAAACCTGTTGAAGATAAAAAAGACAGCAAAGCCAAAGAACCCGTAAAAAAAGCAGACCCTAAGGAAACCAAAGCCAAAGAGCCTGCTAAAAAAGTAGCTGAAGATAAAAAAGACGGCAAAAAAACCAAAGAGCCCGTAAAAAAAGCATCCGAAGACAAAAAGGCCGAAGCTAAAGAGTCCGCCAAAAAAGCTGTCGAAGACAAAAAAGACGCTAAAAAAGACACAAAAGCCAAAGAGCAAAACAAAAAAGCCGAGCCTAAAGTTGAGCCTAAAGTCGCTTCTTCAGCCGACAACGATTTCAAAGCAGCCGTAACTGCCGCCGCCAACGATATGGAAACCAAGAAATCCTTTGCCAAACGCAATGAGGGTTTCATTATCCATGTCAATGCCACGCTCAAACAGCTGCAACAAACACGCAACAACCTCTCCGGCATCAACCGCAAACAACGCGACGCTTGGGAAAAATTCCAAAAACTCAATGCCGATGCCAACCAGTTAAAAGCCGAAGTTTCCAACACACGCGCCCAAATTTCGCGCTTTGTGTCCGGCAACTATAAAAACAGTCAGCCCAACGCGGTCGCCCTCTTTCTGAAAAACGCCGATGCCGGTCAAAAAACCCGCTTCCTGCGTTACACACGTTATATCAACAACGCCAACGACCAAGTTATGAGAGACTTGGAAAAACAACAGAAAGAGCTGGCGGCGCAAGAACAAAAAATCAACAATGAATTGGCTTACCTGAAAAAACTGCAAGCCAATATCCAAGCTTCGTTGCGTCAACAAGGCGTGACCAATACCGCCGAACAAGCCGAAAGCCGCCGTCAAAACGCGCAAATGGCCAAAGAAGCGCAAAAGAAAATCAACCACAGAGAAAACGAGCAGCGCCTCAATAATCTCTTGAAAGATTTGGAAAAACGCAAAGCCGAGCAACGCAAAGCCGAAGCCGAAGCGCGTAAAAAAGCCGCCGAAGCCCGTTTGGCCGCCGCTGAAAAAGCACGCAAAGAGCAGGCTGCCGCCCAACAAAAAGCCGAAGCCGAACGCGCCGCCATGTCTACGCTGACTGACGAAGACATGAAACTGCAAGCCCCGAACACCCAAGGCTTGACCGTCAGCAACGCCAACAGCTTCAGCCGTATGCAAGGCCGTCTGAAAAAACCAGTTAACGGTACATTGGCAGGCCTGTTCGGTCAAGACCGCGGCGATGGCGAAGTTTGGAAAGGCGTGTTCTACAATACCATTCCTGCTCCGGTCAGCAGCATTGCCTCAGGCACGGTTACTTTTGCCGGCGAGCTTGAAGGCTACGGCAAAGTAGTCGTCCTCGACCACGGCGACGGCTATGTCAGCATTTACTCCGGCCTGAACGAAATCGACATCTCCCAAAACTACGCCGTCAATGCCGGCAGCAAAATCGGCACCAGCGGCACTTTGCCGTCGGGCGAAACCGGCCTTTACCTTGAAGTCCGCTACAACGGACAAGTCATGAATCCGCTTTCATGGATTAACTGATGTTTCAGACGGCCTGAGTGAATTTTCCCCTTCAGGCCGTCTGAATTTTCATCATAAACTACAATAAAACACGATTTTCACGCCTGTTCAGCACATTAAACAACAAACTTTTACCTTAAACTTATTGTTCCAAGCGTTTAAATCACATAAAGTCAACGGGTTCAGAGAAAACAAAAACCACTTTGCTTACCGTACACAAAAAGAAAGTCAAACGAATGTCAACAAAATCTACTTTAAAAAAAGTTGCAATCTACACTCTCGGCGCATTTAGCGGCATCGCCCTCAGTCTGAGTGTACAAAGTTTTGCCGCCGAAAAAGACAAAAAAGACAACGAGGCCCTGCCCGTGCAAACCATCCGCACCATGGCAGAAGTGTACGGCCAAATCAAAGCCAACTATTACCAAGACAAACCCGATGCCGAGCTTTTTGAAGGCGCAATGAAAGGCATGGTGTCCGATCTCGATCCGCATTCCGAGTATATGGACAAAAAAGGCTATGCCGAAATGAAAGAATCTACCAGCGGCGAATTCGGCGGCCTGGGCATGGAAATCGGACAAGAAGACGGCTTCGTCAAAGTCGTTGCCCCGATTGAAGACACTCCGGCAGAACGCGCCGGCGTAAAAAGTGGCGACTTCATCGTCAAAATCGACAATACCTCTACGCGCGGCCTGACCGTCAGCGAAGCCGTCAAAAAAATGCGCGGCAAACCGGGTACCAAAATCACCCTGACCCTTTCACGCAAAAATGCCGACAAACCCATCGTCGTCAACCTGACCCGCGCCATCATCAAAGTCAAAAGCGTGCGCCATCATCTGCTTGAAAAAGACTACGGCTACATCCGCGTCTCCCAATTCCAAGAGCGCACTGTTGCCGCACTCAACGAAGCTGCGCAAGCCCTTGTCAAAGAAAACAAAGGTCCGCTCAAAGGCATCATCCTCGACTTGCGCGACGACCCGGGCGGCCTGCTCAACGGTGCAGTCGGCGTATCCGCAGCCTTCCTGCAACCTGACGTAACCGTTGTCAGCACCAAAGGCCGCAACAAAAAAGAAGGCATGGTACTCAAAGCAACTGCCGAAGACTACATCACCACCAGCGGCAAAGACCCGTTGGCAGGATTGCCTGCCGAGCTGAAAACCATTCCTATGACCGTCCTGATTAACGCAGGCTCGGCCTCCGCTTCCGAAATCGTTGCCGGTGCATTGCAAGACCACAAACGCGCCGTCGTCGTCGGCACACAAAGTTTCGGCAAAGGCTCAGTACAGACCCTGATTCCGCTTTCCGGCGGCAGCGCAGTTAAACTGACCACCGCCCTTTACTACACACCAAACGACCGCTCGATTCAAGCGCAAGGCATTGTTCCTGACGTTGAAGTCAAAGACAAAGACCGCGCTTTTGAAAGCCGCGAAGCCGATTTGGTCGGCCATATCGGCAATCCGTTGGGCGGCCAAGACGTCAACAGCAGCACTGAAACGCCTGCCAACGCAGAAACCAAAGCCGATAAAGACAAGTCCAAAAAAGACAAAGACGAAGACATCTCCAGCCGCCGCATTCCAAATCCGGCCAAAGATGATCAACTCCGCAAAGCCTTGGACTTGGTGAAAAATCCAGCCGAATGGCAAAAATCTTTGGGTTTGGCAGCGAAAAAACCTGCTCCGAAAAAAGATGCGGATAAAGACAGCAAAAAATAAACCCATCTTTATCCGATAAAAGGCCGTCTGAAAACTTTCCATTTTCAGACGGCCTATAAACACCTCCCTACTCCAAGGTAAGAACAAACATGAACATTTCCAGACTCATCCTCCCCGCACTGACCAGCCTATTCCTCCTAAACTCCCCGGTATCATCGGCAGCCAAACCCGAACAAGCCTCTGAGATGTACATTGCCAACAAAATCACCAGTGAAAACCTACACGGCTTCTGGGGAAATGCAGTCGAAAACGAAGAAGGCGCTCTTATCAACACAACCATCTTTAACCCCGACAACACTGGCACAGACATCGCCATAATGAGTTTCAAAGCCACCAACAAAATCTTCACCATCAGACAGGACTTTAATTGGACATTTGACGAGAAAAAACAAGAAATCCACCAAACCGTAACTGACTATAAAACCTCCATCAACGGCAAAGAAGAACAAAACAAACAAAAAATAGGTGAAAAAAGTACCATAAAAGCCAGAATCCTCATCATCAAAGGCCTGCCCGGTATGTTGGAATTGACTGACAAAGCCAGTGGCAACCAAACCAGCTACTTTAAACAAGATCCGGATAAAATACTCAACCATCTTGAAAACAGCAAAAAAACACACCCATAATCTCAAGGCCGTCTGAAAACCTCCCTCACTTTTCAGACGGCCTTCCCACTAAAATACTGCGGAAACAAAACACCATGGCAAAAGCCCCCAAAACCATCTACCAATGTTCCGAATGCGGTGGTACTTCCCCAAAATGGCAGGGTAAATGCCCGCATTGCGGCGAGTGGAACACACTTCAGGAAAGCCTGGCCGCGCCCGAACCGAAAAACGCCCGCTTCCAATCTTGGGCGGCGGACACCTCGACCATCCAATCCCTCTCTGCCGTTACCGCGACCGAAGTGCCGCGTAATCCGACCGGCATGGGCGAGCTTGACCGCGTATTGGGCGGTGGTTTGGTCGATGGAGCGGTCATCCTGCTCGGCGGCGACCCCGGCATCGGCAAATCCACGCTGCTGTTACAAACCATTGCCAAAATGGCGCAAAGTCGCAAAGTGCTGTACATTTCCGGCGAGGAATCCGCCCAACAAGTCGCCCTGCGTGCGCAACGTTTGGAACTGCCCACCGAAGGCGTGAACCTGCTTGCCGAAATCCGCATGGAAGCGATTCAGACGGCCTTGAAACAGCATCAGCCCGCAGTCGTGGTCATTGATTCCATCCAAACTATGTATTCCGACCAAATCACTTCCGCCCCCGGCTCCGTGTCGCAGGTGCGCGAGTGTGCCGCCCAACTGACGCGCATGGCGAAACAAATGGGCATCGCCATGATACTGGTCGGACACGTTACCAAAGACGGCGCGATTGCCGGCCCGCGCGTATTGGAACACATGGTCGATACCGTGCTGTATTTCGAAGGCGACCAACATTCCAACTACCGCATGATACGTGCCATCAAAAACCGCTTCGGCGCGGCAAACGAATTGGGCGTATTCGCCATGACCGAAAACGGTTTGAGAGGCGTATCCAACCCGTCCGCCATCTTCCTTGCCAGCTACCGCGACGACACGCCCGGTTCGTGCGTTTTGGTCACACAGGAAGGCAGCCGCCCGCTTTTGGTCGAAATTCAGGCATTGGTCGATGACGCGCACGGCTTCACCCCCAAACGCCTCACAGTCGGCCTCGAACAAAACCGCCTCTCCATGTTGCTCGCCGTCCTAAACCGCCACGGCGGCATCGCCTGTTTCGACCAAGACGTGTTCCTCAATGCCGTCGGCGGCGTCAAAATCGGCGAACCCGCCGCCGACCTTGCCGTCATCCTCGCCATGCTCTCCAGCTTCCGCAACCGCCCCATGCCCGAAAAAACCGTGGTTTTCGGCGAAATCGGCCTAAGCGGCGAAGTCCGCCCCGTCGCACGCGGACAAGAGCGGCTCAAAGAAGCGGAAAAACTCGGCTTCAAACGCGCCATCGTTCCCAAGGCCAATATGCCGCGCCATGACAAAGAGTTTCCAAACCTGAAAATCTACGGCGTCAGCAGTTTGCAGGAAGCGATTGACGTCTGTCGTGACGGGGACTAAACCGTTTCAATAATCCGACTCAAAAAACAATCAGCTAAAAGGCCGTCTGAAAACTTCCAGACGGCCTCTCTTTAAATTTAAATAATTTTGTTATATTATAACGAACGACTTTGTTCTATCTTTTCTACACATCGAAAATCGGAGAGAAATCATGAAAAAAACCGCTTTGCTTATCGCATCCGCCTTCCTGTTCAGCACTGCCGCACACGCCCATCGCGTTTGGGTTGAAACCGCCCACACACATGGCGGCGAATACCTTGAAGCCGAATTGGGCTATGGCGAATTCCCTGAGCTTGAACCTATCGCCAAAGACCGCCTGCACATTTTCAGCAAACCCATGCAACTGGTGACTGAAAAAGGCAAAGAAAACATGATTCAAAAAGGCACATACAATTACCAATACCGCAGCAAACTGCCGGTCAAAGACGGCAGCTACTTGGTAACCGCCGAATACCAACCGACTTTCTGGTCAAAAAACAGCGCGGGCTGGAAGCAGGCAAGCATCAAAGAAATGCCTGATGCAAGCTATTGCGAACAAACCCGTATGTTCGGCAAAAACATCGTCAATGTCGGCCACGAAAGCGCAGATACCGCCATCATCACCAAACAAGTCGGCCAACATTTGGAAATCGTACCTTTGGACAACCCTGCCAACGTCCACGTCGGCGAACGCTTCAAAGTCCGCGTCCTCTTCAATGGCGAGCCGCTGCCTAACGCCACCGTTACCGCCACATTTGACGGCTTCGACACCAGCGACCGCAGCAAAACCCATAAAACCGAAGCCCAAGCCTTCTCCGATACCACCGATGACAAAGGCGAAGTCAGCATCATTCCATTGCGCCAAGGTTTCTGGAAAGCCAGCGTAGAACACAAAGCCGATTTCCCCGATCAAAGCGTGTGCCAAAAGCAGGCGAACTACACCACTTTGACCTTCCAAATCGGTCATTCACATCATTGATTTTTCCATAACAAAAGGCCGTCTGAATAGTTCAGACGGCCTTTATTCATCCTATTTAAGGACGATGCGGCGCAAACCGCCATTGTCCCAATTCCAAATTCAAATCAAACAGATTCAGACGGCCTATTGCCACGCGGACCAAGCGTAAACACGGAAAGCCTGCTTTCGCAGTCATCCTTCGCACTTGGCGGTTTTTCCCTTCCGAAATTTTAATTTCCACCCAAAAATCAGGCACGGACTTACGCACGCGAATCGGCGGCACGCGCGGCCATAAAACATCCGCTTCACCTTCTTCCAATACCCTGACCTCGGCCGGACGGGTGACAAAATCGCCCAAATCTACGCCACGGCGCAATAAATCCAATTTGGCTTCATCAGGAGAACCCTCCACCTGCGCCCAATAAGTTTTAACCTGCTTGAATTTCGGGTCGGCAATCTGCGCCTGCAAACGGCCATTATTGGTCAGCAGCAGCAAACCCTCGCTGTCCGTATCCAAACGGCCGGCCGGATAAAATCCCGGTTTCTCGACAAAATCCTTAAGGCACTGATGTTTTTCATGTGCAGAAAACTGGCAAATCACGCCATAAGGCTTGTTTAGAATAATCAAATCGTTCATTTCACACTTTCAGACGGCCTTGGATTCCAAGAAATTCCGGATAATAAAAAAGACACCGTATAAACGGTGTCTTTCATATTTGGCGGAGTAAGAGGGATTCGAACCCTCGATGCAGGTTGACCCCACATGCTTCCTTAGCAGGGAAGTGCCTTCAGCCTCTCAGCCATTACTCCTAAGGAAGACCGCAATATACGCTTTCTGCCCTCCTTCGTCAAGCATGACCGCCCCAAACTTTCTTAACACCATGAAATCATTTAAATAAAAATATAATATTTTTTACATCATCCTATTTTTATACTTCTTTCATATATGTTAAAATGATTTTGTTTTCTGTAAACCTTTTTTCACACCCCTTATTACAAAGGAGTTCGTATGTTACGTTTTTCTGCTTTGGTTGCCGTATCCGCCCTGATGCTTGCCGCTTGCTCACAATCCGGCAATTCCCAACCATCTACTTCCTCCTCTCAAACTTCTACTCCAAAAACAACTGCCGCCGGTTCTGCCTGCCGCAGCATGGGTGAAGGCCATAAAGTCAATGGCAAAGGTCAAAACGACATTTATATGTGTAAAGTCGATGTAGCTTTGAACTCTGCCGAAGCCAAATCCGCTTTGGATCCTAGTATCCGCGTTCACTACGGCAGCACATCCGGAGCGACTTTGACTTCCCGTCAAATCTCCAACTCAGTCGGCAAAACCCCTGATGAAACCTGCCAACGCGCATTCCTGAGCGCGGTTAAACGCTTCCAAAGCACTGCACTTCGTAAAAAAGCCAAATCCGTTCATCTGGTTAGCTACTTTGACAAAGTAACCAAAGGCGGTAACGAATACGAATGCCACATCGCTACATTCAACAGCCGTGTGGTTTTGAAAGGCAGCTTCCACTAAGCAATGTCAAAAATGCCGGACTTCAATATGAAGTTTGGCATTTTTCTATTTTATGGATACGACACCCCTTCACTGCCTGCTGGCCGATTCGTCTTTTGCCGCCTGCTACGATCATGCGTCTCTAAATGCAGCCGATTCACAACGTTTGGCTGCCACGCCGCAACTGGCGCAGCGTCAAGACTGGCAAGTCAGCCGAGCATTAAAACAGCAAACCGATTTACCGGCTGTATCGCTGAGCCACAGCCAAGGCTTTGCCGCTTTATTGTGTGCGCTTCATCCCTTAACAGCCGGTGTCGATATCGAATTTATCCGACCGCGCGATTTTAAAGCGCTGTCGGCTTTGATCTGCTCGCAGGAAGAACAAGACTATTTGGAAACGGCAAACTGGCCGTCTGAAACGTTTTACCGATTATGGTGTTTCAAAGAAGCATTGATTAAAGCGGCAAATTTGGATTTTCCGTCAGACATGAAATCGGTCGGCTATGTTTTCGATTCAGGGCAACCCGTCGGTTTACGCGCTGGAAAGCAAACCGATTGGCGCGGCACAAGCGCGATTTTGGCGGATACGATGGCAATTGCCTGCGTTTGGAAGGAAAAAACCGTCGCTCTGCAATGGCAGTTTTTCGGCTCACTCAAGCTCAATGACTTAACCGACCGGCAAACTATCTAACAACTGACAAACTAATAATAATCTGATTTAATTTACTGGACTTTTACTTATTCCACACACCAACAGCAGCATTTGCAAAAGGCCGTCTGAACGATGAATCTTCGCCTCCTAAACCGCCTCTATACTGCCCTTATCCTGTTTCTTACCCTGTTTTTGGTTTATGCCTTTGCTTCACAAACGCGTATCCAAACCGATTTGACCGCGTTATTGCCAAGCGAGCAGCAACCCGATGCCTTACTGACGGCTGCGGATAAAGCTGCAGAAGCGCAGCTCAATTCGCAAGTCATTTTGCTTGCCGGCAGTACCGATGCCGAAACTGCTTTTCAGACGGCCGCACAAATTGCCGATGCATGGCGCAAGAGCGGCGTATTTGAACAAGTCGACAGTAGCATGACGCCGAATTTGGATAAAGTGCGGGCGGATATGCAGAAACTAGGCTTGGCCGTTTTGCCGCAAGACGAAATCCGCCTGCTGTTTGAGCAGCCGAAAGCCTATTTTCAAGCGCGCGCAGAAGCCGTGGCCAATCCTTTTGCCGCTCCCTCCCCTTTGTCTTTAGAACAAGACTGGCTGGGCTTTGGACGCTTTGTTGCCGACAAAGCCAATCCGCAAAGCCGTTTGCAGTGGGACATGGACAACGGCATGCTGTTTGCCGAAGACCAAGGCAAAACTTGGGTATTTTTACGCGGACGGCTCGCCGGCGGCGATCAATTTTCCGGCAACGACGCCCTCTTGCCGCTGATGGCGCAAAGCCGTCAAATCGCTTCGGAAAACGGCGCGGAAACCTTAAGCGCAGGCGGCGCATTGTTCGCCGCTGTATCCAAAGCAGCCGCAGAAAAAGAAAGCCGGCTGATGAGCATGGTCGGACTTGGGCTGACCTTTGCGCTGCTGTTGTGGGTCTTCCGCAGCGGCCGCGTGTTTTTGCTGTCTTTGCCGTTGGCAGCCGGCATGTTGACCGGATTGGCAGTTGCGTTATTAACCTTCGGCGAAGTGCATATCCTGACCATCGTCATCGGCACCAGCCTGGTGGGTATGTTGGTGGATTTCCCGTTGCACTGGCTTGCTCCGTCGGTATTCGGGCCGTCTGAAAAGACCGTTTGGCAGGCTGAATCAGCAATGAAACATGTCTTGCCAAGTTTTGCCGTCAGCCTGACAATTACCGTCTTGGGCTACGCGCTGCTGTGGTTCACCCCTTTGCCTGTACTGCGCCAAACCGCCGTGTTTTCAGGCTTCGCCTTATTTGGCGCGTTTGGTGCCACCGTTTTATGGCTGCCGCCGCTGTTTCGCCACTACCGTGCCAAAACCGTGCCTTTTGCCGCATTAACCGAAAAGCTCTATTCCTTGTCAGGCCGTCTGAAAAACCGCCTGCACAAACGCGGCTGGTTAATCGTGGGCGGAATTTTGCTGGCAGTCGGATTATGGCGCAGCGACTGGCGTGACGACATCCGTCAATGGGTCAATATGCCGACCGCGATGTTGGCCGAGGTACAACAAATCGGCCAGTTGAGCGGCACGGATTTTGGTGGAAAATATTTGGTGGCCGAAGCACAAAGCGAAGATGCCCTATTGAAGAAAACCGCCGAACTCGGTCGTGCCCTGCAGCCCTTAATCGCGCAAGGCAAACTGTCCGGCATCCAATCGCCCGACCAATTCATCCTGCCGACAACGGAACAGCAAAAACTGCAAAACCGCCTGCGCGAATTGACCAAATTGCCTGATAGCTGGAAACCGCTCACAGAAATCGGTATTCCTCGCAAAACCGTGCGCGATGCCCTGCTGCAAGCTGCCGATACGCAACCATTGTCGCTTTCAGACGGCCTGAATACCGATTTGGCAGAGGCTTGGCGTTCCTTGTATTTGGGCGAAGTGGAACCAGGCCATTTTGCTGCCGTCGTGCGTTTGAACGGCATGACCGATGAAGCCGCCGTACGCGCCGTGGCGCAACACGTCTCCGGCGTACATTGGGCTGACAAGCGCGCCCACTTAAACGAGCTTTTCCACCACACGCGCAATCAGGCCGCATGGTTGAAACTGGCTTCCTATGTGTTGGCATGGCTGCTCTTGTGGAAAATGTTTGGTTTCAAACGCGGCAGCAAAATCCTTGCCGTGCCGCTGGCCGCCGCCATCTGCACCGTTGCCGTACTCGGTTTGGCCGGCATTCCCGTCAGCCTGTTTGCCATGTTCGGCCTGCTTTTAGTATCCGCCATCGGCGTGGACTATGCCGTCTATGCCGCTACTGCACATCACAGCGCGCCGGCAAAATTAGGCGGTATGCTGCTTGCCGCCGCTACAACAGCCATTTCCTTTGCCCTGCTCGCCATCAGCAGCACGCCCGCCGTTGCCGCGTTCGGTATGACGGTTACCATCGGTGTGGCATTCAATATTTGGCTGGCAGGCACATTGTTGAAAAATTAGACAAAAGATGAAGGCGATTGAAGTTGAAGCGATATTTTTTTCAACTTCTATCGCCAAGTTGCAAAAGGCCGTCTGAAAAATTTCAGGCGATGGATTAAACATTATTTATCATTAAAATCAAAGGTATTTTCAAATGTCCGTAGAATTTGACGTTGCCGTTATCGGCGCAGGCCCTTCAGGTTCGGTTGCTTCCGCTTTGCTGAACAAACAAGGCTTTAAAGTTTGCGTATTGGAAAAACAACATTTCCCGCGCTTTGTCATCGGCGAAAGCCTGTTGCCGCATTGCATGGAAATGTTGGAAGAAGCCGGTTTTGCCGATGCAGTGCATGCCGAACCCAGCTTTCAATTTAAAGACGGTGCTGCGTTTTCATGGGGCAGCCGTTACACAGATTTCAACTTTACTGAAAAATTTTCAGACGGCCCCGGTACTATTTATCAAGTGCGCCGCGGCATCTTCGACAAAATCCTGATTGATGAAGCGGCAAAACAAGGCGTCGATGTCCGCTTCGGACACGGCGTAACCGCGTTTGACAACAGTGACAATGTGGCACGTTTGAGCGTTGCGACCGATACAGGCGAAAACTATGAACTGACTGCCAAATTCGTTTTGGATGCCAGCGGTTACGGTCGCGTCCTGCCCCGCCTTTTAGATTTGGAAAGTCCGTCCGAGCTGCCTCCGCGCCAAGCCCACTTCACGCATATCGACGACAACATCACCAGCCCGAAATTCGACCGCAATAAAATCCTGATCAACACGCACCCTGAACATCGCGATGTCTGGATTTGGCTGATTCCTTTCGGCGACAACCGTTGCTCCATCGGCGTTGTCGGCACGCCCGACAAACTGGCCGGCGAATCAGAAGCCGTGTTGAAAAAATTTGTGTACGAATGCCCGATGCTGGCGGAAATTTTAGATAAAGCCGTTTGGGAAAACGACTTTCCGTTCCGCTCTATCCAAGGCTATTCCGCCAACGTGAAAACCTTATACGGCAAACATTTTGCTCTTTTGGGCAACGCCGCCGAATTCCTCGACCCAGTCTTCTCCTCCGGAGTAACCATTGCCCTGCACTCTGCCAAACTGGCTGCCGATTTGTTGGGCAAGCAGCTCAAAGGCGAAGCTGCCGATTGGCAAACCGAATTTGCCGACCAACTGATGATCGGCGTGAACGCGTTCCGCACTTATGTAAACGGTTGGTACGATTTCCGCTTCCAAAATGCCATCTACGCGCCCAACCGCAGTCCTGAAATCAGCCGCATGATTTCGTCTATTTTGGCAGGCTACGCTTGGGATACGGATAATCCATTCGTGGAAAAATCCGAGCAACGCTTGTCCACACTTGCCGCATTGGTGGGCGATTTGAAGGTAGAATAAGGACGAATGTATTTCAGACGGCCTAGACTGAAAACAGAACAGGCCGTCTGAAACTTCATCCATACCATTAAATATTTTGACCGATAGATAAAACCTTATGCGATTTATCCCTTTGCTTGCTGCACTGCTGCTCTCCGCATGCGCGACCTCGCTCCCCCATCCGCAAACGCTGCCGCCGCTTTCCAAAGAAGGCCAATGGTTCAAACTTGAACAAACTAATGCGGCGGGGCAAACCGTTCAAACCAATCTCTTGGCAGTCGAGCCTCATTCAGACGGCATCCGCTTTGTCCAAACCGATGCACTGGGTGCGCCGGTATCGCGCCAATCGGTCAGCACCAAAGGCTGGAAAAATGATGGTTTTGTGATGCCCAATGCCAGTTCGCGCCGATTGTTTGCCGCCTTGTTGCCGCTTTTGGCCGCCGAACAAGCCGCCACGCTTTACCCTGAAGCCCGCCAACAAAACGCCACCCATCAAGGCTTCTGCCCTGACGGCAAAGGCGCGGTGTTCAGCTACCGCGAGCGTGATTTGTGGTGTGTCGCCCACCATTCCGAACAATTCCTTATCGGCTTCCCCGACCAAACTTTCTGGACGGTCAGCCCGATTGCAGAAGACTAATTCATGAATACTCCTGTTTATCTCAGCCGTCCGGCACTAACCAGCGCATTGGGTAGCGGCTTGCAAGTTCATGCCGATGCCTTACTCACGCCGTCTGAAAACACGCCCCTGACTTTTTCAGACCAATGGGTAAAAGGCAAAACGCATGCTTTTGGTGCAGTCAAAGAAACCCTGATGCCTCTACCCGACAGCATTCCCGAAGCGCATCGCAGCCGCAACAACCAGCTTATCCTGCACGCGCTTTCGCAAATAGACGGACTGATTCAGACGGCCATTGCCCGTTACGGCAAAGAAAGGGTCGCTGTCGTGACTGGTACGTCCACCAGTGGCGCAGATGAAAATATCCCTTTGTTCCAACACGTTGTCCAAGGTGGTGAATGGACGGATGTTCCGTTCAAACAGCTGCAACACACCATGGCTTCGCCCTCCGAATTTATCGCCCAAGTTTACGGTTTAGACGGCTTGCGCTATACCGTTTCCACCGCCTGCACTTCCGGCGCACGCGCCCTCATCAGCGCAGCCCGATTGCTTCGTGCCGGATTGTGTGATGTCGTAATTTGCGGCGGCGCGGATACGCTTTCTCCGCTGACGATTAATGGTTTTGCCTCTTTGGAAGTGCTTTCAGACAGCATCGCCAAGCCTTTTTCCTCCAACCGCAACGGCATCAATATCGGCGAAGCGGCCGCATTTTTCGTGATGACGCGCGATGCCGATTTTGACGGCGAAATGCAGTTGCTGGGCTATGGTGCAAGTAGCGATGCCTACCATATGTCTTCTCCCCGCCCCGACGGTTTGGGTGCAGCCCAATCCTTTCAGGCCGCTTTGGATAAAGCCGGTTTGAAAGCAGAAGACATCGGCTGGATCAATCTGCACGGCACCGGCACGCAACACAACGACAGCATGGAAAGCCGAGCCGTTGCCGAAGTATTTGGCAGCCACACCCTTTGCACTTCAACCAAGCCATCTACCGGTCATACTTTGGGTGCAGCCGGTGCGATCGAAGCCGCGTTTGCCTGGTTGATGGCCAACCGCCAATACAATCCGGAAGGCAAACTGCCGCCGCAACAATGGGACAACGTACCCGATTCCGAGCTGCCCAACATCGCTTTGACCGACGAAAACAGCCGCTGGCCGTCTGAAAAACGCATCGCCGCCAGCTCATCATTTGCCTTCGGCGGCAGCAATGCTGTTTTGATTATCGGATAAGTCCTTATATTTAGGCTGTCTTTTCAGACGGCCTTTTTCTTTTCCGCAACTTAAAAAACAATAACATCAAAACAACAACCAAATCCGCCGAAATATGCCATAATAGGCTTAGCACATTTCTTCTCGCGATGTGCCCGAAAAGAAAAACTTAACCTACATAGAGAATAATCCCATGACTAAATCCACCATTATCTATACCTACACCGACGAAGCTCCTGCATTGGCCACTCAATCCCTGTTGCCAATCGTGCAGGCGTTTACCCGCCATGCCGATATTGATGTCAAAACCAGCGACATTTCTCTCTCCGGTCGTATTTTGGCGGCGTTTCCCGAATACCTGACCGAAGCGCAACGCGTACCTGATGCGCTTGCCGAATTGGGCGAACTGGTGAAACAACCCGATGCAAACGTGATCAAACTGCCGAACATCAGCGCATCCGTACCTCAACTGACTGCCGCGATTAAAGAATTGCAGTCTAAAGGCTTTGCCGTTCCCGACTATCCTGCCGATCCTCAAACCGATGAAGAAAAAGCCGTGCGCGAACGTTACGACCGCATCAAAGGCAGCGCGGTAAACCCTGTCCTGCGTGAAGGCAACTCCGACCGTCGCGCGCCTAAGGCAGTGAAAAACTTTGCGAAAAAACATCCGCACAGCATGGGCGCATGGACGAAAGACTCCAAAACCCACGTTGCCACCATGCAAAGCGGCGACTTTTTCCATAACGAACAATCCGTTACCGTACCTGAAGCAACTTCCGTATCCATCGTATTCACCGACAAACAAGGCAACAAAAAAGAGCTGCGCGAGCCTGTTGCCCTGAAAGCCGGCGAAATCATCGACGCGACCGTAATGAGCAAAAAAGCCCTGCTCGCCTTCCTTGCCGAACAAGTGAAAGACGCAAAAGCTAAAGGCGTATTGTTCTCGCTGCACATGAAAGCCACCATGATGAAAGTGTCCGACCCGATTATCTTCGGACACGCCGTCAAAGTATTCTTCGCGCCTGTATTTGAAAAATTCGGTGACAAACTGGCTGCCGCAGGCGTTAATGTCAACAACGGCTTCGGCAACCTGCTTGCCAATCTGGACAAACTGGATGCGGACACCCGCGCCGCCGTTGAAGCTGAAATCGCTGCTGTTTACGCTGCCAACCCTGATTTGGCCATGGTTGATTCCGACAAAGGCATCACCAACCTGCACGTTCCTAGCGATGTCATCGTCGATGCTTCTATGCCTGCGATGATTCGTAATTCCGGCCGTATGTGGGATAAAGACGGCAAAGCGCAAGACACCAAAGCCGTGATTCCTGACAGCAGCTACGCCGGTGTTTACCAAGCAACCATCGACTTCTGCCGCGAACACGGCGCATTTGACCCGACAACCATGGGTACCGTTCCTAACGTCGGTCTGATGGCGCAAGCAGCCGAAGAATACGGTTCGCACAACAAAACTTTTGAAATCGAAGCCGACGGCCAAGTTCAAGTCATTGATGCAGCAGGTAATGTCCTGATGCAACACGACGTTGAAGCCGGCGACATCTGGCGTATGTGCCAAACCAAAGACGCTCCGGTTAAAGACTGGGTACAACTTGCCGTCAACCGCGCCCGTCTGAGCAACACGCCAGCCGTATTCTGGCTCGACGAAAACCGTCCGCACGACAAGAGCCTGCTCGCCAAGGTTAAAGCCTATCTTGCCGAACTGGATACCGACGGCCTCGACATCCGCGTCCTCGCTCCTGAGGAAGCCGCTAAATTCAGCTTGGGCCGTCTGAAAAACGGAGAAGACACCATCTCCGTGACCGGTAACGTCCTGCGCGACTACCTGACCGACTTGTTCCCAATTTTGGAACTGGGTACCAGCGCGAAAATGCTGTCTATCGTTCCATTGATGAATGGCGGCGGTATGTTTGAAACCGGTGCAGGCGGTTCTGCACCGAAACATGTTCAACAATTCCTCGAAGAAAACCACTTGCGTTGGGACTCTTTGGGCGAATTCCTCGCACTCGCCGTATCGTTTGAACATCTGGCGCAAAAAACCGGCAACACCAAAGCCCAAGTCCTCGCCGACACTTTGGATGCAGCCACCGAAAAACTGCTTCTGAACGACAAATCGCCTAAACGCAAAGCTGGCGAACTCGACAACCGCGGCAGCCATTTCTACCTCACCCTCTACTGGGCGCAAGAATTGGCGGCGCAAGACAAAGATGCCGAACTGAAAGCCGCATTTGCGCCGTTGGCAGCCGCTTTGACTGCTGACGAAGCCAAAATCGTTGAAGAACTCTCTGCCGTACAAGGCAAAGCGGTCGACATCGGCGGCTACTACGCAGCCAATCCTGAAAAAGCCGCACAAGCGATGCGTCCAAGCGCAACCTTTAATCAGGCCTTGTCAACCTTATAATTAAAGCAATAAAAGGCCGTCTGAACTTTCAGACGGCCTCAAACCTTATGGAAACACAATGAAAAAAACCATTCTTTCTCTTACTCTCCTCATCAGCGCTCCGGCTTTATGGGCATTTTCCCCTGCCGAATTGGCACAAACCCTGCAAAAACCGCAAAACGTGCAAGGTAATTTTGTCCAACAACGCCAGCTCAAATCCCTCAGCAAACCCATGACCACCAGCGGCAGCTTTACCCTTGTCCCACAAAAAGGCCTGCTCTGGAAAATGCAAAAACCATTTGAAACCACCCTGCGCGTGCGTTCAGACGGCATCATGCAATGGAACGGCAGTCAATGGGTCAACCCAAATGCCAGCAAACTCAACGGCCAAAGCCGCCAAATCAAACTCTTCCTCGACCTTTTGGGCGGCAATACCCAAGGTTTGGAAAAACAATTTGATTTGAAATTAAACGGCAACGAGAAAAAATGGACGTTGACCCTGACTCCGAAAACCGCCATTACCCGCCAAATCTTCAACCGTATCGAAATCAACGGCGATACGCTGGTACGAAAAATTGAATTGGACGAAAAACAAGGCGA
Source organism: Neisseria sp. P0021.S007 (assembly GCF_051956855.1). Taxonomy (NCBI): domain Bacteria; kingdom Pseudomonadati; phylum Pseudomonadota; class Betaproteobacteria; order Neisseriales; family Neisseriaceae; genus Neisseria; species Neisseria sp. P0021.S007. Next base: position 202,937 of record NZ_JBQCXA010000003.1, read on the forward strand.
CAAAACCATCATGCAGTTCAACCAAATCCAAACCGATAAAGCTCTGGACAGCTTCAGCCGTACCGCCCTCTAAATTGTCTATCCCAACAAAAGGCCGTCTGAAAATAGATTTCAGACGGCCTTTTATATTAATCGGCTGAAGGCTGCTGCCCTTTTCTTTCCGCCTTTCTCGCTTCGCGAATGGCTTTGAGTTCGGCCTCTTTCTGTCTGGCTTTTTTCAGCCAAGCCTCCCATTGGTTTGGCGTTTCCAGCGTGATTCTGCCGATTTTGCCTTCGCGGAAATCAGTCAGGATATTTTCAGCGGCCTTTTGGTAGTTGACCCGTCCGCCACTCAAAACCGCACCGCGTTTTTTGGCAATCCACTCCAGCCAAGAAGTATCGTCCCAATGGCTGCTTGGATCTTTGTCGGCTTGATAGCGCTCTTGCAACAGAGCCAGATAATGGCGGCGGAGGTAATCCAAAAGCTCAAGTGCCACTTCTTCTTCATCCAGCGCGTTGCGTCCGACTGCACCGCCGGCCGCAAGGTTATAGCCGCCTTCTTCGACGATAATTTTTGGCCACAACATACCCGGGGTATCGTAAAGCCAGAAATCGTCTGCAAGGAAAAGGCGCTGTTCGGCTTTGGTAATACCGGGTTCATTACCGGTTTTGGCAGATTTTTTGCCGATCATGCCGTTAATCAAGGTGGATTTGCCGACGTTGGGGATACCGCAAATCAGGACACGCAGCGGCTTCTCGATACCTTGGCGATGCGGAATCATGGCGCGGCAGGCTTGGGTAATTTTGCTATGCGCGCCAGTTTCGGAAGAATCAAGCGCAATGGCGCGGGTATCTTGGCGGCTGTTGTAGTGTTCGAGCCAAACTCTGGTACGCTCGGGATCGGCAAGGTCTTGCTTGTTTAAGATTTTGAGTTTTGGCTTGCCTTTGGACAACTGGGCAAGCAAGGGGTTTTCGCTGGAAGCAGGCATACGCGCGTCCAACATCTCAATCACCATATCAACGCTTTTAATGCGTTCGGCAATGGCTTTTTTTGCCTTATTCATGTGGCCGGGAAACCATTGGATAGCCATGTCTTTTTATTCTTTCTATTCGTATCTGAGGCCGTCTGAACAATTATTTTTTCAGACGGCCTCGGCATTTGGATAATCGGTCAATCGGGATTTAGAGGTTGCCATGCTCGTAGCTGTAATAACCTGCTTCATCCATACATTGCTCAAACGTCTTGGATGTATTTCCATTTTGAACTTGCGATTTGCAGGTATTGATTTGGCGGGAAACTTCAGCTTCGCTCGCGCCGGTGCGGTGCCAACGGTAAGCAGTGACAGGTTCTGTTGCACAGGCGGTCAAGATAAGCAGGGATAATGCGGTCAGACTGATTTTTTTCATGGTTTCTTCCTTTGAGGCCGTCTGAAACGGCAAGTTAGCGTCCTGCCAAGCTTTGTGCCTGACGATGGCGGACAAGGAGTTCGTAACGGCCTTTGAGGCGTTCGGCCAGTTTTTCCACAACATAAACGGAGCGGTGCTGACCGCCGGTACAACCGATGGCAATCGTCACATAACTACGGCTCTCTTGCTGCAGGCGCGGTAACCAGCGGCTAATAAAATGGTCGATGTCATCAACCATTTCTTGAGCCAACGGCTGCTGACCCAAATAATCTTGAATAGGCTTATCCATGCCGGTAAAGGGGCGTAATTCCGGATCGTAATACGGATTGGGTAGGCTGCGCATATCAAACATAAAGTCGGCATTGTTGGGGACGCCGTATTTGAAACCAAAGGATTCAAGAATGACCAGCAAACCGACACGTTCAATATTGAGCCATTGTTGCACAGCATAACGCAGCTGCTGTGCGTTCATTTTGGACGTATCGATGCAATATGCGATGTCTCTAAGCGGGAAGAGCCATTCGCGTTCTTTTTGCAGGCTTTCCAACAAAGTCAGATTATGGCCGGACAAAGGGTGTCCGCGGCGGGTTTCTGAGAAGCGGCGAACCAACACACCCTCTTCCGCTTCAATAAAGAGGACTTCGACTTGATGCCCTTCATGACGCAAATATTGGATTTGCTCTTGCGCTTCCTGAATATTGATACCGGAACGGATATCAACGCTGACACCAAGCTGGGTTTCTTCGCCGCGTTCAATATGGTACAACACCAGCGAAGGCAACATTTCCAAAGGCAGATTATCAACGCAATAAAAGCCTGAATCTTCGAGTTGTTTGAGGGCTACGGATTTTCCTGAGCCGGATAAGCCGCTAATCAGGACGATTTTCATGGTTTTGTTCGTTTTCTTTGAGTTGTGTTTGATGGCGTTCGAGGAATTCTTTGGTGCTGTCTTTACCGCGCAATTGAAGGATGTAATTGCGCACTGCAGCTTCAACCAATACTGCTAAGTTTCGACCGATTGCAACAGGCAGGGTAACGGAACGGATGCTGACGTTGAGGATAGACTCTGTTTCGGTACGGATGCTCAATCGATCGAGTTGTTTCATGTATCCGTCGTCGGCCGGAACCAAATTAATAATCAGCTGGAGGATTTTTTTCGGACGGATGGAGGTTTCGCCAAAAATATGGCGGATATTGAGTATGCCCAAGCCGCGTACTTCGAGGAAATCACGCAGCATAGGCGGGCAACGGCCTTCCAGCATTTCTGGACCGGTACGGAAAAGTTCGACTGCATCATCGGCAATCAGGCTGTGGCCGCGCGAAATCAGCTCCAATGCCAATTCGCTCTTACCCAAGCCGGATTGTCCAGTAATGAGTACGCCCACTTCAAATACATCCAAAAATACGCCATGCTTGATGGTGGAAGTTGCCAATGTCCGTTGCAGATAAATCCGCAAAACGTCCATCAGGTGCGGGCTTTCCTGTTTGGAAGTCAGCAAGGGGATACTGTTGGTATGGCAATAATCGCGTAATTTGGGCGAAACCGGCAAACCGTTGGCGACGATGACCAAAGACATGGGAATGTCGAAAAGCTCGCCGAAATCATAGTTGAGTTCGCCCGATTCCAGACGGCGTAAATATTCGGCTTCGGCTACGCCGACAACTTGAATTTGGTTGGGATGGATAAAGTTTAAATGGCCGACCAAGGCCAAGACGGGTTTATCGGCTTCGACACCGATACGGTTGTCCGCGCCGGAATTGCCGGCAGCCCAAGCAAGTTCGAGTTTGTGCTGATTGTCGGAAAACAGGCGGCGGACAGATATGCTGGGCATGAATTACTCTTCGGTCAGGAGTGTGCGTACTTCTTCGGCAGAAGTCGCGGCCATCAATGCTTCACGGATGGCTTTTTGAGAGAATCTGCCGGCCAGTTTGGACAAGACTTCCAAATGTTCGCCGGTAGCGTTTTCAGGCACAAGCAGGATAAAAATCAGGGAAACGGGTTTGCCGTCGGGCGCATCAAAGGCGACCGGCTCTTTGGTACGGATAAACGCACCGGTGGCTTTTTTCACGCATGCGTGACGGCCGTGAGGAATCGCCACCCCCTGCCCCAAACCGGTCGAACCAAGTTTTTCACGGGCAAACAGGCAGTCGAACACGTTGGTATTCGGTAATTCTGCTTCATTCTCCAGCAGCTGTGCAGCCTCTTCAAACAGACGCTTTTTGCTGCTGACTTCCAAATCCAAAACGATATGGGACAAAGGTAAAATTTCGCCGATCAGGCTCATGTGTATCTCTTTTAAATGTCGCAAAACAATGGGATTGTACCGATTGTCGGTGCAAATCTCAATCCTGAAGGCGTAATTTACACTCGCCCTGCTAACATTTTCCATGTTGTTTTTGATATTTTTTAACGAACTGGAAATAATCCAACCATTTGATTATAATTAATTTAAAGTAAAAATTCCATCATTGGCTAAATCATGGTTTAAATAAAAAGGGGTATGTCCGGCATACCCCTTTTCCCTTCTTTTCAGACGGCCTCAACCTAGTTTTTTAAAACAATTTGGAAACCAAAAACAACCAGAAATAATGGCAGACCAATCCGCAAAACCACGCCAAGCCGATGCGGTTGTTGGCCAAAAATGTTTGGAAGCACAACTGGCGGTCGCGCGTACGGATAGCGGCATACTGCTGATACTGCCAATAAACGGTTATCGGCAATACCAGCCAATAAGGCCAAGTTGCGCCGATTTTAATACCCAGCACCACCATCAATACGGTAAACCAAAAATGGCAAAGCATAGAGGCGGTAATATCGTGATGACCAAATGTGATTGCCGAAGTTTTAATACCGATTTTCAAATCATCTTCTTTGTCCGCCATGGCATAAATCGTGTCGTAAGCCAGCGTCCATAAGGCATTAGCGGTAAACATCAGCCATGCTTCGGGAGGCACTCGGCCTTGCACGGCGGCAAAGGCCATGGGAATACCGAACGAAAATGCCAGCCCCAAATAAAACTGCGGCAATGGAAAAAAGCGTTTGGTGAAAGGATATGTGATGGCCAAAAATAAGGCCGGAAGGCTCATCAGCCAAGTAAAACGGTTGAGCGGCACCAAGCATAAAGCCGCCATCAGACACAGCATGACGGTCAAAAGCAGCGCTTCGGTTTTAGAAACCAAACCTTTGGCAAACGGGCGGTTTTTGGTGCGCTCTACTGCACCGTCAAAATTGCGGTCGGCAAAGTCATTCACGACGCAACCTGCGCTGCGCATTAGAAATGTGCCTGCGGTAAAGGCAATAAAAATATCCGCGTTGGGAACGCCTTTAGACGCAATCCACAATGCCCAATAAGTCGGCCACAGCAAAAGCAGTGTACCAATGGGTTTGTCGACGCGCATCAGCTTGGCGTATATCACCATCCGTCCGACAGCGTAACGCGGTAGAATTTGTAGGAAAAATCGCCTTATGTTCATTGATGTAATGTGTCGTTGTTTATATATCGATTCGGAAGGAAAGGTTTTTTAGAGCCTTAGCTCTTATTATAATTTATTGCCGTCTAAAATTAAACAGATCTTAACAATTTAATTTATTGTATTATAACAGAATTATGACAAACATCGGTAATTGGTTTTATTTTCAGACAGCCTTAGCGGTATAAATCTATTAATTTCAATAAGAAATATTCTGTTAATTCCAATGTTTCGCCGTTCCAATCAAAATAGGAACGGCGCGCGGTAACAGGCCGTCTGAAAGATGGATGGTCGGAATCTTCAAAACGAAGAAACTCAAAATCCGAACGTTTCAACGGCAATGTACCGTCAAACAGGCGCTCGCCCAAAGGCTGCGTTCCGCAATCCAATAATTCTGTCCATAGACGGCTGTCCGGTCGGCACGCGCTTCTGGCTTGTATCACTGTTTCGCCGTCCAGTTTGAGCAAAACATCGCGTACAAAGATTTCGTCTCCGTTTTCCGCACCCTTCGTCAAACCCAAATACACCGGCTCGACTGAAAACTCCTTGCCGGAAGCGCGCAGAGCGGCAGTTAACGAAGAAACGGTCAGCAGATGTTCAGCATCAGACGACAAAAGACTTGAAGCTTCGGCATGTGAACAAAGCGTGCCACGCGGTATATCAAGCTCCATCTGACACCTCTGTTTTGGCCAACTCCTGCCATTTGGCTTCGGGAAACTCATCTTTCAGACGGCCTTTAAGATATTCCAAGGTATCGCCGGCAACGGTTTCATCTTTACTGTCGTGAATATGGTTGAAAATCAGACTATGCAATTGGATGCCGTATTGTTTGAGCGCGGAGAAGCTGAGCAGGGTGTGGTTGATGCTACCGAGCCGTCCGCTGGTAACGAGGATGACGGGATAAGCCTGTTGCTGAATATAATCAATGGTCAACAAATCTTCCGTCAGCGGAACCATCAATCCGCCCGCGCCTTCGACCAAAACGATTTCGTATTGCGTCGCCAACTCTTGAGTGGTGGTACGGATTTTATCCAAATCCAAAGCCCTGCCGTCAAGACGGGCGGCGAGATGGGGCGAGGCTGGATAGCTGAAGATTTCGGGCATGGTCAGCCCTTGTTTGTCGGCTTCCTGCATGGGTATGCCCATGATTTTGCGGTGGACGACGATGTCTTCGGCAATGTCTTGGCAACCGGTTTGCACGGGCTTTTGCGTAATCACGCTTTTACCCTGCTGCAACAATTGTTTTGCCAACACGCCGGTGACGACGGTTTTGCCGATGTCCGTGTCTATGCCACTAACGAAGTAAACGCCTTTCATTTGCTGTGTTCCTTCAAGATTTGTACGGTTTTGTCGGCAAGTTCGGTCAAGAGGTCGTCTGGAATAATGTAAGGCGGCATGAGATACACCAGCCTGCCGAAGGGGCGCACCCAAATTCCTTGCGCCACGCAATCCGCTTGAAAACGCGCCATATCCACGCCTTTTTCCAACTCGATCACCCCGATGGCACCCAAAACGCGTACGTCCTTCACGCCGCGAATGTCCCATGCAGCTTTCAGACGGCCTTTTAAGATGCTTTCGATGCGGCGGATATTTGCCTGCCAGTCTTGAGACAAAAGCAGCTTGACCGAGGCGCAGGCAACGGCACACGCCAGCGGGTTCGCCATAAATGTCGGCCCGTGCATAAATACGCCCGCTTCGCCGCGCGAAATCGTTTCGGTGACTTTTTGCGAAGTGATCGCCGTCGCCAACGTCATATAGCCGCCGCTCAAGCCCTTGCCGATACACATAATATCCGGCACGACATTCGCGTGTTCGCAGGCAAACATCTTGCCCGTGCGTCCGAATCCGGTAGCGATTTCATCAAAAATCAACACGATATCAAATTTGTCGCACAAATCGCGCAATCCGCGAAGATACTGCGGATGATAGAAATACATGCCGCCCGCGCCCTGCACGACCGGCTCTAAAATAAAGGCGGCGATATCCGCATGATGCGCTTCAAACAAGGCGCGGACAGGCTGCAAATCCGCCTCGTCCCATTCATCATCGAAACGGCTTTTCGGATTATCGACAAAATAACGCTGCGGCAACGCGCTGCCGAAAATATGGTGCATCCCCGTTTCCGGATCGCAGACGGACATCGCGTTCCAAGTATCGCCGTGATAACCGCGCCGCACCGTCGCAATATTCTGCTTCGCGGTCAAACCCCGCGCCTGCTGGTATTGCACCGCCATCTTCAGCGCGACTTCCACCGAAACCGAACCTGAATCCGCATAAAAAATACGGTCCAACCCCTGCGGCAAAATCCCGACCAACAACTTGCCCAGCTCTACCGCAGGCTCATGCGTCAAACCGCCAAACATCACATGCGACATTTGCTTAATCTGCGCCTCAACCGCCTGATTCAAAACAGGATGATTGTAGCCGTGTATCGCACACCACCAAGACGACATCCCATCAATCAGCCGCGTACCATCCGCCAATTCGATGTGCACGCCCTCCGCACGGCGCACCGGATAAACAGGCAACGGGTCGGTCATGGACGTATAGGGATGGAGCAGGTGGGTGCGGTCGAAATCGAGCAGGGGGGAATGTTCAGACATGTTGAAAACAATGGTTTGATCAGTTTCATTATTATATAACATATTTTCTATTTCAGACGGCACGTCTTCCGTACTGCATCAACACCAATCCGCCCACCGCTGCCAAACAGCCAGCAACCAAAGAAACATGCAATGCCTCGCCCAAAAACCAAGCGGAACACAAAATACCGAATACCGGCACCAAAGTGATGTACGCCGCCGCGCTGCCTGCGCCCAAAGTCTTCACGCCTTCAAAATACCACGCATAGCTCAAGACCGTTGCGCCGACAGACAGGCCAATTAAAGCAAACCAGCCCCTGCCGTCCATTTCGGCAAGCATGCCAAACGGCAGGCCGTCTGAAATCAACGCAGGCGGCAACAACATCATTGCACCCAGCCAAGCAGTAGCCACGGTGACCGTCAGCGCATCAATCCCCTGCAACACCGCCCTGCCCATCATCGTATAAGTAACCAAGCAGCAAAGGCTGCAAAACACCAGCACTTCGCCCCACCCTATGCCGCCGCCCGACAAAAATGCCGCAATCTCGCCATGCGTGACCGCCCATACCGAGCCTGCCACTGCCAACAACATACCCGACACAATCTTGCCGTTGAGCTTCTCGCCAAATAGCAAAGCCGCAAAAAACATCGTCAATACAGGATTGAACGTGACCAACACCGTCGCCCTTGAAGCAGGAAGCCGCTGCAAACCCAGCATAGACAACACAGTAAAACCAAATACGCCGAATGCCGCCGCCAGTGCCAACCCAAGCCATTGTTTGCGCGACAAAACCGCCAAAGTACGCAACCGATACCGTGCAAACAGCCAGCCCAAAAGCAAGATTGCCGCCGTCAAAAAGCGTAGCATACCGCCCGTTAAAGGCGGCAGCGCCTGTCCCAGCATCCGCCCCATCGGCCAAGATGCGCCCCAAAACGCCGCCATGCCCAATAGTTTTAGATGGATTGCTAAATGTTTCATGGTGATGGATAACTTGAATAATCAGTTTAGAAAGCGTACAAGCGCAGTTTGAAAGGATAAATTTCCTTAACCGCCGAGACTTGATAGAGTTTACGCGGATAAAATACTACGCTGATCATTATGGAAACAAAGGCCGTCTGAAAGACTGAAATCCAGCTTTTTCAGACGGCCTTTGCTGCTCAATCAATAAGACTTACAACTCAATGCCTTTGAGTTTCGCCACGGTATTAATGTCTTTATCGCCACGACCGGAGAGGTTGACCAAAATCACTTGGTCTTTGCTCATTTTCGGCGCGTTTTTCACCGCCCAAGCAACGGCATGGCTGGATTCCAGCGCAGGAATAATACCCTCAAAACGGCAAAGCAAATCAAAGGCTTCGAGTGCTTCGTCGTCTTTGGCAACAGTGTATTCCACGCGGTTGATGTCGTTCAAATGGCTGTGTTCCGGGCCGATGCCTGGGTAGTCCAAGCCTGCGGAAACGGAATGCGTACCCAAAACTTGACCGTTTTCGTCCTGCATCAAATAGCTGCGGAAACCGTGCAATACGCCGATAGGGGCTTTGCTGGTAATCGGTGCGGCGTGGTCGGGGGTATCCACGCCCAAACCGCCTGCTTCTACGCCGACCAAACGTACGTTTTCTTCTTCGATATAGGGATGGAACAAACCGATGGCGTTCGAGCCGCCGCCCACGCAGGCAACGGCAACATCAGGTTGGCGGCCGATGGCTTCCAACATTTGTTCTTTGGCTTCATTGCCGATCACGCATTGGAAATCGCGTACCATTTCCGGATACGGCGTAGGACCTGCGGCAGTACCGATGATGTAGAACGTATCGTCCACGCGCGCCACCCATTCGCGCATGGCTTCGTTCATCGCGTCCTTCAAAGTACGGCTGCCGCTGTCGACGCTGACGACATTCGCGCCAAGCAGCTTCATACGGAACACGTTGGGCATTTGACGTTGGATATCGTCCGCCCCCATGTACACGTCGCAAGTCATGCCGAAACGTGCGGCGACGGTGGCAGAAGCCACACCGTGCTGACCCGCGCCGGTTTCGGCAATCACGCGTTTTTTGCCCATGCGGCGGGCAAGCAATGCCTGACCGATGGTGTTGTTGACTTTGTGCGCGCCGGTGTGGTTCAAATCTTCACGCTTCAGCCAGATTTGTGCGCCGCCCAAATGCTCGGATAATCGCGCGGCATGGTAAACAGGGCTGGGACGGCCGACATAGTGTTTCAAATCATGGCGGAACTCTTCCCAAAATGAAGGATCTTCTTTCGCTGCTTTATAGGCTTCTGCCAATTCTTGCAAAGCAGGAATCAGGGTTTCGGAAACGTACAGGCCGCCGTGTTCGCCGAAAAAGCCGTTCTCGTCGGGAGCGTAATAATTTTTCATGGGATTTTTCCTTATTCGTTTTATGGTTTCAGACGGCCTGATTCAGTACAAGGCCGTATGAAAGTAAAATTGTCAGCAATTATAGCCGTTTTCCATTCATCTTGTCGGCAACTAATTGAATAATAATATCAGCAGACAAAATAGGAACAACAGCGTACAGCTCGATGTTGCAATCAATGCCGTACCCAACGGCGGCGCGATATATTTTTCTTCGTTTTTGTTTCTCAGGCATATTTTTAATGCCAACATCCCCAGCCACAGTGCCAGCAACCAACAACCCAAAAAGTTAAGCACAAGCAAAGCAATAATCAACTCATTGGTATTTATAGTGCTTACGTTCAAAAATATCCAATTAAGGCCGTTAACAGACATAACGACTGCAGATATTTGTATCACATACAAAAGCGTTCCGCCCAACAATACCTTGATATGCCATTGTTTGGCCTTCAGCCACACTGAGACGACATTAAAAAGCCACCACAAAGCCATAAACGTCATTAAAGAGATTTCATAACGGTCCATCGCTCTACTCCTGAAAAACAGTCAATCCAGCCATTTCAAAAAAAGCCCGATACGCCGCTGCTTTTTTCGCCAAACTCAAAGGATAGGCACGCGAAGTCGAAGGCAGGCGCGTCAGGGTCAACTCACGTCCAGCATAGGGGAACGGCACTGTTTCGCCGATCTTCGGCATTTTCATACCGTTGCCTTGAATCTCCAACAAAACTTCGGTTGCCTTGCCGCCGGTGGTACAAAGATGGCGGCACTCGGGCATTTGCGCCAATACTGCCGCCAAATCGACAGTTTCTATTACTTTTAAAAACTTATCCGAAGCATTGCCATGTTCGCGTATGGCCTTCAACACGGTCGGACAGGATGCAATGCCCTTCTCACTTAAAAACGCTTTGATTTTATCGGCATCAAACGCCTTTTCGCCCTGCCTTTGAAAATGCGCCACATCGCCAAAAAACACCAGCCCATACACGCGCCACATATCGTTTTGGAAATTCGGATAATGAAACTGCATCGCGTGTTTTTCTTCTTTAGGCGGAAACGTCCCCATCATCATGATCGTTGCCTGCGGCGGCAACAAGGCTGCGAAGGGGTGGGATTCAACGATTGGCTCTTGCATATATGTATTCCGGTTTCTTTGAATTCAAACAAAATTTCAGACGGCCTTTACTGCTTGAATAAACGCCGCCATTTTCTCCCTGCTCTTAACCCCGCCGGAGATTTCCACGCCACCGGACACATCTACCGCCGCAGCGCCGCTGATTTTTACCGCTTCGGCAACGTTTTCCGCAGTCAATCCGCCGGCAAGTATCCACGGTTTGCCGATATTGCCATGCAACATGGTCCAGTCGAAACTTTGTCCCGTACCGCCGTATTCAGTCGGATGATAGGCATCAAACAGCAAGGCGCGTGCATTCGGAAATTTGGCACAGGCCGTCTGAATATCGGCAGCGGACTGTACGCGCACGGCCTTCAAATACGGGCGGTCAAACCGACGGCAAAAATCATCGTCTTCATCGCCGTGAAACTGAATCACATCTATCGGCACCTGACGCAAAATCTCGCGGATGGTTTGCTCGTTTTCATTCACAAACAAGGCCACCACCGATACAAACGGCGGCAGGTTTTTCACAACCGCCTGCGCCTGCTCAATACTCACTGCCCGTTTACTCTTGGCATAAAACACCAGCCCGATGGCATCCGCGCCCAATTCGGCCGCGGCCAGCGCGTCTTCAGGTCGGGTAATACCACAAATTTTGGTGCGTATGGTGTTCATGGCGATAGCCTTTTTAAACAGTTGGGTCGGATATTATATAAGTTTAAGGCCGTCTGAACATGAAATATCAGGTTCAGACGGCCTTAAACTTTAAAACAACCATCAGCCGATAATATTGGCGGCTGTCAGTTGCGCAGCATCTTCATTATAGAAACGTGCGAACTCTGTGCTGCTTTAGGCTCTGCTTGATATACAGAACATCATACCGATTATTACTAATAACTTTGTAATTATTTTCCTCTTTTCTATTTGCCTATTATTTAATCAAATTTATTTTATCCTTTATTATCAATGAGTAAAATAAACTATCCACAATTGGATTCACACAAAATTTGGATAATGCCCGTCAATAAAAAATATTAAGGCTGTCTGAAAAGTCTTTCAGACGGCCTTTTAGCCTTTTTACTCAAACGGTTTCTTCTGCCAATAAAACTTATCCTTTTTCAGACGGCCTTGAAATATATCGTCCTGTCCCAAAGCAAACACCAACGCGCCAGACAAATCCGTTCTCAATAAAGTAATACCATGCGCGCGGACACGATTTTGTACGGCAACGGTCGGATGTTTGTAGGCATTGGCATAGCCGCTAGATGCCACGGCATATTGTGGCGAAACCGTATGCAAAAAGCTGCCTGACGAAGCCGTGCTGCTGCCGTGATGTCCCAACACCAACACTTGGCTATACAGCGCATTGCCGTATTTCTCAATCAAACCGGCCTCGCCTTTCACGCCCAAATCGCCGGTTATTAACAAGGCTTTTCCGTTTGCCACGACACGCAATACGCAGCTTTGGTCGTTATCTTCCTTGCCTGCATTTTCAGACGGCCTGAGCAACTCGAAATCTACGCCGTCCCATTGCCATTTGTCTTCTTGGCAAAACTCTGCATTCGGATAAAATTCAGGTTGTCCGGCAAGCAATTTATCGGTACCGACAGCCGCCACACTTTGAAAACCGCCGTCATGGTCAATATCATGGTGCGACAAAATCAGGCTGTCCAAACGGCGCACACCCATCGCGTTCAAACTCGGCACTATACCTGTTTGCGCCACTTGCTCCGTTCCCGTATCAAACAAAAGATTGCGGTTACGCGTTTGTATCAACACCGACAAACCTTGTCCTGCATCCATCACCGTAACTCTTGCCACCCCCTCCTCCAGCTTGGCAGGACGGTAAAACACAAAGCCCAATAAAACCAGACATGCCCAAGGTTTTAAGCCCATTCCTTTAGGCAGCAATAACAGTAAAGCCGCCATCATCGCCAACACAAGCAAAGGCACGGGCGCCGCTGCGACGGCAAATTCAGGCGATACCATAGCCAGCCATAGCAAACCGCGTAAAGTATATTCCGCCAAAAATGCCGCTACCAACTGGACAAGTTCAAACGGAAAAACCGAACCCAGCAAAGCCAACGGCGTCAACACCCAAGAAAACCAAGGAATAGCCAGCGCATTAACCAACGGACTGAGCAAAGGTAACGAAGCAAACAAATAGCCCAGCAATACCACCGACAATACAGTCGCTGCCCATTGTCCCCGTACAGCCAACCGCCAGCCCGACTCTTTCAGACGGCCTGATGAAGCCCAAATCAAAGCAGCAACCAAACCGAAAGACAACCAAGTTCCCACGCCCAATACAGCCAACGGATCCAACAACAAAACAACGGCCAAAGCCTGCCACCACGCCGTCCAGCCCGAGCCGCCACTGCCGCGCCACCATGCCCACGCAAACGCAGCCAACATCAACACACTGCGTTGCGTCGGTACGGAAAAACCGGCCAAAAGCGCATAAAACAAAGCACCGGCAACACCGCCTGCCAATATCCACACACGCGGTTTTGCCGGAATCCACGGCAAATAACGGAAAATTCGCTTAATCAGCCAGGCAAACAATACCGCCACCATCGTCACATGCAGGCCCGAAATACTGACCAAGTGTGTCAGCCCCAAAGGGCGGAATGCCTGCCACAAAGGCGGCCTCAACGCCGATTGCTCGCCAATACTCAAAGCACGCATCAGCCCTATGCCGTCTGAAAACTCAGGATATTTGTCCCCTGTTCTCTGCCAACTCCGGCTTACCGCATCACGCATATTAGCCAAACCGAAACCGCCACCTTGCCGCACGAGTTTCCTGTCGCGCCCCAAAGTACCCATGCCATCGATACCATTGGCCAAAGCCCATATTTCACGGTTCAAACCGCGCACATTCACTTCACCGATCACCGGCCTTACCCGCGCCGATACAGACCACCTGCTGCCCACCGCCCAATCGCGCCGCTGATAATCCGACAACATCAAATCAAAAGCCTGCCCCTGTTCATCCCAAGCCCTTGCCGCAAACTGCACGCGCCGACCATCATCACGCGGCATATCCGCCACTTCAACCGTCAAAACTTTAGCCGCCACCTCCCCTGCAGGCCATTGACCGGCCAACACCAGCCCGGTCGGCCACACTCCAAACGCCATACCCACGCAAACAGCCAGCACCAACCAAGCCACAGCAAATTTTCGACACAACGCAAGCGCGCCAATGATTACAGACAACCAAGCCCACCATGGCGGCACAAACGGCAACGCAAACGAAAGCACTACACCCACCACCCAAGCAGGCAACACAAACCGCCACGCCATGAACATTTTCCCTTAAATTATGATTATTAGATATGTAATAATAAATGCTTTTAGTAGATTATGACAAATATTTGATTGCAGTATTTATGACCTGAATCCGTCCGATTTTGTCGTAGATGTAATTGAGTACGCCGCTTCTTTGGTCGGCACTTTGAATCAGGTTGCCGGCTTTGTCATAGGCGTAGGTATGACCCAACGCGTTGGTGCGTTTGAGCGGCAGTCCGTCCACTGCGAGCTCGTAAGCGGTTTTGGCACCAAGTCCGTCGATGTGGGCGGTCAGCCGGTTGAGGCGGTCGTATTCGAAGGTTTCGTGACTGCCGTCGGGATAGTCGGTACGGACGGGGTTGCCTGCTGCGTCGTAGTGGTGGCGGGTGGTATGGCCCAGCGCATCGGTAACGGTTTCGAGATCGCCGTATTCGGTGTAACCGAAACGGGTGGTTTCGCCGGTACAGTCGGTAAAGCAGACGAGTTGGTCGAGGGTGTCGTAGTGTAGGCGTCGGGTTTTACCTAAGGCGTCGGTAATGGTTTCGGGCAGCCATTGGGCGTTGTAGCCGTAGCTTGTGGTGTAACCGGCGGGGTCGGTGATGCTGATGAGGTTGCCGCGCTTGTCGTAATCGTAGGCGGTAATCCTGCCTGCAGGATCGTTGACGGTAATCGGCAGGTTGAGGGTTTCGTGGTAGTCGATTTGAGTGCTGCTGCCGTCCGGGGCGGTGATGGCGATGACATTGCCTTCGGTATCGTAGAGATAGCGGGTTTCGCGTCCGAGGGGGTCGCGTTCTACGGTAATGCGGCCATAGTCGTCGCGTTCGCTGTCGCTGCGTTGTCCGTCGGCGTCGATGCGGTAGACGAGTTCGCGGTTTTCGTCGAAACCGTACACTTCCGTCCGTCCCAATGCGTCGGTAACGACGGTATGGTCTTTGCGGTAGGCGAACGTCCATTCTTCACCGAGGTTGTTGCTGCTCTTGAGCACTTTGCCGTCGGTGTCGTAACGGTCGTATTCGTAGCGGGACACCAGTCCGTCGGGCTGGTTGTGTTCGACCATGATGTGGTTGCGATAGGCGAAACCGCGCAGTTTTTTGCCGTCACGTCCGTAAACGGCGGTCAAATCGCCGTAGCCGGAATCGACTTCGGCAAACAGCAGCCTTGCACCGCCGTCGGGCGAGGCAATTTGGCAGAGGTCGTCTGAAAGTCGGTTTTCAGACGACCTCTATGTTAACTACTAATGAGATTGTTAAAGAACAAATGTTTCAGACGACCTCAAAGAAGATAGTGAGGTCGTCTGAAAAACAGAAACCGCGTGCGTGCGTACCGCACACACTCCACGTCAGGACTTAAGGTTTTGTCCGGGCTATGGCTTGCTTATCCGTAAGGAAACAAACGAAGGTCATCTGAAAGTTATGTTTCAAACTACCCTATGGTTTGGTTTTGTCTTGACTCAACCAACTTACTGGGTTTGCTTTAATATTTTTCCCAGGATAAATCTAAATCGTTTTGTGGAATACATCCCATAGTCAAACATTTTACAGCACATTTGAATGCTATTTCTTTAGATAAAATATATTTAGACTCAAATAAGCCAATTTGCCCTCCCGTATTTAATTCTATTTTTAAGGTACTTCCTTCGTTAGGGTTTATTAAATTAAAAATGATGCCATTTTCTTCACCTGTTACAACATATTTCCCTCCCCCTCCACCAATCATTAAATAGTTTTCTTCTGATAAAACTAAATTTACAAGAGTATGTTGCTTAGCATCTAATTTTTCTAAAATTTCTAAAAGTCTTTCCGAGGAATTAATATGATAAACCTCTTCCTTACAATGAGATCCATTCCAGTTATCCAAAGTAATTTCCATAATAACTTCCTCTAATGAGATTGTTAAAGAACAAATGGTTCAGACGACCTCAAAGAAAGTATTGAAGTCGTCTGAAAAACAGAAACCGCGTGCGTGCGTTCCGTTCGCACTCTACATCGGAATTGTAGGTTTCATTGGCTACAGCTTGCTCATTTATAGAGACTGTATTAATTCTATATATCTGTCTGTTTTTTTATCCCAAAAAATGTACAAATAAGTAGTATCATGCTTCAACTTCGATATATCTAACTGCCCTAGAAACATTGCGGGAATATTATCAATGATAGGCCAACCAGGCTCCTGTAACCATTTGGGATGTTTATCCATGCAAATAAAATGTTCCTTAATAATCTTTTTAAAAGTGGTCACCGTCTTAGGTTTGTACTTATCATACAAGAAATTTAAATAACCCATATCAGCTGGTATCCAGTTAGGAATAGCCTCCAAAATCAAATCGAATTTTTTTTCTGTCGTTGAATTTGAAGAGTACGGTATATGTTTGTAATCTAAAATTTCCCTGAAAATATCCATCAAGTTTAACTTTGCATCAAGAGATGTCAAATCCTGACTAATTAAATATTCATAAGTGGAATTACTATTCATATAAGGTTTAGCTTTAGTATTTTCCAACAGGGAAATTAATTCTTGATTGGAAGACAACGCCATTTCCAATTCTTCAGTTGATAATTTTTCTTCCACAAAATTCTTTAAAATTTCTATTGCTTTCATAGCTAATTTCCTAGATTCCTATAAGGGTCAAGCGCTGCATGTTGTTCTCTAGTTACTTCTCTCAAATTAAAAGGACTATGCCTATCTGCATGACCTAAGCGTTGTGGCACATGATGATGCAACTCCATGGGATTTCCATTTGCATCTAAAGGAGCACGTCCTCTTTTCATTCTACTCATATTTGCAGGAGAAAATTCTCCTGTACCTTTCGAGGCTAAATACCTATTTTTCCAGTATCTTGACCTAACAACATCCCAAGATGGCATATCACCGTTAGGTAATGGTTTATCAATACGCTCGCCTCTTTTCCAACGTTTGAATAAATTCTTTAACAGCGGTTTAGGTTTATTTGGTTTATTTTTGTTGGCCGGGCACAGTCCCCAAACATCAAGCCATTCCTGCGCATTCGGAGCAAACTGATACAGATTCTCCCCACCCAACAACCCAATCGGGTCCTGATTCACAAACCTCCCCGCCTCAGGCTCGTAATACCTCATCAGGTTGTAATGCAACCCGGTCTCTTCATCATAATACTGGTTCTGCAATCTGAACGGCTGATGCGCGTTCTTGTAAACCCGCTCATCCTTTTTCAGACGACCCCAGGCGGTGTATTCGCCGTACCACAAAAGATTGCCGTGGATGTCGGTCATCTCGCGCGGGATGCCGACTTGGTCGTTGTGGAAATAGGCGAGGTATTGTTTGCCGTCTTTGGCGTTGTCAAAGACTTGCGCCAGCGGTTCGTAGCTGTCTTGGTCGGTGTAGAGATAGGTGTAGCTGCCTTTATAGGTGTATTCCTGCAACAGGCGGCTGCCGTCCCAGACGAAGTGGGTGCGTTTTGGGTCGGTACTTGTCCAGGCAAGTTTGTCTTGGCGTTCTTTGGAGAGCCTTCTGCCGAACGGGTCGTAGGCGTATGTCCAGATTTCGGTGTTGCCGACGGGCTTTTTGATTTCGGCGCGGACAAGTTGATTTTCTAAATCGTATTGGTAATATTGGTTTTCGCCGTCGGGCAACTGGCGGTAGATCAGGTTGCCCAAGGCGTCGTAGGTGTATTCGATGCCGTTGTATGATTCTAGGCGGTTTCCGCTGCTAATGTTACTGCCTTTGCCCTTCCCTTCGGCTATTTTGTCGGAAAGGATGTTGTGGGCGGGGTCGAAGGCGAATGTTTCGCTGCGGCCGGTTTGGCTGTTGCGGGCTTCTTGAATCCGTCCGATTTTGTCGTAAACGTAATTAAGGACGCCACTTCTTTGGTCGGCACTTTGAATCAGGTTGCCGGCTTTGTCATAGGCGTAGCGGCGGTTGACGGCGCCGCCGGCCAACGGGTTTTGTTTGCCGTGAAGCGTTTGTGTGCCGTTCTGGATGGTACGCTGGCTTTTTAGACGACCCATGGGGTCGTAGTCGTACAGGCTGCTGATGCTGCCCTGCGTCCTTTGGATTTCGCGGTGCAGTTTGTCGCGTTCGATGTCGCTGACGACTTCGCCGTCGAGGCTGATTTGGTGCAGGTGTCCGCTACCGTAGTACAGGTAATCGATATGGCGGCCGTCGGGCAGGATGGTACGGATGCGGTTGCCCAACGGGTCGTATCGATAGCCTACGGTGGCGCTTTGTCCGTTGTGGACGGTGGTTTCGCCGATGAGGCGGTCGAGTTCGTCGTAGGCGAGTTCGACGATGCTGTAGTGGTTGCGGGCTTTGGTCAGGTTGCCGGTAATGGGGTCGTATTCGAAACGGGTGCGGCTGATGCCTTCGTCTTTGCTTTGTCCGTTGCGGCCGGAGACTTTGCGGCTTTGTTTTTCGATCAGTTGGCCGAGGATGTTGCGTTTGAACCGGTGGATGTGCCAAGTCTCGGGACGCTCTTTCAGACGACCTTTATCGGTGCTTTGACCGTATTCGGTCTGTTGGACCAGTTGTCCGGCGGCATCATAGCCGTAGGCGGTGATTTTGCCGTCCCAGCCGGTTTCTTGGATCAGGTTGTCGGTTTGGTCGTAATCGAGACGGTAGGTTTCGCCGTTTTCGTTGGTGAGGACGGTCAGACGGCGGGCTTTGTCGTAGGCGTAGGCGAAGGTATGGCCCAACGCGTTGGTGCGTTTGAGCGGCAGTCCGTCCACTGCGAGCTCGTAAGCGGTTTTGGCACCAAGTCCGTCGATGTGGGCGGTCAGCCGGTTGAGGCGGTCGTATTCGAAGGTTTCGTGACTGCCGTCGGGATAGTCGGTACGGACGGGGTTGCCCGCTGCGTCGTAGTGGTGGCGGGTGGTATGGCCCAGCGCATCGGTAACGGTTTCGAGATCGCCGTATTCGGTGTAACCAAAACGGGTGGTTTCGCCGGTACAGTCGGTAAAGCAGACGAGCTGGTCGAGGGTGTCGTGGTTAACTGCTAATGAGATTGTTAAAGAGCAAATGCTTCAGACGACCTCAAAGAAAGTATTGAGGCCGTCTGAAAAACAGAAACCGCGTGCGTGCGTACTGCACACCCCCTACGTCAGGGCTGAAGGTTTTGTGTAGGCTGCGGCTTACCCTACATCGGAATTGGAAGTTTCATTTGCTACAGTTCGATTACACCTTGATAAAACATTCAAAAAAATCAAAGTGATTTTTATCAAATGCAATTAATAACTTGCCTTCAGGAATTTTTTTCCCTGTCATACCTCCTATACAAATCCCGAGATTCTTAAAAAGAATATATTTTTTTCCTTCGATAAATTCTGAATCGATGGCTTTAAGGTCTTCGATTGAATTTTTAAATATATCAATATCTCCTAATATGGGATTAGAATCTTTTAAGCAATATCCATAAACCAATTTATCGTTTTCATAAACTAACTCACAAGCATTCCTATATTCCACCTTATTATTCATAATATTATCTTCAACCATTCTTGCTGGTTTTCCATATTTTTCTTGTACGTCCTCAAGAGAAGTACCAAATACAAAATCACCAATTGATTCATATGGCTTAATCAAGTAGGTCATATTAACCCTTTCTAATATATTTACATTAATAAAATAGGAACATTTACCAATAATTCTACGCAGTCTTGCTGCCTGTTTCCTAGAAATTAATCCCTGCCGTTTAGTATCTGAAATCATTCTCCCACATGATTTTATATACGCCTTTTATTCTATTTCAAAGGCAGCAGTATGATATGAAAACCCTTTCGTGCGCAGAATTTTGACAAAATAAGATGAAGGTTGTCTGAAAGTTAGTTTTCAGACAACCTCTATGTTAACTGCCAATGAGATTGTTAAAGAACAAATGGTTCAGACGACCTCAAAGAAGATAGTGAGGTCGTCTGAAAAACAGAAACTGCGTGCATGCAACATACACTCTACGTCAGGACTGAAGGCTTTGTCCGAGCTACGGCTTGCTAGAATTTAACGTTTCATGTGGAAGATGACTTACTATATGATTAAATATTTGTTTAAGTCGTTTGTACGAAGAATAATCCACCCGATAGATCTCGATTTATAAAAATATATCCTATGTTCTCAGTTAAATAAAAAATTTCATTTACTTCTTTAGGTAGATCCATTCCTAAGATTTGACCTATGAAAATATATTTTTCTAGAAAATCATCACCTTCTTGTTGTAAATATTCAGGTTGTCCTCCTAAAAAACTCATTTCATCTAAATTCTCAATAGGATTAATTGGATAAAATTCATCTAGGTTAAACTTGAACTGACTTTTATCTCCGACGATAACTTTCGTGTATCCTTGAATAGCATCGTCAATTTCAGTAATGTAGTCAAGAAAATAATCTTCTTTATCATAATAAGAAAAAACGTAAATTGCTTTATCTTTATATTCCTTCCCCTGAAAATCTGTTTTAAATTGAGGTGCAATAGTTAATAAATTCTCAATCGGTATGAAAGCGATCAATGCTAACTCATGACCATCTGGCGCTATCACTTTATTTGAATAGTCTAAATCTAGCCCAACTAATATATCATTTATATTGGACTTACTATCTAAAAAGTTAAAATTAACGTATCCATTTTTTTTCATTTAAATTCTCCTAAAAATTTAAGGACATTTCTTACCTGTTTTTTTCAATTTTCTAAGAAATTTTTTAGCTTCTTTTCTTAATCGTTTTCTTTGAGCTTTAGGAGTTCCCGTTTTTCTCAATCCTCCTTGAGCAATATCAATCTCTCGATGTAAATCAGTATGCATTTGATTTCTACCCAAACCATAATGAGAACGCCTAATCTCTGCTTCATGGTAATGAGTGCCACCAATCCCTCTAGTATCTTTTGCTGGCCCTCTTGTATGATGATCCAAATCTAAAGCAATAGCTGGATTCTGGCTTAATCGATTATTTTTAGTTGTATAACCATTTTGAACTAATGCTTCATGCCTAATTAACTCATGGGCTTGTAAGCCATCTCCAACATGAGTACTACTATTAAGACTCCCATAGGTACCTATATCAAATAAATTAGCTAGCCCTAAAGGATCAACCCAAGCCTGTGTACTTGGCGCAAAAGCATACAGATTATCCCCACCCAACAGCCCAATCGGATCCTGATTCACAAACCGCCCGGCCTCAGGCTCGTAATACCGCATCAGGTTGTAATGCAGTCCGGTCTCTTCATCGAAGTATTGGTTTTGCAATCTGAACGGCTGGTGCGCATTCTTGTAAACCCGCTCGTCCTTTTTCAGACGGCCCCAGGCGGTGTATTCGCCGTACCATAAGAGATTGCCGTGGATGTCAGTCATTTCCCTCGGTATGCTGATTTGATCATTGTGGAAATAGGCGAGGTATTGTTTGCTGTCTTTGGCGTTGTCAAAGATTTGCGCCAGCGGTTCGTAGCTGTCTTGGTCGGTGTAGATATAGGTGTAGCTGCCTTTGTAGGTGTACTCCTGAAGTAATCGCGTTCCGTCCCAGACGAAGTGGGTGCGTTTCGGGTCGGTACTGGTCCAGGCAAGTTTGTCTTGGCGTTCTTTAGAAAGACGTCGTCCGAACGGGTCGTAGGCGTATGTCCAAATCTCGGTATTGCCGGCGGGCTTTTTGATTTCGGCGCGGACGAGTTGGTTTTCGAGATCGTATTGGTAATATTGGTTTTCGCCGTTGGGCAGCTGGCGGTAGATTAGGTTGCCCAATGCGTCGTAGGTGTATTCGATGCCGTTGTATTCTTTGAGGCGGTTGCCGCTGACAAGATTGTTGCCCTTTCCTTCGGCCGCTTTGTCGGAAAGGATGTTGTGGGCGGGGTCGAAGGCGAAGGTTTCGCTGCGGCCGCTTTGGCTGTTGCGGGCTTCCTGAATACGTCCGATTTTGTCGTAAACGTAATTAAGGACGCCGCTTCTTTGGTCGGCGCTTTGAATGAGGTTGCCGGCTTTGTCGTAGGCGTAGCGGCGGTTGACGGCGCCGCCGGCCAATGGGTTTTGTTTGCCGCGGAGTGTTGGTGTGCCGCTCCAGACGGTACGCTGGCTTTTCAAACGACCCATGGGGTCGTAGTCGTACAGGCTGCTGATGCTGCCCTGCGTCCTTTGGATTTCGCGGTGCAGTTTGTCGCGTTCGATGTCGGTTATGACTTCGCCGTCGAGGCTGATTTGGTGCAGGTGTCCGCTGCCGTAGTAAAGGTAATCGATAGGGCGGCCGTCGGGCAGGATGGTGCGGATGCGGTTGCCCAACGGGTCGTATTGGTAGCCTACGGTGGCGCTTTGGCCGTTGTGGACGGTGGTTTCGCCGATGAGGCGGTCGAGTTCGTCGTAGGCGAGTTCGACGCTGCTGTGCTGGTTGCGGGCTTTGGTCAGGTTGCCGGTAATCGGGTCGTATTCGAAACGGGTGCGGCTGATGCCTTCATCTTTGCTTTGTCCGTTGCGACCGGAGACTTTGCGGCTTTGTTTTTCGATCAGTTGGCCGAGGATGTTGCGTTTGAAATGATGGATGTGCCAAGTTTCGGGACGGTCTTTCAGACGGCCTTCATGATTGCTTTGGCCGTATTCGGTCTGGTGGACCAGTTGTCCGGCGACATCGTAGCCGTAGGCGGTGATTTTGCCGTCCCAGCCGGTTTCTTGGATCAGGTTGTCGGTTCGGTCGTAATCGAGACGGTAGGTTTCGCCGTTTTCGTTGGTGAGGACGGTCAGACGGCGGGCTTTGTCGTAGGCGTAGGCGTAGGTATGGCCCAGCGCGTTGGTGCGTTTGAGCGGCAGTCCGTCCACTGCGAGTTCGTAGGCGGTTTTGGCACCGAGTCCGTCGATGTGGGCGGTCAGACGGTTGAGGCGGTCGTATTCGAAGGTTTCGTGACTGCCGTCGGGGTAGTCGGTACGGACGGGGTTGCCCGCTGCGTCGTAGTGGTGGCGGGTGGTATGGCCCAGCGCATCGGTAACGGTTTCGAGATCGCCGTATTCGGTGTAACCGAAGCGGGTGGTTTCGCCGGTACAGTCGGTGAAGCTGACGAGTTGGTCGAGGGTGTCGTAGTGTAGGCGTCGGGTTTTGCCTAAGGCGTCGGTAATGGTTTCGGGCAGCCATCGGGCGTTGTAGCCGTAGCTTGTGGTGTAACCGGCGGGATCGGTGATGCTGATGAGGTTGCCGCGTCCGTCGTAATCGTAGGCGGTAATCCTGCCTGCGGGATCGTTGACGGCAATCGGCAGGTTGAGGGTTTCGTGGTAGTCGATTTGAGTGCTGCTGCCGTCCGGGGCGGTGATAGCGATGACATTGCCTTCGGTATCGTAGAGATAGCGGGTTTCGTGTCCGAGGGGGTCGCGTTCTACGGTAATGCGGCCATAGTCGTCGCGTTCGCTGTCGCTGCGTTGTCCGTCGGCGTCGATGCGGTAGACGAGTTCGCGGTTTTCGTCGAAACCGTACACTTCCGTCCGTCCCAATGCGTCGGTAACGACGGTATGGTCTTTGCGGTAGGCGAACGTCCATTCTTCACCGAGGTTGTTGCTGCTTTTAAGCACTTTGCCGTCGGCGTCGTAACGGTCGTATTCGTAGCGGGACACCAGTCCGTCGGGTTGGCTATGTTCGACCATGATGTGGTTTCGGTAGGCGAAACCGCGCAGTTTTTTGCCGTCTCGTCCGTAAACGGCGGTCAAATTGCCGCAGCCGTCGTAGTCGTAGCGCACCAATTCCTTGCCGTTGAAGGTGACGGAAGTAAGGCGGTTGACGTAGAAACGTTCGTCTTCGGAAACGAATACGTCCCGTTCTCCGGCCGGGTCGAAGTCGGGATCGTTGTCGTGCAGACGGATGGAGGAGAATACGGGCTGAAAGTGTCGGCCACTGCCGTCGTAAATGCTGTGCGGCAGTCCGTTGTCGTTGTAGCAGAGGCGGATATGGCGGCCGTTGCGGTCGAGTTGTGCGACCAGTTGGAAAATGCCGCAGCCGGAATCGACTTCGGCAAACAGTAGCCGTGCGCCGCCGTCGGGGGAGGCGATTTGGTAGAGGTCGTCTGAAATCTGAGAAAAGAAGATTTGTTCGTAAGGATCAAAATAGGCGTTATCCAGACCGTAGGGATCTTCTTCGGCGGAAGCAGGTCTTGGGGCAGCCTCTTCTTCATATAAATCGTCTTCATCTTCGTCGGCTGCGGAATAAGGCTCGTCCGCTTCGTCGCTGATATCCGGCAACGAAATTTCCCTGCCCTGTTCATCAATATAGAGGAAACCGTCGGCAGTGCGGACAAGACGCATGGAGAACGGCAGCGACCAACCCTGTCCCAGCCAGCCGTTGCCTATTTGGTCGGAATAGTAGCTGCGCTGCCAAACAAGTGGAAGCGGGGAGTCAAATGCAAAGTCAGTCTCTGTTTCATCAAATAATACTTTGATACCGAGTACGGCATTGACAGGATTACCGATAGCTGCTGCAACCTTACAGGGAATACAGTGACCATGACCAGAAGTAACTACCCCACCATCAGAACCTGCTCCGCTGCCCCCGCCAAAACCACTGACCATCTTTCGTGAAGGCAGTCTAACACTAGGCAAACCTGGGACCATTGAAGCGAGCGAAACCACATCAGATACAGCATCAGCCACATTAGCTGCAGCAGAGTCAGGAGCAACCAAAGAAAGGGCACTAGAGGCAACATCGGCCACCATCTCTATCACATCTACCGGCCCGGCTGCATTAGTCAGCGGCTCAGGCGGATTGGCAGAACCTTGAGACACCATGGCAGGTGCAGAAGGCTGAGGAACAAGAATACCTATGGTGTTACCGGAAGAGGACATGCGATTACTCCGTCGAAATCCTAATTAATCTACAAGTAGAAACCTCAAAACAAGGAACCTCAATCACTTTCTGAGGACTTTGAACACATTATTTTGCAAAAATTATAACAAACAATAAGCTATAAATAAAACTGTATTTGATAAACTTTATTATCTATAATATCATATAGTAAGCGCATATTTTTAAAGATTATTTACATTTCTTTAGTTATTATTTCAAGTGGTTTAAATTTATATTTATCAACACATCAAATTATGCTAGAGTACGAGTCTTAGCAGTTGTATCTAATTAGCAACTTGGGAATCTAAAAACTCTTCTCTTGTGATGACTACTTATGTTTAAGCAAAATGAAGTCTATTTTTTTGGCAAACTGAATCAATCCCGTGATTTTATTTTCTCCGAGAATCTTCAAACTCATGATAGATTCTTTTGGGATAACTGGTTTAACCGATGCTCCGGCCAAAACAAATTAATTTCATTCACTCGAAAAACATATTCCCCTTTGCAAATTTGGCTATTTTGCATCAAATTACCCGATGATCTTATTTATACTGGTATGGCTGCTGGTAGTTCTGATAAAATTGGCAGAAAATACCCATTTGTGTTATTTTATAAACCTAGCTCTATTCCCGAATCACTTGATTCTCTTTTTTTTCTTTTAAAGAAAAAAAATTCCTTTCGCAAGATATTAAAAGAAGGGGAATATTGTATCGAAGATTTTTACAGTAGTGATACAACAGAGAGCTCTATCCTCTCTGAATCCTTTCACAACTTTTTATCTGATTCAGACGGCATTGGTAGTTTTTGGCAAGAGATTGAAAGCGGTTACCACATAAAACATGAAGGCCTCCCCTCATGCTCACTGTTTAATAAGTTATTTGGATTATAAGTAGATGAACACATTTCCTCGATGGGACGAGCCTATCTCTATCGACAGTCCCGAAGGTGTAAATATCGAATACGATAGCCGCTTTTTAGAACTACAAAGCGTAGCTGAAGGCAAACCAGAACAACAATATGGTGACACGATTATTCCGGCAGAAGAGGCCGACTGGGCAACAGTAGAAAAGTTGTGCAATCAATTGCTAGCCGAGTCTAAAGATTTACATGTCTTGGCTTATTATGCACAAGCTCTTACTGCCAAACATGGACTCGTAGGGTTCTACGCTGGCTGCGAAGCAATTAGAGCTAATATAGACTTATATTGGGAATCCATTTACCCCAAACTTGAAGATGAAGACGGTGAATTTGATCCCTTTTACAGGATCAATGCCCTTAGCTCCTTTACTACACTTGATGGCATCATCAAAGAGATTCTTGCATCTAAATTATTGATAAATGGGTTAACTCAACAACCAATTACTGTCAAAGAAGCTGTTTCCATACTACAAGGAAATGATTCACAAAATTATCCAGGAGGTAAAGAGCGGCTAATGCTCGATATTAGAGTAAATGCCGATACAGGGAAACCTGAATTAACTGCATTAATTCAAGCATTGGACTGTCTGAAAGACATCCAACGCATTTTCTCGTCTAATTTACAGGATGAACACTCACTTGATTTTGATGTTATTCAGAAACCCCTTACCCTAATTCACAAAGCCATCAACTATAATGATGGGAGCACTCCCTCAGTACAGCAGACAGAACAGCCTGAGTTACCCTCTGAAACTAACAGCTTGGCTATTACGCAAGAACAATCTATTCAAGAGGCTGATGCATGGCGCCGTCTGAATATTAAAAATCGCGCTGATGTTGATCTGGCTTTAGAGAAAATCTGCATTTATTTTGAAACTCTTGAGCCCAGCCACCCTGCACCACTGTTTATCCGCAGAGTGCAACGACAAATGAATATGAACTTTTATGACATCATGAAAGATATTAGCCCAGAAAGTATTGTCAATTTAGAAGTTTTAATTGGCAAACCAGATGAAGATACAGCAAATTCCTAAAATTAGTAAACCTCATCCACAATTTCGTAAATATCTTTTAGATATACAACATTATTAATTATCCTAAGGTTATAACCATGTCACGAAATAAATCATCAGGTCAAAAGTTTATTGCCCGCAATCGAGCTCCTCGCGTGCAAATTGAATATGACGTAGAGTTGTATGGCTCAGAGAAAAAGATTGAACTGCCTTTCGTTATGGGTGTTATGGCAGATTTGGTTGGTAAACCTGTCGAGCCACTGCCTGACTTGGCCGAACGAAAATTCTTAGAAATTGATGTAGACAATTTCGACGAACGCATGAAAGCCCTTAAACCTCGTGTCGCCTTCAACGTAAAAAATACATTGACAGGTGAAGGGAATTTGAATGTAGAACTCGAATTGGAAAGCATGGATGACTTCTCACCGGCTGCGATAGCTAAAAAAGTAGCACCTCTAAATGAGCTTTTACAGGCACGTACAGAACTGTCTAATTTACTCTCATATATGGATGGTAAAAGTGGGGCTGAAGAACTAATTGGAAAAGTCTTAGGAGACAGCGAATTACTAAAAAGTCTTGCAGCCGCGCCCAAATCAACATCCAAAAATGAACAATAGTCTCTAATAAAACTAGAAGTGAAAGTAAATCATGGCTGAAAAACAATTAGATACCCTAGAAAATGGCAGTTCGCAACATGTGTTTGCAACCAATGAATTTGAACAGCTGCTTCAAAAAGAATTCAAACCTAAAACGGAAGAAGCTAAAAGCGCTGTAACTAATGCAGTCGCAACATTGGCTCAGCAAGCCTTACAAAATGTCGTCACCATTTCAGATGATACCTATCAAACCATTGAAGCAATTATTGCCGAAATTGACAGAAAGCTTTCTGAACAAATCAACTTGATCTTGCATCATGAGGACTTTCAAAAGCTTGAAGGTGAATGGCGCGGCCTGCATCATTTAGTGACCAATACCGAAACAGATACTTTACTGAAAATCAAAGTATTACCTATTTCCAAAAAGGAAGTTGCTCGTAATTTAAAACGCTTTAAAGGTACGGCTTGGGATCAAAGCCCACTCTTTAAACGTATTTATGAGGAAGAATACGGCCAATTTGGCGGTGAACCCTTTGGTTGCTTAGTAGGTGACTATTATTTTGATCACTCTGCCCCTGATGTAGAAATGCTCAATAGTCTTGAGAAGATTGCAGCGGCTGCACACTGTCCATTTATTGCTGGTGCATCTCCCAAATTAATGCAAATGGAGTCTTGGCAAGAATTAGCTAATCCGCGCGACTTAAGTAAAATTTTCCAAAATGCCGAATATGCTCCATGGCGAAGCCTGCGTGAATCCGAAGATTCACGTTATATCGGTTTAGCCCTGCCTCGTTTCCTGTCTCGCCTGCCTTATGGTGCCACAACAAATCCTGTAGACGAATTTGACTTCGAAGAGGAAACAGAAGGTGCAGATCACAATAAATATACTTGGGCCAATGCTGCTTATGCAATGGCAGTAAATATTAATCGCTCATTTAAATACTATGGTTGGTGTACCGCTATTCGCGGTGTGGAATCAGGCGGTATCGTTGAAAATCTTCCCTGCCACACATTCCCAACCGATGATGGTGGTGTAGACATGAAATGCCCAACAGAAATCGCCATTAGCGACCGCCGAGAGGCAGAATTGGCTGCATTGGGCTTTATGCCATTAATTCATCGCAAGAACACGGATTTAGCTGCATTTATCGGTGCGCAATCTTTGCATAAACCATCTGAATATTATGATCCAGATGCTACCGCCAATGCACGTTTATCTGCTCGCTTGCCTTATTTATTCGCATGCTGCCGTTTCGCACACTACTTAAAATGTATTGTTCGTGACAAAGTTGGCTCATTCCGCGAACGTGATGACATGGAACGCTGGTTGAACGAATGGATTATGAATTATGTAGATGGAGACCCTGCCAACTCTACGCAAGAAACGAAAGCACGCAAACCATTAGCTGCTGCAGAGGTAGTTGTAGAAGAAGTAGAAGATAATCCAGGATACTACACTTCTAAGTTCTTCCTGCGTCCTCATTATCAACTTGAGGGGCTTACCGTTTCTCTACGCTTGGTTTCCAAATTGCCTTCGACTAAACAAGAATAGTCAGGCTTAGTTTATTTAGTTGGGTATATTTAGTGCCCTGTTGTTAAATCGCTTGTATTTTTTAACTAGGAGAGTAAAAAATGGCTATTGATATGTTCATGAAAGTTGAAGGTGTAAATGGCGAATCAAAAGATTCTAACCACAAAGACTGGACTAACATCGAAAGTTTTGACTGGGGTGCAGAGCAACCTGGTTCAATGACTAGCGGTGGTGGCGGTGGTGCCGGTAAAGTCAATTTCAATGACTTGACCGTAGTTGCTGCTATCGATAAAGCAGCTCCAACCATTTTGAAAAACTGCGCTACTGGCCAACACTTGAGCAAAGTAGAAATTTCTGTATGTAAAGCTGGTGGTGAACAAATTGAATACTCACGCACTACATTAGAAGATGTCTTAGTGACCGGTGTGAAATTCATTGGCGTACAAGACAATGATGCTCTGAAAATGCGTTATTCATTCCAAGCTGCAAAAGTGAAAAACCAATATTGGGAACAAACCGATAAAGGTTCTAAAGGTGCTGAAGTTCAAATGGCCTTCAATATCAAAGAAAACAAATCTGCATAATTGATATGTAGATTTAATTAAAAAAGCCTGACTTAAAAGGCGTTTTTAAGTCAGGCTTTATATATAAATGTTTTCACTTTTCAGACGGCACTACTTAACTGAAAAATTAATCTTGTTTTTAACTTCTATTATTCATCTTTATAAATTAAATAAGGGATCATTGAAATGGATTTGAAGACTAAATTATCAGAGATGATTGAGCTTGTACGTTCAAATCCTGACAATCAAGAACATCGTTTAGCACTGATTCAATATCAGTGTCTGTGCGCAAAATGGGAACAGGCTTTAAAACAGATTGGACAATATCAAAAACTGTTTCCTCATACCCAAAAACCTTTAATGCTTTATCTTATTGAAAATATTTCTGCTGAAATGCGGCGTCAGGCAGTTTTGGAAGCCCAACAAAAACCAAAAACACTAGAACAACACGCAAGCAAACTTGATATTCTTCAAAAGCAACTCTCTTTAGTTGCCCATGTTTCAGAACAGAAAAATAAAGCCCTTGTCGATGATTATACTGTGCTATCTGAGAATATAGAAGGCTCGCCCGTACATATTACTTACCTTTTAGCAGATAAATCAGTTTCCGAGATTGATAGTGACTGGATTATGGATGGAGACGTACGTACCGCCTTCGTTTATGAATATTTCTATCAAGGTCACTACTACTGGCAAACATGGAATTCTATTGAAAATATTTCTTTCAAGACACCAAGTTCCTTACTGGACATCATTTGGAGGCCGTCTGAAATCAAATTTACTAATGGTGAATGTATTCAATGTACCAGCCCTGCTCGTTATGCTGTTATGCCTGGTGAAGAAACAGCATGGTCAGATCTACTAATGAAATGTTCACAAACTGACTGGATAGAAATAGCAGAGCAACTCTTTACAGGGGTTGGTCAAAAAACTTTGTATACCGACAACCATGATTTTGGCCTTTTAGATATTTGTAATATTAGATTTGAACAAAATCATTAAAATCTATCCATCTTTCAAACCCAACAATTAAACATGTCGCAATTCAAAAATCAACTGTTACCCTCTTTATTTGACAGACTAACAGATGAAGAGCCACGCAGAAAAAAAGAGGCACGCTCCGATCAGGTCATTAATCTTGATCAATATCGGCAAGCAGTACTGCGTGATATTCTTTATCTACTGAATACATGCAACATGCAAGCAGAAACTATGGGGATTGACCTAACTGAAAATGTACGCTCTTCTACATTAAATTATGGTATCCCTCCCCTTTCTGGTATTAATTTTTCCGATATTGAATGGCAAGATGTGGAACAGAATATCAAACAAGCCATCATCGATTTTGAACCGCGTCTTGAAAATAAGACTCTACAAGTGATCGTAAATACCTCAGACGATGATGACGATGCTTTACACAATAAACTCATTATTGAAATCAAAGGTTACCTGAAACTCAATCCTTATCCTAAAGAATTCTTGCTCCGAACCAGCATGGATGTTGAAACAGGATTGTTTGACTTATTAGATGGGGGAAATGGGGCTTGAATAATAAATTACTGTCTTACTACAACAAAGAGCTAACTTTTCTAAAGGAAATGGGTAAAGAGTTTGCAGCCCAATATCCTAAGATAGCCTCAAGATTAGCTTTAGATACAACTGATATTCCTGACCCCTATGTTGAAAGACTCTTGGAAGGGGTAAGTTTTCTTACTGCACGCACCCAACTTAAACTGGATGCGGAGTATCCTCGTTTTGTCCAAAGAATCTTAGAAGTTGTTTATCCTGACTTCATCAATCAAAAACCGGCTGCAGCTATTGTCAATCTAGAGCCTACTAATCAATATAACGCTGATGTGATCAATCTACTGGAACGAGGAAAAATATTAAGGTCTCTGCCTATTGATGAATTTAGAGTAAGTTGTCCATTTTCTGTAACTAAAACTACTGAAATTCTGCCACTTCGTATTGAAAAAGCCAAATATACTGACTCAATAGGTTATTTACCAAACGCACTCCCTGCACTCAAACAATCCTCTGGTAAGAAAGTACAATCTGCCTTGCGTTTGGATTTTTCATTGAGCGTACCAGGTACATGTTCAGAGATGTTGCCAGATGAATTATCTATATTTTTGGGTACAGAGCTTTCCAAATCATCTTCATTGCTGTTTCTATTGGCTTCTGAATGCGTGGGTGTTGTTTGCCACAGTTACGAAAATCCAAAACAATGGTATTACCCATTACCTACTACACCAGAACATCGTGGTTTTCGAGAAGATGAAGCCTTATCATTTAATTTAGATAAATCGGTGAGTGCATTCCGAATTATGCAGGAGTATTCACGCCTACCGGAAAAGTTTCTATTTATTTCTCAAAAAAATATTAAACAAGCCGTCCAACAAGCCGAAAAAAAAGGACACTTACCTAAAGTACCTGAACATTTAGAGGAAATCGTAAACGATAAGGGAGTCAATAAAAAAATTATTACTTATCGTAAACGCTATTTTAGTCTTTCATTTTTATTCAGTAATAAAATACCTGAATTAACTGAGCTGATCGGTGTAGATGATTTCTCTGTAAATGCCGTACCAGTCGTCAACTTATTCAGAAAAAAAAGCTCACGCTTTCCGGTAAATATTCAAGATCAGGAGTACCATGTCGTTATCGACCGTACCCAGCCCCTGAATTATGAAGTCTACGCTATCGAGCAAGTAAAAGGCTTTGATACCAACAACCTTCAAACCGTAGTATTTTCACCAATGTACAAAGCACCGGATATAGGACTCTTTCCTGAGTCCCAAACTCAACATGCTTATTTTTCTGCTCGTCGTGCTGATAGAGTACCATCCGAAAACTCAGCTAAAAATGGTTTTCGCTCTTCCTATTTAGGTAGTGAGGTATTTTTATCTCTTGCTAATAATCAGAATTACGCCTTTAATTCAAACATACAACACCTTTCTGTCGATACTTGGTGTACAAGCAGAGATTTGCCTCTAATCATGCCTCGAGACGGAGAATCTGACTTTCTTATTGAGGGATTTTTGCCAGTCAAATCAATTAAACTGATTTCTAAATTAACAAGGCCTCAAGAAGCAGTAAGTGAAGATAGGACACTTTGGTCATTTTTAAATCAATTGAGCTTAAATTACCTATCGCTCTTGAATACTGATAAAGAAGATGCGCCTGTTGCTTTGAAAGAGCTTTTAACAGTATTTGTTTCTTCTGAAAGCGATTTACTGAAAAAACAGATTGAATCAATTACACGAGTTGAAACCTCAATTATTAACAAAGTAGTCCGTCATTATGGAGTTGCAGCCCCTATCAGAGGAATCAACATTACTATTACACTAGACGAAGCTCAATTAGGCGGCGTCCATCCTTTCCTATTTGGATCAGTTTTAAACCATTATTTCCGACGTTTGGTGTCTATTAACTCATTTGTACAACTGAGAATTGACACGCTCCAGCAAGGTCATATTGCTACTTGGCCGTCTGAAATTGGAGAGAGAATGATTATATGAGTCCAGTCAACCCTAAAACAGATTTTGGTGACTCATTAGACAATGCTTGGGATGAAAAACTTACAGTCTTTTTAAATAAAGTTTCCTCTCAGCCGTATAAGTATGATTATTTTTCACTCTTGCGCCAGCTTGAGTCCGTTAAATTTATTACTGGTGGGCAAATATTAGGCAAAGCTATTAGCCCCAAAATGGAGAAAATAAGGATCCACCAAAATCCTTCGCTTACTTTTGCCCCACGCAATCTCCAATCGGTAACCTTATCACCACATTATGTAGAAATTTCCATTAATGGATTTGGTCTGTTTGGCCCATCTGGCCCACTACCTCTACATTTAACCGAGTATGCTTATGAACGCCAACATCAACACGGTGACCGGGCATGGGCAGGTTTTGCAAATATGTTGCAACACCGTCTGGCTATCTTATTCTATCGAGCATGGGCTAATGCCCAAAGCATTACATCTTTAGATAAAAATGCTGAAGACCGCTTCGGAAAATATATTGCCAGTTTTAACGGCCTTAACATTCCGACCACACATAACAAAGGCTTAATTCACGAATTTGCCAAACGTTATTTTTCCGGTCTATTGATAAAACAAAGCCGATCTGCAGTCAACCTGCAACAACTGCTCACTCGCTATTTCCAAGTTCCCGTTAACATTCAAACTAACGTGGGGTACTGGGTTAAGGTTGAAGAAGAGAAAACGCAAATTGGGATTATGGGTAACTACACACTTGGTGATGGTTTACTACTAGGTGACAAACTCTATGATGTGCAAAGTAAATTTCGGATTATTATTGGCCCACTTACCTTACCAGCCTACCAATCATTCTTTAAAGACGGTATTAATACAGCCCGTTTACGAGAATGGGTTCGTTTATTTGCCGCAGAAGAATATGAATGGGACATTCAACCTATTCTGATGCAAAAAGAAGTTCCACTGATGGATTTAGGAGGGAACACTCAACTCGGCTTATCAACTTGGCTGGGAAATGTTTCCCGAGACGCAGAAGACTTGATTGTCAGCAATCATTAATCGGCTTTTCAGACGGCCATCGTCGATAAAAGCTTTAGAAAACTATTTTTGGACATATTTGAAATAATTTAACTAAGGACGTCTTATGTCAAACATCAGCCGCAGCGTATTATTTGGTAAGTTAAATACTACTTTGTATAAAACTTTGGAAAATGCCTATACCTTCTGTCGTCTTCGAGAAAACAGCTATGTTGAATTAGTACACTGGCTACACTCTCTACTTCAAACTGAAAAAACAGATATCTTCTGCCTGATAAATCAGTTTAACTTAGATGAAGTCAAAGCACGAAAAGATGTATTGGCTGCAGTAGAAAAATTACCTGTTGGTGCTACTGCCGTTATTGACTTCTCCGAACATATCCAAACCCTTGTCGAACAAACTTGGACATACAGTTCACTAAAATTTGGTACAGACAAAATCCGTACAGCTCATATTTTCTATACCATGCTGCAAAATAAGACTTTACAGGGTATTCTGGCCAATATTTCATCTGAGTTCCTGAAAATCAAACCGGAGACATTGGCAAACAATATTATTGCTATTACTGCTAACTCTGAAGAGAATCTTGATGTTACCCAGAATGCCTTATCTTCCGAGCCTAATGCTACCCACAAAGAAAGTGCCTTAGCTAAATACGGCAGCAATCTTACCGAAAAGGCTAAAAATGGCGAAATAGATCCAATCACAGGCCGTGACACTGAAATCAGACAAATGATTGACATCCTAATGCGTCGCCGTCAAAACAACCCGATTCTTACAGGTGAAGCCGGTGTTGGTAAGACTGCTGTGGTTGAAGCTTTGGCATTACGTTTAGCTGCCGGAGATGTTCCGCCTGGGTTGAAAGACGTTCAATTAATTCTATTGGATATCGGTTTGCTCAAAGCTGGTGCCAGTGTTAGCGGAGAATTTGAATCACGCCTCAGAGCAGTTATGGATGAAGTAGAATCCAGCCCAACCCCAATCGTGCTATTCATCGACGAAATCCATACTTTAATTGGTGCCGGTGGAGCTGTCGGTACTGGTGATGCTGCCAACTTACTCAAACCTGCATTAGCTCGTGGCAAACTTCGTACTATTGGTGCAACCACATGGGCAGAATACAAAAAATATTTTGAAAAAGATCCTGCCCTAACTCGTCGCTTCCAAGTTGTACAAGTAGATGAACCCGATGAAGAAAAAGCCATCAACATGCTTAGGGCATTGAATGCTTCTCTAGAAAAACACCATAAAGTGATTATTCTTGATGAAGCAATCCAGGCTGCTGTAAAACTTTCTCACCGCTATATTCCAGCACGTCAGCTCCCCGATAAAGCTGTAGGCCTGATTGATACTGCCTGCGCACGTGTTGCAGTCAGCCAACATGCTGTACCTGGAAGCATTGAATATCTACGCAAGAAGTCAGAAGCATTAAAACTTGAGCAAGCAAATTTAGAACGTGAGAAAAAACTCAGTTTTGATTCTGAAGCTAGAATCACAAATATTGGTAAAGAATTAACTGAGGTTGAAGGCCGTCTGAAAAAATTAGAAGACAGATGGAAATCTGAAGCAGACTTAGTTGCCGAGCTATTGGCTGTACGTGAACAAATCATGCAGGTTGAACAAGAAACAACCGATGAAGAAAATAAACAGTTGCGTACCCGCCAAAAAGAACTGGTTACTAAATTGAAAAAACTGCAAGGCGTCCAACCTTTGGTTATGCCGTTAGTAGACAGTCGTACGGTTGCTGACGTTGTAGCAGACTGGACTGGAATTCCTGTCGGAAAAATGATGAAAGACGAGGTTGAGGCTGTATTACAGCTTGCTGATACCTTAAATAAGCGCATCATCGGCCAACGCCACGGTTTGGATGCGATTGCCCGCCGTATTCAAACTTCACGCGCCAATCTAGACAATCCCAACAAGCCTATTGGTGTTTTCATGCTTGCTGGCCCTTCCGGCGTGGGTAAAACCGAAACTGCACTGGCTCTAGCCGATACATTATATGGTGGTGAACAAAACGTGATTACCATCAACATGAGTGAATATCAAGAAGCTCATACTGTATCCACTTTGAAAGGAGCTCCTCCAGGTTATGTCGGCTATGGTGAAGGTGGCGTATTGACTGAAGCTGTACGTCGTAAACCTTACAGTGTTGTCTTACTCGATGAAGTAGAAAAAGCACATCCAGATGTTCATGAAATCTTTTTCCAAGTATTCGACAAAGGCTGGATGGAAGATGGCGAGGGCCGCTATATCGACTTTAAAAACACCATTATCATTCTTACCACCAACGTTGGTACAGATTTAATTATGGATATGTGTGATGATCCCGAAATGTTGCCTACTCCAGAAGGCCTAACTAAAGCCCTGCGTACTCCCCTGCTGAAAACTTTCCCAGCTGCTTTATTAGGCCGGATGCAAGTTATTCCTTACTATCCGCTATCCGATGATATGCTCTCAAAAATTGTTGAATTGCAATTAGACCGTATCGTAAAACGCATTAAAGATAATCATGGCATCGACCTACACTATACCCCTGAAGTGTTAAAACTAATCACTTCACGTTGTACAGAAGTTGAATCAGGTGGCCGCATGATCGATGCGATTCTTACCAATACGGTTCTACCACAAATCAGCCAAGAACTACTTACCTGCGCAACACAGGGGAAACAAGTTTTGAGCGTAAATATCGACGCAAGCAATCATGACTTCAATTACCAATATAAATATAAACTTAGAAAGAAAAATACTTTATAATTCTAAGTAAAATAAGAAATCTTAGTATTTCGATCGACAGTCATAGACCAACTAGTTCCTAAAATCTAGGCTGTCGATTAATTTAAAATTTCTATCATTAAATACAATCACTATTGATGTACCTAGGTAACCAAAATGCATGGAAAACTGATAAAATATATATCATTTGCAATGATATCTTTGATGGTAAGCGCATGCGCATCCAACCATAAACCACCAAAAGAATCTGACGAAAGTGGAGAAAAAATTGATGTACAAATCATAGTTTCTCCCGATGTCAATCCAAATTTAGTTGATCAACCTTCCCCCATAAGATTGGATTTATATCAACTGTCATCTGATGGTGAATTTAAAAAAGCAAACTATTTTGATCTTACTAATAATGCTAAAGAAACTTTAGGAGACAAATTAATTCAACAAAACCAATTCATGTTACACCCTGATACGGTTTCTGTATTACCTATCAAGATGGATTCTCATCTGAAATACCTAGGTGTTGTTGCCAGTTATCGTGATTTGGATAATAGTCAATGGAGATTAATTTTATTAAAACAAAAACAACGATGGTATCAGTTTGGGAAACACTATTTCTACGTGAATATTGGGAAAAATGAATTATATCAATTATCGAAATCAGAGATGCAAGAAATGCTAAAAGAATATAAAGAGCGCCATCCTGATGATCCGACTATCAAAGAAAATGGGAAAACTCGTAAGAATAATAGTGATCTGAGCAAAGGCATTTTCCGCGAGGAATAAATACTTATATATAAATAATTTGAGGTTGAATGCATGGCAATTGAAGCAAAAGTAGTTTGGTCGGAGGGAATCTTTATTACCCCACAGCATTTCCAGCAATTTGAACGTTATCTTGAGTCTGGATTACGTCAACTAGCTGTTTCTAAAGAAGGTTATTTTTGGGGATTTTCATCTTTAGTACTGGATTCAGACGGCCTCAAACATGGTGTTCTTGGTATTCGTGAAGCAGAAGGTATTTTTCCTGATGGTTCTATATTTGTGTTTTCCCAAAAACAACTTGAAAATTTAAGCTTAAAAGTACCTGCAAACATAAAAGATACCAAAGTTTGCTTAGCCATTACTCTGCCATCCTCTGTCAATAATGAGATTGACTTTCTAAATCAAAATTCTGCTCACTCTTACCGATATAAAGCATTTGAGAAAACCCTTGCAGATACAACAAACTCCGAATTAGACGGTCGCCAAATTACACTAGCAGATCTTAATCCTACATTGATTTTAGAAAATGATTTAACTAGCAATCAAACTGCCCTTCCTATTGCAGTTATCCGATCCAGTTCAGCAGACTTTGAAATCATTCTAGACGAATCATATATTCCACCTTCCCTAGGAAGCCAAAAGCAACAACACCTAAAAGCTTACATTTCAGAAATATATGGCTTATTAATGCAAAAAAGCAATAGTCTAGCTAACGCTGTAAACGACCCGAATACCGGAGGTTCTGTTGAAGTAATGGACTTTATGATGCTTCAGACCATCAATCGGTATCTGGCTTATTTGCATCATGAAAATGAAGGCGCTCGTCAAACTCATCCAGAACAATTATTTGTCAACTTATCAAAATTATGTGCTGATTTAATGACTTTCCTTCCTTCACGCAAGGTAGGAGATGTTCCTATTTATGAACACAATGATCTAGCATCATGTTTTGGTAAATTATTTTTTAACTTGCGCAAATCACTGTCTATTGTACTTGAACAAAGAGCAATTAGAATTCCATTAGATTTGCGTGATGAAGCAACCCGAGTCGCCCAAACTCCTGATCAAAGCTTACTGGATAAAGCTTCATTTGTCCTAGCCATCAAAGCTGATATGCCTAACGAAGCCTTACGCCAAAAAATTCCAAGTGTAGTAAAAATAGGTACTGTAGAAAAAGTTAAGGAATTGGTTGCTTACCATTTACCTGGAATTAAAGTTCATGCGTTATCCGTGGCACCAAGAGAATTACCATACCATAGTGGTTATGTTTATTTTGAATTAGATAAAAAACATGAATTATGGGATATGTTTGATACTTCCTCAGGTATGGCTTTCCATTTGGCTGGTAATTTCCCTAATTTAGATGTTGAATTTTGGGCGATTAAGTCTTTAAGTTAATTTGATTTAATTTGGAATTTCATTATGAATAACCAGAATAATACTGCAAACAACGCAGTAAATGTTTATAACCCTTTAATTGAAGCTGCTAAACCTGTTCTTATCTTGGCTAACTCTATGCAGCAAACTACTAGTCAATTATCTACTGACAGCCTAATTAATAAATTCTCTCTCTTAATTAATAATTTTGAAGAGAATGCTGAAAAAAATGGAGCTAAATATGATGCCATTCAGGCTGCAAAATACTGTCTTTGTACATTTGTAGATGAATTAGCAGTCCGTGCAGGCTGGGCTGATGAAACTTGGTCAAAGAATAGCTTATTAGTATCTTTTTACGATGAAACTTGGGGTGGAGAACGTTTTTTTGAAATCATTCAAAATTTGAAACAAGATTCTGATAAGAATATTGATTTATTGGAGTTTATGTATTTATGCCTACAATTTGGTTACAAAGGTAAGTACCAGGTTCTAAACAATGGGGAGCTTGAGATCGATAAAATTAAAAGGGACCTACTTGCCTTAATTCACAGTAAACGACCTGACCAAACTGCTAATCTTTTTAAACATAACCCGATTATTACAAATAATATTCAAAGGAAACGCAGGCTTGCTATTCCTTTATGGGTAGTAGGCGTATTAGGAGCTGTTGCATTAGGTGTAGGCTATTTTACAATGCAATGGTCATTAGGAGATAAATTCAATACAGCCAGTACAAAAGTAAACAGCCTCAAACTCCCTTCAGTAATCACCAAACAACAGGATACACAAAAAACAGTCCGACTACGGCCTTTATTGGAAAATGAGATTGCTAGAAAATTAGTATCTGTGGAAGATTTTCAAGACAGAAGCACTGTTACTATTTTAGGTGATGGCTTATTTGAATCCGGCTCTGCACAAATTCAAGACCAATATTATCCTGTTTTGGCTGCGGTTAGCCAAGCCTTAGATAGTGTGGAAGGACAAATTATTGTTACGGGATACACTGACAATCAGCCAATTCAGAGCTTAAATTTTCCATCCAACTGGCATTTATCACAGGCTCGGGCAGATGCAGTAAAAGAAATTTTATTGAATTACGTTAAAAATGGTGGAACACGCATCCGTTCTGAAGGGCGAGGCTCAACCGATCCTGTAGCACCAAACGATACTTTGGAGAACAGGGCTAAAAACCGAAGGGTTGAAATTACATTATTTACTACAGAAACTGGACCCAAACTAGGTAGCACAGTCGAAATAAAAAACAATACCTCCAATCCTTAACAAAACGGTAGTGCAAACACACAATAATCTATTTTAGATTGATACGGAAAAAATAGACATGAAAAAAATTATTTATTTTCTAGGTTCTCGCTCTTTATGGGTGATGTTGGGTATTACTGGCCTAATTATATTAGTATGGTTTATTGGCCCATTAATCTCCATAGGTGAAGTTCGCCCCTTAGTAAGCAAAACTATTCGTTTTGCAGTGTGTGCCACTATTATTGGTATTTGGTTGGCTAAAGCTGTATTTCGCCAATATCGTGAATCCCGACGAAACGCTGCTTTATTGAAAGAAATTCGAGCAGCCCAAGAACCTATTTTAAAAAGTGCAAATGATGTTAGCTCTATGAGCCGCCAGTTTGCTGAAATGGACAAAGTATTAAAGAATGCTAAATTTTCTAAATCTAAAAACAGTTTGTTGGCTAGACTAGAAGAAGGTCAATACCTCTATCAAATGCCATGGTATGTTGTCCTAGGGGCAGCAGGATCTGGTAAAACGACTGCACTCAAACGTTCTGGCCTTAACTTCCCCTTAGAGAGCACTTTGGGGACATCTGTAAGTGGCCTAGCAGGTACACGAGATTGTGATTGGTTCCTATCGGATGAAATAGTATTTCTCGATACAGCTGGTAGATTATCTTTACATGACAATCATAGCAGTAAAGATTCTAGTGACTGGGAAGAATTTGTAACGCTGCTACAACGTTACCGACCTAAACAGCCAATAAACGGAGTATTGGTTACTGTAGGCGTAGATGATTTATTGGGCGGAAAAACCAATATAACAGAAATCTCAGTAGAACTGCGTAAAAGAATCCATGAAATGCATACTAAATTAGGTATACATTTTCCAGTTTATCTTATGATAACCAAATTAGATTTATTGCATGGTTTTAATGAATTCTTTAACCATCTAACTGAAGAACAAAGAAATCAATATTTAGGGATTCCTCTATCTAATACAGAAGGAATGGAAACCCCTATCGCTACTGCTTCTAATGCCTTAGCAGATATTGTAGATAAATTACGCTCCTCTATGTTGGGTACTGTTCACCAATTAGAATCCACTGAAGACAAGGCTGCGGCTTTTGCATTCCCTGAGGAGTTCGAGCGTCTTAATCAGGCCGTACTTTCCCTATTTAAAGAACTGTCTAAATCTTCAAAATTTGAGCAACCTATCGCATGGAGAGGTGTTTATTTTTCAAGCTCAACTCAAACAGGACAACATCTCAACCCTATACTGGAAGGTTTGCAAAGTGATTTCCAATTATCTAAAAAATACTTGGATTCAAACCAGGCCTCTACTCAGAATAACGAACATAGCTTTTTCTTAAATAGACTATTTGCTGACGTTATTTTAAGCGAGGCAAATTTGGCTGGTGAGAATAAATCTTGGTTTGTCAAAAAACAAATCTTGTATTGGCTAGGTATTGGAGCTATTGCAACTGTAGTAATCGCATGTTTGACAATGATGTTGAATAGTTACTCCAATAACCAATCATATCTTGAACAGGTTGATAAAAAAGCAACTGACTTAGCTTCAGATGTAAAAAAATATACAGACGGCCCTGATTTACTTAAGGCTGTAACATTTGCTGAACAAGT
Organism: Neisseria sp. P0021.S007; assembly: GCF_051956855.1. Lineage (NCBI taxonomy): Bacteria > Pseudomonadati > Pseudomonadota > Betaproteobacteria > Neisseriales > Neisseriaceae > Neisseria > Neisseria sp. P0021.S007. The sequence goes on from NZ_JBQCXA010000003.1 coordinate 244,825, forward strand.
TAGAGATACAACTACCAGTAAAGAAATTCCAGATTTATTATCCCCTCCGCTCAGCTATCGTATTGGCCTTTATCAAGGCAGCCAAATGAAAGATGTTGGGGAGTCAGCCTATTATAGAATTCTTCAAGACAACGTAATGCCATTAATCAGCTATAAGTTGGATGAACTTCTACGCACAGCTAATGGCTCCAACAATATTAATAGCTATGATGCATTAAAAGCTTATCTTATGATGTTCCACAAAGAACATTTTGATGCTGCTTTTATGCAAAACTGGTTAATGTCCAATTTGTCTAAAACAGAATCATCAGGTATGAGTGACCAACAAAAAAAATCTGTTGAAAAAGCTCTGAATCAGATTCTTTCAAAACAAAGCATTACACCAAGCGTTCCCTATGATGAAGAATTAGTAGAACGTCGTAGACAGGAAATTGCGCAAAGAGACATTGCAACCATGGTATTAGAAGATACCATAAATACAGTTACTCTCTCTGGAAAGGGAGGAGTTACACCTGTATCCTTTTCAAGTATGGGTGGAGTGCAAAGTCACTTGTTATTCCGACGTAAGACTGGTGGAACTCTGAAAGAACCTATTAACTTTATTTATACCAAAGAAGCCTACATTACTAAAGTTTTGCCTGCTATGGTTAAATCTGCAGAGCAGTTTTTTAATGAAGACAACTGGGTATTAGGTGACTATGCTTCTTTAAGTCAAAGCAAGGCATCTGTCCTTTCTGATGCCCAAAGAATCTATTTCAGTAATTACATCAAAGTTTGGAATAGTTATTTATCTGATTTGTCATTAGTAACACCAAAGTCATCACGAGAGAGTACTCAAATTGCTAAGCTGCTATCTGAAAAGAACTCACCTTTAGTCAATATTATTAAAGGAATTAGTGATAATACGACTTTAACTATTGACAAACGAATAACAGAAAAAGCTGGAAGCAAAATTACTGATTGGTTAAATAGAGCGGGACTCTCGAAACTCTTAGAGAGTGAAGAGGGGAATAATGTAAAGAATGAATTAGCTGCTTTAAAACAAGCAACTCCAGTCGATGATGCTTTTGCAGATTTCCATATATTAACTGAAACCACTAATGATCAACCTCCAGCTATTAATAACGTTACAGAAGCTATAAATGATTTATATGTTTATTTAGTTGCCGTTAATGTTGCTGTAGAAAAAGGAGTGGACTTACCACCTGATGATCCTTTCGTAAAATACAAGGCTGAAGTAAATAGACTGCCACCTCCCTTTCGCCAAATGTTAGATAACTTTTCTGAAATTATTCTGAAAAACACTAACAAAATTGTTGATGAAAAAATTTTATCTACTTTAGAAAAACAAATGGCCACATTGACTAATAGTTGTCAAGAAATACATCAACAAGGATACCCTTTCGATAAAGGATCGGAGGACAATGTCGCATTAGAGAGTTTCACCAGTATATTTGGTCCCAATGGTATCTACAGTAAATTTACCAACTTGACTGGTGAAGCTGCCGTATTGGCACGCTCAGAAAAACTGGAAACTTTAACTGCTAAAAATGATGCGTTTAAAGATCGTTTTGCAAAGCTAAATGATATAGCAGACATTCGACAAGGGTATTTTGATAAAGGATCAGAAACTCCTACATTCGACTTTTCAATTAAAGTTTTAATTCTTGATACCAGTTTAGAAAGTGTAAATATTTCATATGCAGGTAAGAGCTATGTATACAGCCATGGTCCTGTAAATCCTGTAACCTTTACTTGGCCATCCAAGAGTGAAAATGCTTTAGCTAAAATAGATATCTCATCTCCCCAAATCAACAGCGCAGGTATTAGTTCAACTGGGCCGTGGTCAATCTTCCGCCTTATTGAAAAAGGTAAAATTATTCGCCAAACAGGAAATACCACTGTTGTCGAATACAATATTAAAGGAAAAAATCTTATACTTGAATTTACTACTTCTACTGCCTTTAATCCATTTAATTTAAGTAAATTACGGAATTTTCAGTGTATTTAAAAGTTTCAATAGAGATGTAAATAATATTATCTAAAATATCACTTCCACATATTTTATCCCTATTTAAAATATAGGATAAAAATACTTCTAACCGGAATATTGGTTTAAGATTGACAAGGAGTTTCCCGAAATGAATAGAACTATCGTTGCTCATACGCCTTTGGGATCACAACTATTATTCAAAAAAATGCTTGGAACAGAATCCGTTTCAAATCTGTTTGAGTTCAATATTACATTGGTCTCCCCAAACCCAAATTTACAAGGCAAAGATATTATTGGTCAGTTTGTAACATTGGAAATTGATACTGAAGCAAGCAGTCCTCGTTACCTAAATGGTCTGGTTACCGATTTCGGTTATATTGGAGAAGATGAGGACGAGGAAGGTTATCATGCCTATACTTGTACCACTCGCCCATTCATGTGGTACCTCACTCAAAATACAGACAGCAGGGTTTTCGTTGATAAGTCCGTATTAGATATCGCTAATGAAGTCTTAGCACCATTCGGATTCCCATACCAGATAAAATGTCAAAAAGGGTATCGAACAAGAGGCTTTTGTGTTCAATATCAAGAAAATAGCTTTGATTTCTTAAACCGCCTATTTGAACAAGAAGGTATCTACTATTATTTTGCCCACAGTAACGGTTCACATGAGCTGGTTATTACTGATGATGTCGGTGTTTTAGAAGCTATTTCATCCCCTAACATCCCCTACCACTCTCGAAATACTGCACCAGGGGCACCAAATATCGCCTATATTGATATTTGGGAAGAACGAGATGCTTTAAAATCTAGTCAATTTGTTACTCGAGAATACAATTATAAAAATGCTAAAGTACCGATGATGTCTTCAGACTCAGTTCATGACTTTAATTCGGTATCTATGGAACACTATGACTTCTACACAGGTTTTAGTGATGTGGCAGAAGCACAAAATTACAGTCAGGTTCGTAGTGAAGATTTGAAAAGCCAAACCAAGATTATTACTGGCTCAGGCACTGCACTGACACTTGCTCCAGGTTATACGTTTATCCTGAGCAAACACCCTCATGCATCTTCTAATACCGAATATACTATTTTAAAAGCTGATTATGATTTCGAAGAGGCAGGCTATACGTCTGGAGACCGTATTGGCAAATTTAGAATTTCATTCCGCGTATTACCTAAATCTTATCCATACCGCCCTCCTCTTAAAACTCCCAAGCCAAAAGTTTTAGGGACACAAGCAGCTACGGTAACAGGACCTGCAGGTGAAGAGGTCTACACCAATGAATATGGCGATATTAAAGTCCAGTTCCACTGGGATCGCTATGGAAAAATGGATGAAAACAGTTCCAACTGGGTACGAGTAACTCAGGGCTCTGCTGGTGCTGGCTATGGCTCTATTAATACACCACGCATTGGCGAAGAAGTACTGGTTGATTTTATTAATGGCGATGCTGATCGACCCATTGTATTAGGCCGTCTGTATAACAGCGCAATGTCGCCACCATGGGGATTTCCTGCTGCAGCTAAGCAATCCGGTATCAAGAGTAAAAGTTTTAACTCTCCATTAGCCAACTTTAACGAACTGATGTTCAATGATACTGCTGGGTCTGAAATGGTCAACTTCCAGGCACAGAAAGACTTGACCTCACTTGTTAAGAATAATGAAACCCGTAACGTCAACAACGACCGAACCACTACAATTGGTAATAATGAAACTGTAACAGTAGTAGGTGATCGAGCTAAAACCGTTCAAAAAAACGAAACTGCCTCAATTACCCAAAACCGTACCAAATCAGTCGGCCAAAACGAAACTTCCAGTATTACCCAAAACCAAAGCATTAGTGTTGGCCAAAACCAAAGTACTTCTGTGGGTAAAGATCAGAGTGTTTCTGTCGCTAAAAATCGAACCCATTCTGTTGGCCTCGATGAAAACATTGGCATCGGAAAAAATCAGGCTTTAACCGTAGGCTTGGATCAAAACGTTTCTATCGGCAAAAATCAAGCATTGACCGTTGGTGCCAATCGTAACAAAACCATTGTATCCAACGAGGTAAGCAGCATTGGTGGCAATAAGCAGGAAACCGTCAGCCTAAATGGTATGAGCAACGTTGGTATCGGACAAATGACCAACATTGGCGCTGGCTATATGCTAAACGTCGGAGGTGGTTGGATGACCAACGTTGTTGGTGCCGAAATGCATAGCGTTGGCCTAGTTATGGGACTTAATGCAGGTTTAAATATTGGCCTTAATGCCGGCAATAAAATTACCTTATCTGCTGGGAGCAAAATTACCCTTCAAGTAGGCAACTCAATGATTGTAATAGATAAAAATAAAATCTCTATCGTTAGTAAAAAAGTTAAGATCGTTGGCACTAATGTAGTAGATATGGATGGTAAAAAAGTCGATATCAACTAGAAGAAAAGGTATATAAATGTTCGAATTGGAGAACTTTACCTGCTTTCATACGCAGCAATTTAAAAACATCGACCAGTTAGATCGAACATATGATGTCGTAGTTGCTAAAGTCAGTTATGAGTTTGAAATCGATCCTGTAACTGGAAAAACCGTACTTAAGTTTGCCCAAACGCAGACGCCTCTTACATTTGCAGATACTTTTTACGGTGAACCATCTCAAACTTCAACTCAGTTTGAAAGCGACTTCTGCCTTTATAAACCTAAAACTGATTTAGTGGTCAATGCAATCGCCTATGCACATGATGACACTCCCGCTCGGCAACTTGCTGTAGCGGTGAGTGTTGGCGATTACCAAAAAAGTCTGGCTCTTACTGGCGAGCGCTACTGGGTAAGAGAGATAGCCGGATGGTCTCTAAGCGAACCAGATCCTATTCTCTCCTTGCCCATCCGCTATGAATTTGCCTTTGGCGGTAGTGCAGTTGAAGACGATCATGAGGGGCATCAGCAAAATCCTGTCGGTATTGGTTATTATCCCAAATCCCAACTCAAACAAAATGGGTTCAAAAGGATATTAAAGGCTCACCAGATTTATGACCCAAGCCATCCGGTACGAGATCCTGCTGAAAATGTTGCTCCTGAAGGATTTGGCTTTATGCCCCGTTATTTTGCGCAACGGGCACAACATTCAGGTACTGCCGATGCAGAATGGATAGCTAACCGTGCACCTTTATTACCAAAAGATTTTTCTATGGCTTATTGGAACGGTGCTCATCCTTCCCTTCAATTGCCACATCTAAAGCCTAACCATATCTATACACTAGGATTTACCGGCATGGTACATTCCTTTCAAGCGCCCAATCAGTACTTTACTGTCGAACTACCGGTAGAGACTGTATTTGTACATGCCCATACCGCATCTAATATGTCTTTGTGTAAAGACATGGTGTTGGATACCGTACTCGTTGATGTAGAACAACGCCGCATCGACTGTACATACCGGACTTCTTTTGCAGAAGAGCTGGAAATTTCTGCATGTCAACTCAGGTTTATTGCTCGACATGAACGGGCAGAACAAATCGCAGCCGCAGTTGCATGCCATACTTCACAAGACAAATTTATCCCGATACCGCCTTCTCTTGCGGCACTCGCGTAAACAACTAAAAGACCGTCTGATTATCAACCGATTGTAGCCAATTTTTCAGACGACCCCATCCCCCCAACAGGAGCACCCAATGGCCGTCAATAAAATCGCCCGTAAAAGCAGCAAATTCCGCGTTGTCTTTACCGTCCCCGATTTCTGCTGGCCGCCTCCACCCGCTCCCCCTTCCGTTCCACCCATCCCCTTCCCACTCTTTGCTG
>NZ_JBQCXA010000004.1:0-172481 GCF_051956855.1 Neisseria sp. P0021.S007
AAATGGCTTGGTAAGAAGGGCCGCCGCCGCGACCTACGCTGCCACCGCGGCCGTGGAACAGGCGCATGCGGACATCGTATTTTTTGAAGAGTTCGACCAAGCCCAACTCTGCCTGATACAGACACCATGAGCTGGTAACGTAGCCGCCGTCTTTGTTGGAGTCGGAGTAGCCGAGCATGATTTCTTGAATGTTGCCGCGGCTTTCGAGCAGGGCATCATACCAGTCGAGGCGGAACATGGTTTCCATGACCGGACAGGCGTTTTCGAGCGCTTCGATGGTTTCAAATAGAGGCACGATATTGATGCGGCTGTGCGGTTTGCCGTTTTCCACCACCAACAGGCCGCTTTCTTTCAGCAGCAATGCCAAGGCGAGCAGGTCGCTGGGTTGTTCGCAGTTGGAAATAATGCTTTGTGTGACGGCATCTTCGCCAAATTCGTCTTTAATTTTGCGCGCTTCGTTGAAAATCGCCAGTTCGTGGCGGGTATGGTCGCTGTATGTGATGAACGGGCTGTACAGCGGACGTTGATGGCTCAATTCGCGCAACAGGGCGGCTTGTTTTTGCTCTTCGTTCAGGCTGTTGTAGTCTTCCAAGCCTGCGTGTTGGAAAAGCTCGGCAACCACATCGGCGTGTTTGCCTGCGTGTTGGCGCAGGTCGAGCGGCATCATGTGGAAGCCGAACACGGACACGCTGCGGATAATGTCGGACAGACGGCCTTCTGCCAGCAGTTGGCTGCCGTTTTCGTGGAGCGAGCGTTGCAGTTTTTTCAGGTCGTTGAGGAACTCTTCGACCGTGGCATAAGGCTCGAGGAAGCCGAATTTGCAGCCCATGCCCAAACCGAGTGAGCGTGCCTTGCCCATGGCGCGTGCCATGATGTAGGCGATGGCGCGGCGGTAGGGTTCTTCGGTGCGGGCGATTTCTTCGTCAGGCGAGAGGGCGGCCAGTGCCATCACGTCGTCGTTGACTTTGACGCGGCGGATGGAGAGCGGCAATTCGCGGTAAAGTTTGTCGAGTTCGCCGCGATAAAAACGGAACACTGCGTCGGCATGCCGTCTGAACGCAAAACGCAAGGTTTCGGCAGAGACGAACGGGTTGCCGTCACGGTCGCCGCCTATCCAGCCGCCGATTTTGAGGATGTTCGGAACGCGGACGCCGGGATAGGCCGTCTGAAAATCGCGTTCCATCGTGCGGTAGAGCTTGGGCAGGGCTTCAAAGAAGCTCATCGGGAAGATGGATACACCGTTGTTGATCTCGTCGTTGACGCTAAGTTTGTGGCGGCGCGTTTCGCTGGTCTGCCACAAGCCCAAAAGCACGGTGTCGATTTCGCGGCGCAACTGAGCCAGCGCATCAGGATTAGTGCAGCGTTCGCGTTGCGGCAGCAGCGCGCGGATGCGGCGGTTGAAGCTCAAGACGGTTTGGCGTTGCACTTCGGTCGGGTGCGCGGTTAAAACGGCGGTAACGACTGTATTGTCCAGTTGTTGTTGCAACGCTTTGCCGTTGACTTTTCCGGCTTTGAGTTTACGCACGGTTTCCGTCAGGCTGCCTTCGGCACTGTTGTGTCCGGCCTCTTCGTGGATTTGGCGGCGGCGTTCGTGGTGCACGTCTTCGGCGATGTTCAAAATCTGTGCGAACAGGCCGCAGGCCAAGGTTAAATCGTGGGTTTGTTGTTCGTCCAATTGCGGCAACACCTTCTCAATCAGGGCAGCGCTGTCGTCTGAAGTCGATAATAACTTAACGGTTTCGACCACCAAAGGCGACGCTTCCTCATGCAGCAGATTGAAAAGAGACTGTTTTAAAAATTCCGCATCCGCCGCCAGAGCGGCATCTTTTGGATTATTTAAGATATGCAGTTGCATGATTTTTCTCTTATTTAAATGTTAATTTGGGTGTATCGTGAATCCATTGTATAGCAAATTTTTGTAAACTGCCAATGCTGCCGTCCGATACATTTCAAACCGGAAAACAGCCGTCCGTATCCGCTGCGTGGTCGCTGTCTGTAAAATGCCGTAAAATATTGCCCATCAAAACAGAGGCGAGAAACCCATGATTGAATTTCCCAACCAGCCCGATTTTCCTGAACAACACACCGCCGTCGCCGTCGGCACCGTCAACATGAGCCAGCAGGCGATACGGGTGTTGATAGAGAATGCCACCGAAAAGGCAAGTATCCTGACCATCGCCCGCGTTGCCGCCATTCAGAGCATCAAACAGACCGCCAACCTGATTCCGCTGCACCTGCCCGGACGCATCATCGGCGTGCAGGTTGATTTCGATATTAACGTTGAGCTGGCCTGCCTGAAGGCCACGCTAACCGTCCAAGCGAACAGCAACGGCAGCATTGCCACCGAAGCCCTGACCGGCCTCAATTTGGCGCTCTTGAGCGTTTACGACATGATGAAAGACGTTGACCGCAATATGATGCTCAGCGGAATCCGCCTGGAATCCGAAACCAGCAGTGAAGGCCGTCCTTTCCTGTTTGACAACGCATACGAAAATATTAATTTCTAAACCATTCAGGCCGTCTGAACGTTGGATTTCAGACGGCCTTATTATTATGATGAACGATCAACAACTCCTGCGGTTCAGCCGCCATATTCTGCTTGACGAAATCGGTATCGAAGGCCAAGAAAAACTCTTGGCCGCCCATGTGCTTGTTATCGGTTGCGGTGGGTTGGGTGCGGCGGCCTTGCCGTATCTTGCCGCCGCCGGTATCGGCAGCCTGACGATTGCCGATGCCGATACCATCGACGAGACCAACCTTCAACGCCAAATCACGTTTACCGAAGCCGACATCGGTAAAAACAAGGCTTTGGTCATACAAGGCCGTCTGAAACAGATCAACAGCCAAACACACATTACAGCCATTGTCGAATTTCTCGATGAGGCCAAGCTTGTCGAATTGGCAAACGCAGCCGACATCATCCTCGATTGTTCCGACAATTATCCCACGCGCCAAGCGGTCAACCGCGCCGCCGTTGCCACGCGCACGCCTTTGGTTTCCGCCGCGGCCGTCGGCTTTGACGGACAAATTGCTGTGTACCGTCCCGATCTTCCCGATACGCCTTGCTATGCCTGCCTGTTTGACGGCGAACAAGCCAGCGACGGTGCTTGTGCATTGTTTGGCGTTTTTTCGCCATTCGTCGGCGTTATCGGAACGACCCAAGCCGTCGAAGCGCTCAAAGTGCTGATCGGTATCGGTACGCCGTCGCACGGCAAACTTTCTACCTACAACGCGTTGAGCGGAAAATGGCAGCAATACGGGGTGAGACACAATCCCGAATGCCCGGTTTGCGGCGGCCGTTAAAGACAAAAAGTAGGGTAGGGGTTTCAATATTGCCTAAGCCAATCTGCCGGAGCAATCATGCTTATCTTTCATTAAACTTGAAGGAAGGCGTTTCTTCCCTTTTCAGACGGCCTGTGGCACGATATGATTCAATGATTAATAAATTTTTTGAGGCCGTCTGAAAAAGGATAAGGAGAAACCGGCTTAATGAATATTATTCGTGCCTTATTGGTGGTATTGGGTTGCTTGGCTTTGGGCGAGGCAACCGTTTGGATTTTGGGGTTGAAACTGCCGGGCAGTATTGTCGGCATGGCTTTGCTGTTTGCCGCGCTTCAGGCCGGCTGGGTCAAATTGTCTTGGGTGGGAGAGCTGGCAGATATTTTGATGGCAAACCTGACTTTGTTTTTGGTGCCGCCTTGCGTGGCCGTCATCAGCTATTTGGACGTGATTGCAAACGACTGGTTTTCAATTTTGACGGCCACAATCGGCAGTACGATCTGCGTATTGTTGGTGACCGGCAAAGTGCATGAGTGGGTCAGGAGGCGGATGTGATGAATATAGACGGGCTGTTGCGCATGCCCTCGGTCATGCTGTTCCTGACTTTGGCCGTATATGCTTTGGCAGTGCAGATTCGGGCGCGCACGGGGAATGTGCTGTGTAATCCGGTATTGATTAGTACGCTGGTGTTGATGGGGTATTTGAAAGTATTTGCCATCGATTACGAGCTGTACCATTCTGCTTCGCACTTTATTGATTTTTGGTTGAAACCGGCAGTCGTGTTACTGGCCGTGCCGCTTTATCGAAATTGGGACCGTATCCGCAGCCAGTGGTTGCCGGTGGTATTGTCGCAGTTGGCGGGCAGCGTGACAGGCATTGTTACGGGCGTGTATTTCGCCAAATGGCTGGGCGCGTCGCGCGAAGTGGTTTTGTCGTTGGCTTCCAAATCGGTAACCAACCCGATTGCGATTGAAATCACGGCATCGGTCGGCGGTATTCCGGCGATTACGGCGGCAACGGTGATTATTGCTGGGCTTTTTGGACAAATGGCCGGATATAAAGTGTTGAAAGGGACGTTGTATATGCCTTCTTCAGTGGGAATGTCTTTGGGTACGGCCTCACATGCGATGGGTATTGCGGCGTCTTTGGAATACGGCCGCCGTATGGCCGCATATGCCGGCTTGGGCTTGACACTCAACGGCGTGTTGACGGCGATATTGGTGCCTATCTTGATTCCCTTATTGGGTGTATAGCGTTTAGGCCGTCTGAAAATAGTGTAAACAGGAGAAAATGATATGGCTGTAAATTTGACTGAAAAACGTGCAGACGAATTGTTGGAAATCGACGGCATCCGTCTGTTTACAGGTCGCGCGGGCATCAAGCAACAAGACCGCGACGATTTGACGCTGATGGTATTGGGCGGCGGACATACGGTGGGCGCGGTGTTTACGCAAAACCGGTTCTGCGCCGCACCGGTGCATATCGCCAAGTCGCATCTGTTTGACCAAGACGGCGTGTGTGCCTTAGTCATCAATACGGGCAATGCCAATGCGGGTACCGGCGCACAAGGCCGTCTGGACGCGATTAAAGTGTGCGCGGCGGTGGCAGAGCAGGTCGGCTGCCAATCCAATCAGATTATGCCGTTTTCGACCGGCGTGATTTTGGAGCCGCTGCCTGTGGATAAAATCGTGGCCGCTTTGCCGCAAGTGCGCCCTGCATTCTGGTCGGACGCGGCGCGTGCCATCATGACGACGGATACTGTGCCGAAAGCCGCTTCACGCACAGGCTTGGTCGGCGAAAAACACACAGTCCGCGCCACCGGCATCTCCAAAGGCTCGGGCATGATTCATCCGAATATGGCGACCATGTTGTCGTTTATCGCCACTGATGCCAAAGTGTCCCAACCGATTTTGCAGCTGATGACCCAAGAAATCGCAGACGAAAGTTTCAATACGATTACCGTGGACGGCGACACCAGCACCAACGACAGCTTCGTGATTATGGCGACAGGCCGTTGCGGTCAGAGCGAAATCGACAATACCGCCGATCCGCGCTATGCGCAGCTCAAAGCATTGCTCGGTTCGCTGGCTTTGGAATTGGCGCAGGCGATTGTCCGTGATGGCGAGGGCGCGACCAAGTTCATCACGGTTGAAGTACAAAACGCGAAAACCCGCGAAGAGGCGCGCAAAGTGGCTTATGCCGTCGCCCATTCGCCTTTGGTAAAAACTGCTTTCTTTGCCTCCGACCCGAATTTGGGCCGTCTGTTGGCAGCCGTCGGCTATGCCGGTATTGAAGACTTGGACGTCGATGCTTTGAAAATGTGGCTGGATGACGTGTTGGTGGCTGAAAACGGCGGCCGTGCGGAAAGCTATACCGAAGAAGCAGGACAAGCCGTGATGAATCGTCCGGAAATTACCGTCCGCATCGATTTGCAACGCGGCGATACGACGGCGGCCGTCTATACCTGCGATTTGTCGCACGAGTATGTGTCGATTAACGCGGATTACCGTTCTTAAAAACCTTTATCCTTGTTTTCAGACGGCCTTTGAGAAAAGTATCAAGGCCGTCTGAACACATTGACTGCGTGCCTATTATGAAATTTCCACAGACTTGGGCGGCGCGCCTCGCCCACAAAATCCGCCAAACCAAACGCCTGTCGAAAAAGAGCATTGCCTTTCTGTTTTTGCTGGCAGGATCGGCACTGGTTGCCCTGACGGCTTTGATGTTTGCGTACTTGGCGGATTTGGCTTTGGAATGGAACGCTTTGTTGGTGGGAAAATATCCATGGTTTGCGTGGGTGGCCTTGCCGCTGGGTTTGCCGCTTTTGGCGTGGTTTACGCGCAAATTTGCGCCGTACACTTCCGGCAGCGGTATTCCGCAAGTCATCGCTTCGTTGTCTTTGCCGTATGGCGCGCAGAAAACCCGTCTGATTCGTCTGGGCGAAACCTTTTTTAAAATTCCGCTGACGTTTTTGGGCATGATTTTGGGGGCATCGATCGGCAGGGAAGGGCCGTCTGTACAAGTGGGTGCGGCGGTCATGAACGCTTGGGGCGCCTGGTGTAAAAAGCACGGGCTGGCGTTTAGGGGCATGCAGGAAAACGATTTGATTGCCGCAGGTGCGGCCGGCGGTTTGGCAGCGGCGTTTAACGCACCTTTGGCCGGCGTGGTGTTTGCCATCGAAGAATTGGGGCGCGGCGTGATTTTGCGTTGGGAACGCCAAATCCTGATGGGCGTGTTGGCAGCCGGTTTCATTCAAGTGGCGATACAGGGCAACAACCCGTATTTTTCAGGGTTTCAAGGGCATGAGCTGCCAAACATGCTGATGTGGGCCGCGGTGTCGGGCATCGTCTGCGGCGTGGCTGGCGGATTGTTCGGCAGCTTTTTGTATCGCGGCGCGGCGGCATTCGCACCGGTACGCTGGCGCAGTTTCATCCGCCGTCATTTGTTGGTGGTCGCTTTTGTAATGGGTATCTTGTTGGCGTTGCTCGGTACGTTTTATCAAGGTAAAACCTATGGTACGGGTTATCACGAAGCCGCAGCCGCTCTTAAAGGCGCATATGAAGCGCCGTTCGGCTTGGCTGCCGCAAAATGGGCGGCGACCGTGTTCAGCTACTGGGCAGGCATTCCCGGCGGTATCTTCACGCCGTCTTTAACCATTGGTGCGATGATAGGCGAACACATGGCTTCTTTCGCGCAACTGGGCGACGCGTCCAATGTCGCGGTTTTGCTCTGCATGGCCGCGTTCCTTGCCGCCGCAACCCAATCGCCGTTGACCGCTGCCGTAGTGGTAATGGAAATGACGGGCGGACAGAATTTGTTGTTTTGGATGTTGCTGACTTGCATCTTCGCTTCGCAAGTCTCGCGCCAATTCTCGCCGCATCCGTTTTATCACGCCGCAGGTCTGCGCTTCAGACGGCATATCGAAGCCGAAAGCGGACATGTTCCGCATGAGAAAAAAGAATAGATAGGCATATAAAAGGCCGTCTGAAAACTAAATTTCAGACGGCCTTTTATATGCCGTTTAAAGCTGTATTACGGTTTACTTAAACAGCAAAATCAGTAGCAAAACAACCGCAATCACAGCCAACCACAGGCTTTGGCGTTGCTGTACTTTGACCAGATGCACATAGGCATCGCGCATTTCCTGTTGGCGGTTTTCATCAACCAACGCACTGATTTTGCGCGGCAGGGAAGGGATGATTTGCGCCCAGTCGGGAGCTTCGTTTTTGAGGTTGCGCCAAAGGGCTTTGGGGCCGACCTGTTCGTTCATCCAACGCACCAAAAACGGTTTGGCGGTTTTCCACAAGTCCAAATCGGGATCGAGTTGGCGGCCTAAGCCTTCGATGTTGAGCAGCGTTTTTTGCAGCAATACCAGCTGCGGTTGGATTTCGACATTGAAGCGACGGCTGACTTCAAACAGGCGCATCAGTACCAAGCCGAAGGAAATTTGCGAAATCGGTTTGTTGAACACCGGTTCGCACACGGCGCGGACAGCCGCTTCCAATTCTTCCGCGCGCGTGTCGGCAGGCACCCAGCCCGATTCGATGTGGGCGGTAGCGACGCGGTGGTAATCGCGGTTGAAGAATGCGAGGAAGTTGATGGCGAGATAGCGTTTGTCGTAGTCGGTCAGCGTGCCGACGATGCCGAAATCGAGGGCAATGTAGCGGTTGTCGGCGGCGACCAAAATATTGCCGGGGTGCATATCCGCATGGAAAAAGCCGTCGCGGAAAACTTGCGTGAAGAAGATTTCCACGCCGTAATCGGCAAGTTTGTGCAAATCAATGCCGTCGGCTTTGAGTTTGGCAATATCGGATACCGGAGTGCCGTCCATCCATTCGATGGTCAGCACGTCGCTGGTGCAGTAGTCGTAAAACACCTTCGGCACAATCAGCATATCGCTGTTTTGGAAATTGCGACCGAGCTGGCTGGCATTGGCGGCTTCGCGCATCAAGTCCAATTCGTCGTGCAGGTATTTGTCAAATTCGGCCACTACTTCGCGCGGCTTCAAACGCTTGCCGTCTGAAAACAAACGCTCCACCCAGCCTGCACCAAAGCGCATCAGCGACAAATCCTGTTCGATAACGGGCAAAAGGTTGGGGCGCAAGACTTTCACGGCGACCTGTTCGCCCGAATGCAGGTGGGCTTTGTGTACTTGGGCGATGGACGCGCTGGCGACAGGCTCTGTTTCAAATTCCGCGTATAAAGTGTCGATGGATTGTCCCAGTGATTTTTCGATTTGCGAGCGTGAAAGTTGCGCGTCAAACGGCGGCACTTTGTCTTGCAGCCTTGCCAGTTCGACCGCGTAATCGTGCGGAATCAAATCGGGACGCGTGGACAATACCTGCCCGAATTTGATGAAAATCGGCCCCAGGCTTTCCAACGCCAAACGCAGGCGCACGGCAGGCATTTCGTGTTTGAACTTGGACGACTGCGGCAGCATATTGAGGAAAGTCCGCGCCCAACCCGGACGGACCAGCGAGGCAATCAGCTCGGTAAGGCGGTAGCGGTAGAGCGTGCAGAGGATGGTTTTGATGCGTTTGAGGCGGTTCATGATGGACGCAGATAAATCGAAAAAACAGAATTATATAGGAAAAACGGGTAAGGGCTTCAGACGGCCTGAGACTTTTGCAAAAACATTTGCCGCATAGCTAACAATTTTATAAAGGCTCAAGTTTTGCCTCCCCAATAAAAAGACGGATATTCACATCATAAATATTCGTCGGCTACTTGCCCAAACTGCCGATTCAAGACATAATCGGGAAATGTGCAGGAGAGTGTTACACCCAACTACAATGTAACCACCGAAGGCGCAGACACCCTTAAATCGCTCAGGTATCAGGGACTGCACATTGAAACAAACAATCTGGAGAGCGGCGTTTGAATAACGTCCACCGAAGGGGAGAAGGCCGTCTGAACCACCATTCAGACAACCGCGCAAAGCAGTGAGCAGACTGGTTTGCCATCATGCGGATACGGCCGAAAATCTCAGGTTCAAGGACAGATAGGGTCATCCGCGCATAGGTGCGCGGGCGGCATCTGAACAAAAAATCCGGAGAAACTTGAGAATGACTGCTCTGAAAACCACCCCATTTCATCAAGCCCATCAAGATGCAGGCGCGAAGCTGGTAGATTTTGCCGGCTGGGAGCTGCCCATCCATTATGGTTCACAAATCGCCGAACACGAAGCCGTGCGCACCGACGCCGGTATGTTTGACGTATCCCATATGCTCGTTACCGACGTAGCAGGCGCAAATGCCAAAGCCTTTTTCCGCAAATTGATTGCCAACGATGTCGCCAAACTCGCTTTTGTCGGCAAAGCCCTTTATTCCGCTTTGCTCAACGACAACGGCGGCGTGATTGACGACTTGATCGTTTACCGCACCAACGAAGCCGAAACACAATACCGCATCGTGTCCAACGGCGCGACCCGTGAAAAAGACACGGCGCAATTCCACAAAGTCGGACAAGAGTTCGGCGTTGCCTTCAATCCTCGCTACGACCTCGGCATGCTCGCCGTACAAGGCCCGAAAGCCATCGAAAAACTCCTGACCGTCAAACCTGAATGGGCAGACGTTATTCACGGCCTCAAACCGTTCCAAGGTGCAGACTTGGGCAATGACTGGTTTGTCGCCCGCACCGGCTATACCGGCGAAGACGGCGTCGAAGTCATCCTGCCCGGCACTGAAGCCGTCGCATTCTTCAAAGCCCTGCAAGCAGCAGGCGTACAGCCTTGCGGCCTCGGCGCACGCGACACCCTGCGCATGGAAGCCGGTATGAACCTCTACGGCAACGATATGGACGACAATACCAGCCCGCTCGAAGCAGGCATGGGTTGGACCGTTGACTTAAAAGACGAAAGCCGCGACTTCGTCGGTAAAGCCGCCTTGCTGGCATTGAAAGAAAAAGGCGTTACCGTGAAACAGGTCGGCCTGTTGCTCGAAAAAGGCGGCATCCTGCGCGCGCATATGGAAGTGTTGACCGACAAAGGCAAAGGCGAAACCACCAGCGGCGTATTCTCGCCAAGCCTGAAGCAATCCATCGCCATCGCGCGCGTACCGAAAGACTTTGACGGCGATACTGCCAAAGTACTGATGCGCGGCAAAGAAGTGGATGTACGCGTATTGAAGCTGCCGTTTGTGCGTAATGGTCAAAAACAGTTTGATTAATATCGGTTCAGACGGCCTTATTTGTTAAGGGCCGTCTGAAAGCAGGTTTTAATTGTCGTCTAATACGGACGTTTGTAGAAAGCATTGAACAAGGCATCTGTGGATATTGATTCATGAAGATGCCGTCTGAAAATAACCCCCTATCAATGGAGTATCAAACCATGAGCAACATCCCAGCAGAACTGAAATACGTTGCCAGCCACGAATGGCTGCGCCTTGAAGAAGACGGTACCATCACTGTCGGCATTACCCATCACGCGCAAGAGCTGTTGGGCGACATCGTGTTTGTCGAGCTGCCTGAAGTCGGCGCAAACCTGGCTGCCGAAGAGCAAGCCGGTGTGGTTGAGTCTGTAAAAGCCGCGTCCGACGTGTACGCGCCGATTGCAGGCGAAGTCGTTGCCGTCAACGAAGATTTGCCAAGCGCTCCGGAAACTGCCAACAGCGATCCTTACGGCGCAGGCTGGTTCTTCAAAATCAAACCTGCCAACCCTGCCGATTACGACGGTCTGTTGACTGCCGAACAATACGCAGGCGAAGTAGCTTGATTTTTGCAAACATCCAAACAGGTTTTGTGCCTGTTTGATATTGCAGGTCTTAGGTCGTCTGAAAAATGCTTTCAGACGGCCTTTGTTTCAATTTTCCCTCAACAAACATGAATTACTGCGAATTTGTCGCCACTCTTCCCGACGATACGGACAACCCCAACCAACATTATCACGACACGCAATACGGTTTTCCGATTGAGGATGACAATGAATTGTTTGAGCGGCTGGTGTTGGAAATCAATCAGGCAGGATTGAGCTGGACGCTGATGCTGAAGAAGCAACGGGCATTTCAGACGGCATTTAAAGGTTTCGACATCGATACGGTCGCCGCATTTGACGAAGCCGAAATTGAGCGGCTGCTTGCCGATGCAGGCATCGTCCGCAACCGCCTGAAAATCAACGCAGCCATTTATAACGCGCGACAAATCAAGCAAATACGGCAAGAATACGGCTCATTCAAAAACTGGTTGGATACACACCATCCGCTCGACAAGGCTGAATGGGTGAAGCTGTTTAAAAAACATTTCAAATTTGTCGGCGGCGAAATCGTCGGCGAATTTCTGATGAGTACCGGCTACCTGCCCGGCGCGCATGTGGAAACCTGTCCGGTTTATAGGGAAATATTGGCATGTCGTCCAAAGTGGGCGGAGGCCGTCTGAAACAACATCTGCAAGAAAAAACAGTGTTGATATCGATAACACCGAAGGAGTAGAAATGAAACTATCTGAATTGTTCAACCCGAACGAATTTGCCGTGCGCCATTTGAGCTTTGGCGACGAGGCTGCGCTTTTGGAAGCGCTCGGCGAGAAGAGCATGGACGATTTTGTCGGCAATACCGTGCCGCAAAGCATCCGTATGCCGTCCGAACTCGATTTGCCCGAAGCTTTGACCGAGGCGGACGCGTTGGCGAAATTGAAAGGCATCGCGTCGAAAAACGTGATCAACAAATCCTATATCGGTTTGGGCTATTACCCGACCCGCGTGCCGAACGTGATTTTGCGCAACGTATTGGAAAATCCGGGTTGGTACACTGCCTACACCCCGTATCAAGCGGAAATTGCCCAAGGTCGTTTGGAAGCTTTGTTGAACTTCCAACAAGTGTGTATCGATTTGACCGGTTTCCCTGTGGCAGGCGCGTCTTTGCTGGACGAGGCAACTGCCGCTGCTGAAGCGATGGCGATGGCGCACCGCGTGGGCAAAGTGAAATCCGAGCGTTTCTTTGTGGATGCGCGCGTGTATCCGCAAACTTTGGACGTGATGAAAACCCGCGCCAAATATTTCGGTTTTGAACTGGTGGTTGGAGATTTTGCCCAAGCTGATGACGGCGAATACTTCGGCGCGCTGTTCCAATACGTCGGTAAAGACGGCGACGTACAAGATTTGCAGGATGTTATCGGTCGTCTGAAAGCAAAAGGCACAATCGTGGCCGTTGCCGCCGACATCATGAGCTTGGTTTTGCTGAAGTCTCCGGCTGAACTGGGCGCAGATATTGCTTTGGGCAACACCCAACGCTTCGGCGTGCCAATGGGCTTCGGTGGTCCGCACGCTGCTTATTTCGCGTTTAAAGACGAGTTCAAACGTTCCGCCCCAGGCCGCATCATCGGCGTATCCAAAGACGCATCAGGCAAACCCGCGCTGCGCATGGCGTTGTCCACCCGCGAGCAACATATCCGCCGCGAAAAAGCGACATCCAATATTTGTACCGCACAGGCATTGCTGGCGAACTTGGCCGGTATGTATGCCGTTTACCACGGCCCGGAAGGCGTGAAACGCATTGCCAACCGCATTCATGCGCTGGCTTCTGCCTTTGCCGATGCGCTGGTTTCAGACGGCCTGAATGTGGTTCACAAAGTCTTCTTCGATACCGTTACCGTTGATTTCGGCAGCAAAGAGAAAGCAGACCAAGTGTTTGCCGCTGCTTTGGAGTCGGGTTACAACCTGCGCCGCGTCAACGATACTCAAGTTGCGGCTGCATTCCATGAAACATCGGCATACGAAGATTTGGTTGATTTGTACCGCGCGTTTACCGGCAAGGATACGTTCGCATTTGCCGATGACGTCAAAGGCCGTCTGAATGCCGAATTGCTGCGTCAAGACGACATTCTGCAACATCCCGTATTCAACCGTTACCACACCGAACACGAAATGCTGCGCTATCTGAAGAAACTCGAAGACCGCGACTTGGCGATGAACCGCAGCATGATTTCGCTCGGTAGCTGCACCATGAAGCTCAATGCGACTGCGGAAATGTTGCCGATTACTTGGGCAGAGTTCACCGACATCCACCCCTATGCCCCCAAAGACCAAGCCACAGGCTACCGCGCGCTTTTGACCGACATGGAAAACAGCCTGAAAGCCATCACCGGCTTTGACGCGATTTCCTTCCAGCCCAACTCCGGCGCGCAGGGTGAATACAGCGGCATGCTCTCCATCCGCCGCTATCAAGAAGCCAACGGCGAGGGACACCGCAACATCTGCCTGATTCCCAAATCCGCCCACGGCACCAACCCTGCGACTGCGGCCATGCTGGGTTTGAAAGTCGTCGTTGTCGACACCGACGAACACGGCAACGTCAACATCGACGATTTGAAAGCCAAAGCCGAGCAATACCGCGACGCTTTGTCCGCCATCATGATTACTTACCCGTCCACCCACGGCGTGTACGAAGAAGGCATCCGCGACATCTGCCGCATCATCCATGAAAACGGCGGACAGGTTTACATGGACGGTGCCAACCTCAACGCCCAAATTGGCATCATGCAGCCTGCCGAAGTCGGCGCGGACGTGTTGCACATGAACCTGCACAAAACCTTCTGTATCCCTCACGGCGGCGGCGGTCCGGGCGTCGGTCCTATCGGTTTGAAAGCCCACCTTGCCCCGTTTGCACCGGGACACGCTTTGACCGACACCCACAGCGCCAGTGCCGACCAAACCGCCATTGCTGCTGCGGCCTTCGGTTCTGCGTCTATCCTGCCGATTACCTGGATGTACCTGACCATGATGGGTAAACAAGGCATGGAGCAGGCAACGTGCTGGGCATTGCTCAACGCCAACTACGTTGCCAAACGCCTGAGCGAAGACTATCCGATTCTGTATACAGGCAAAAACGGCCGCGTCGCGCACGAATGTATCGTCGATTTGCGTCCGCTCAAAGCCGAAAGCGGCATCACTGAAACCGACATCGCCAAACGCCTGATGGACTACGGCTTCCACGCGCCGACGGTTTCTTTCCCTGTTGCCGGCACGCTGATGATTGAGCCGACCGAGAGCGAAAGCAAAGCCGAACTCGACCGCTTCATCGCCGCCCTGAAACAAATCAAACAGGAAGTGCTGAAAGTCGAGCGCGGCGAATGGCCGAAAGAGGATAATCCGCTGGTGAACGCTCCGCATACCGCAGCAGATGTAACCGGTGAATGGGCGCATCCGTACTCTCGCGAAGAAGCCGTCTTCCCATTGCCGTTCGTTCGCGAACACAAATTCTGGCCGAGCGTCAAACGGGTAGATGAAGTGTATGGCGACCGCAATCTGGTTTGCTCCTGCTTGCCGATTGACGCATACGAAGAATAAGCCTGAATAGGTTTAAAATTGAACAGGCCGTCTGAAAATGAAAATAGTTTTCAGATGGCCTTTTGTTTGTTAAGATATTCCGCCCGAGAACGTACATTTGTTTTTGGTAAAACAACAAATAAGGCATTCGGAAAGATAGACGGCGAATGCCTTTGTTTGCGGATAAAACCAAACTGCTCTCAACAACGATAAACACAAGGCCGTCTGAAAAACAGGAGGATATGATGGACGAACTTTTTATTCAAACGCTGACGATTGCCGGCTCAGATTCCGGCGGCGGCGCGGGCATACAGGCAGATTTGAAGACATTTCAGATGCGCGGCGTGTTCGGTACCAGCGTACTGACAGCGGTTACCGCACAAAATACTTTGGGCGTATCGGCAGTGCATCCGATACCGACCGACATGATTGCTGCGCAAATTGCCGCGATTCAGGAGGATTTCCAAATCCGTGCCTATAAAATCGGCATGTTGGGTATGGCGGAAATCATCGAATGCGTGGCGGAACAAACCGCCGAATGCGACTTCGGCAAACGCGTGTTGGATCCGGTCATGATTGCCAAAGGCGGAGCGCCGTTGTTGGAAAATTCAGCCGTTGAAGCCATGAAACGCCTGCTGTTGCCGCATACGGACGTATTGACCCCCAATCTGCCCGAAGCGCAGGCATTGACGGGTATCAATATTGAAAACCGCCAAGATGCGGAACGCGCCGCCAAAATTCTTCAGGATTGGGGTGTGAAAAATGTGGTAATTAAGGGTGGCCATCTTGCCGACAGCCAAAGCGAATATTGCACCGACTGGCTGTTTACGCAATATGAAACCATCGAGCTGAACAGCAAACGTTTCCCAACGCCGCATACCCATGGCACGGGCTGCACATTTTCTGCCTGCATCACTGCCGAGTTGGCAAAAGGGTTTAGCGTACCCGAGGCGGTTCAAACGGCAAAAAACTATATTGCCGCCGCCATTTCCTATCCTTTGGGCATCGGTGCAGGGCACGGGCCGGTCAACCACTGGGCGTATCGGGATGAATAATGCGTTCAGACCAATTGTAATTGATTGTATTTTTCAGACGGCCTGACTAGGTTTATCACTTGAAATTGTTTACAATATCGGATTAATGCTTTTACGGATAAAAAAGACACCATGCAAGTTACCTCAAAATGGATAGACGGAATGTGCTTCGTCGGTACAACGGCAAACGGACACAGCGTTGTGATGGAAGGCGCGGCGGCTGAAGGCGAAGTCAAACGCGGCCCTAGCCCGATGGAAATGCTGTTGTTGGGTGTAGCAGGCTGTTCCAGCATCGATGTAGTGATGATTGCCGAGAAACAACGCCAAAAAATCACCGACTGCCGCGCTGAAGTGACTGCCAAACGCGCCGACACCGTGCCGCGCGTGTTTACCGAAATCCATATCCACTTCAAAGTGTATGGCCGGGGTTTGCAAGAAAGCGCGATTGAGCGCGCCGTACAGATGTCTGCCGAAAAATATTGCTCCGCATCGATTATGCTGGGTAAAGCGGCAAAAATGAGCCACAGCTTCGAGATCGTCGAAACAGAATAGGGCGGTTTCAGGATGGGAGTGCCGGAGCGTGAACCGGCTACGCACAAAAAAAGCAGATATATTCACGCATTAACATGAATATATCTGCTTGCTTTTTATTCCTTTTTCTCTCTCTCTATCAGCCTTTATAACTTGGCTTGTTGATCTCATTGTGCAAGTTTCGTTTAACATTGTCAACAATTTTTAATTATATTTTAAACACCCCCGAAAGCTGCAGGTTTGTAAACGCTTGCGCCTTAATACGGATATTGGGGAAACATTATGGATTACGAAAATAATACCAACGTTGCGCCTGCAACTTCATCGCTTATTTTGGAAGAACGTCACGATTCGGAACTCTTCCGCGTGTACGCATTGATTTTGGACGGTATTACCGACCATCTGCTGCTGCCGGGCAAAAAACTGACCGAGTCCGAGCTTTGCCGACAAATGGTTTGCTCCCGCAATACCGTGCGTGGCGCATTATCGCTTTTGGCGCACGATAAAATCGTCGATTTGCAGCCCAACCGCGGCGCATTTGTCCATGTGCCGGACTTGAAAGAAATGAAAGACGTGTTCAACACGCGTATCGAAATGGAAAGCATGATTTTGAGCGTCCTTATCGATATGCCTGATTTGGAAACGCGTCTGCAACCGCTTTATGCCATGATTGAGCAAGAGGGCGCAGCCTCCGAAAGCGGCGACCGCGTGGGTTGGAACCGCCTGTCCAATGCCTTCCATGTCGAATTGGCGCGGCTGCTGGACAACGATGTCCTGTTTGAAATCATGAATACCTTGTGCGCGCGCTCTTCATTGATTGTGGCCGTTTCCGATCCGCTTCGCAAAGAAAAGCGCAACATCGATTCCAATTCGCACCATGAACACCGAGAAATCCTCGATTTATTGCTGGCAGGCAAGCGCAACCGTGTGACCAAAGTCATGCGCCGCCACTTAGGCGCGTGTATGGAACGCTTGGAACAGAAACTCGAGATGTAATCGGTTTGACAATGAAAAAGGCCGTCTGAAATATTCAGACGGCCATTGGTTTATCCCTACAAAACGAAACGCCATGAAACCCAAAATCCAAAGACACGAACATATCCTCACCCTTGTCCGCGAACATAACTTCATGACGGTGGAAGAGTTGGCGGCGAATTTGGATGTTACGCCGCAAACCATACGCCGCGATGTGCAGGAGTTAAGTGAGACCGGACAGCTCAAACGCTATCACGGCGGCGCATCTTTGGGCGATGTTTCAGTCGTAACGGCAGGGCAGGAGCGGCGCAACCATCAGCAGCAGGAAAAAAACGCCATTGCCCGTCTGATTGCTTCCACCATTCCCGACAATGCCTCGCTGTTTATCAGCATCGGTACCACCATGGAAGCCGTCGCCGCCGAGTTGGTTAGACAGCGTAAAAACCTGCGGATTATCACCAACAATATCTACGCCGCCTCCATCACTGCGGCGCGTACCGACTACACGGTTATCATCGCTTCCGGCGTGGTCCGCCCCTTGGATGGCGGTATTACCGGCGTGGCGACCGTCGATTTCATCAACCAATTCAAAGTCGACTATGCCATCATGAGTACCCACGGTATAGAAAACGACGGCTCGCTTTTGGATGACGATTACAAGGAAGTCAGCGTCATGCAGGCGATGGTGAACAATGCCCGCGTGCGCTATCTTGGTGTCGATCACAGCAAATTCAACAGCAATGCCTTGGTCAGACTGGGCGATATCGGCGCATTCGATAAGCTGTTTACCGACCGCACACCATCCGCCGCCATGCAGAAAACCCTAAACGAGCGCGGCGTGGCGTGGCAGGTTGCCGACCCTGTATCAAAGTAGCCAAGTCGGGTACAATTGAGCCATCATTCCATTCCTTTCAGACGGCCTGATTGAATGCTCAGGCCGTCTGAAAACAGAAAATCATTTTCCTATCAAAGAAATATTATGTTGAATAAAGACCAATTCGCGGACAACCACTTTATCCGCACCATCATCGATGAAGACCTCAAAAGCGGGAAACATACAGCCATCCAAACCCGCTTCCCGCCTGAGCCGAACGGTTACTTGCACATCGGCCACGCCAAATCCATCTGCTTGAACTTCGGTTTGGCTTATATTTACGACGGCTTGTGCAACCTGCGTTTCGACGACACCAACCCTGAAAAAGAAAACGACGAATACGTCAATGCCATCAAAGAAGACGTCGAATGGTTGGGCTTCCATTGGGCGGGCGAGCCACGTTTCGCTTCCAACTATTTCGACCAGCTTTACGACTACGCTGTCGGTTTAATCAAAGACGGCAAAGCGTATGTCGATGATTTGACGCCCGAAGAAATGCGCGAATACCGCGGTACGCTGACCGAAGCAGGCAAAAACAGCCCTTACCGCGACCGCAGTATTGAAGAAAACCTCGACCTGTTCACACGCATGAAAAACGGCGAGTTCCCCGACGGCAGCAAAACCTTGCGCCTGAAAATCGATATGGCGGCAGGCAATATCAATATGCGCGACCCCGTCATCTACCGTATCCGCCGCGCCCATCACCACAACACCGGCGACAAATGGTGCATCTATCCGATGTACGACTACACTCACTGCATTTCCGATGCTATCGAAGGCATCACGCATTCCTTGTGTACACTCGAATTTGAAGCACACCGTCCGCTGTACGACTGGGTGTTGGACAACATTCCTGCGCCGCACGCCACACGTCCGCGCCAATACGAGTTTTCCCGTTTGGAGCTTCTGTATTCCATCACGTCCAAACGCAAGCTGAACCAACTGGTTTCAGACGGCCACGTTTCCGGCTGGGACGACCCACGTATGCCGACCATTTCCGGTATGCGCCGCCGCGGTTACACGCCCGAAGGCCTGCGCCTGTTTGCCAAACGCGCCGGTATTTCCAAATCTGAAAACATCGTCGACATGAGCGTGTTGGAAGGCGCGATTCGTGAAGAGTTGGAGAACTCTGCGCCACGCCTGATGGCGGTTTTGAATCCGCTCAAAGTGACCCTGACCAACTTTGAAGCCGGCAAAACCCAAAGCCGCCGTGCCGCGTTCCATCCGAACCACGAAGAAATGGGCGATCGCGAAGTACCTATTTCACAAACCATCTACATCGAAGCCGACGACTTTGCCGAAAATCCGCCCAAAGGCTTCAAACGCCTGGTTCCCGGCGGAGAAGTGCGTTTGCGCCACGGCTATGTGATTAAGTGTGATGAAGTAGTAAAAGACGAGGCAGGCAATGTGGTTGAACTCAAATGCAGCATCGACCACGATACCTTGGGCAAAAATCCCGAAGGCCGCAAAGTTAAAGGCGTGATTCATTGGGTTTCTGCCGAACACGCCGTCGAAATTAAAGTCCGCCTGTACGACCGCCTCTTTACCGTCGAGCGTCCTGATGCCGTGCGCGGCGAAGACGGCAACTATCTGCCGTTTACCGATTTCCTCAATCCAGAATCCATCAAGGAAATCACTGCCTACGCCGAACCTGTCGCAAAAGATCTGCCGGCAGAAAGCCGTTGGCAGTTTGAACGCATCGGCTACTTCGTAACCGACCGCAAAGACCACAGCAAAGACATGCCGGTGTTTAACCGCACGGTGACGCTGAAAGATTCTTGGCAGCCTAAGTAATCTGTTTGCAGTCGCTATATTGAAGGCCGTCTGAAAACTTGAAATCCGGTTTTCAGACGGCCTTTGTCGATAAAGGGATAAGATGGAACGTTATTCTGTACATTTGAAACTGCTGGGAATGGCGGTGTTGTGGGGTGCGTCTTGGCCGATGGGGCGGATGTTGGGGCAGTCGCTGCCGCCGCTGACGGGCGGGGCGGTTCGGTTTGTCTTGGCTTCGGTTTTGTTGTTGGGCTGGTTGTTTGCGCGCAGCAGGTTCGCGACTTTGGCGGCTTTGTCGGCGCGGCAATGGCTGGGTTTGACGGCAGCCGCTTCTGTTGGCGTGTGCGGTTATGCGGTGTTTTTTATGCTGGGTTTGCAGACTATGCCGGCAGGCAAGGCGGCGGTAGTCGTGGCGGTGAATCCGGTATTGACACTGCTGTTGGCAACTTGGTTTTTCGGCGAGCGTTTAAATGTGAAGATTTTGGCGGGTATGCTGCTGGCGGTCGGCGGTGCCATTATGGTGGTAACGCAAGGGCAGCCGTTGACAGTGTTATCGGGCGGCATCAAGGCAGGAGAGTGGCTGATTTTCGGTTGCGTGGTTTGTTGGGCGGCTTATACTTTAATTGGTCGCGCGGTTTTGCGTGGGATAGATGTGCTGACGGTAACGACGGCAACGTCGTTCATTGGTGCGTTGATGTTGTCGGTGGTGGCGTTGTGGACGGACGGAATGCCGTTTGAGGCGATAGCGGCAATGGATGGGCGAGGCTGGACAGCCTTGGCGTGGCTGGTCATCGGCGCGACGGTATTGGCCTACGCGTGGTATTTCGAAGGCGTGAAGACTTTGGGTGCAGGCAGCGCGGCGGCGTATATTACGCTCGTGCCGATTTTCGGTGTGCTGTCTTCGGCGTGGTTTTTGGGCGAACCGCTGCATATTTCGCTGGTTGCGGGCTGTGCGGCAGCGGTCGGCGGCATGACGCTGATGCGGTACGGGCAAAAGGCCGTCTGAAGTTGGGTAAATACTCGGATTTTGGTCGATAGGGTTGCGATTGCCAAGCTGTTGCCGGCCATAATCTTATTGCATGGTAAGATTATAGTCTCGGCTCAGTGTTCGATTTAAAAATTTGACACCCTGCCTCCAACTGCCTAAAATTCAACTTTCTCAAAAATCTACCGTATCCTGCGGCACGATTTCATACTTTCAGACGGCCTTTGTGCCATCTCTCTGATACTATTCAAAATATATCAATACTATGCACGTTTCAGAACTCCAAACCCTCCACATTTCCAAACTCTTGGAAATGGCAGAAGAACATGGCATTGAAAACGCCAACCGTTTCCGCAAACAAGACCTCGTTTTTGCCATCGTCCGCCAGATGATGAAGCAAAATGTCAGCTTTACCTGTTCCGGCACACTCGAAATCCTGCCCGACGGCTTCGGTTTCCTGCGCAGCGCAGATACTTCTTACCTTGCCGGTCCTGACGATATTTATGTTTCGCCCACGCAAATCCGCCGCTTCAATCTGCACACCGGTGACACCATCGAAGGCAGCGTGCGCGTACCTAAAGACAACGAACGCTATTTCGCACTTGTCCGCCTCGATACCATCAACGGCGATCAGCCTGAAGTCTGCAAACACAAAATCCTCTTTGAAAACCTCACGCCTTTATTCCCAACCGAACAATTCAAACTTGAGCGCGACATCAAAGCCGAAGAGAATCTGACCGGCCGCGCTATCGACTTGGTTTCCCCAATCGGTAAAGGCCAACGTGCATTGTTGGTGGCGCCGCCTAAAACCGGTAAGACCGTGATGTTGCAAAACATTGCCCACGCTATTACCGCCAATTATCCCGATGTCGAGCTGATTGTCCTGTTGATTGACGAGCGTCCGGAAGAAGTGACCGAAATGAGCCGTTCTGTACGCGGCGAAGTCGTTTCCTCTACGTTTGATGAACCGGCGCAACGCCATGTACAAGTGGCCGAGATGGTGATTGAAAAAGCCAAACGTATGGTTGAACACAAAAAAGACGTGGTCATCCTGCTGGATTCGATTACCCGTTTGGCGCGCGCCTACAATACCGTTGTGCCGACTTCGGGCAAAATCTTGACCGGCGGTGTCGATGCCAACGCCTTGCACCGTCCGAAACGCTTCTTCGGCGCAGCGCGTAATGTGGAAGAGGGCGGTTCGCTTACCATTATTGCGACAGCGCTTGTTGAAACCGGTAGCCGCATGGACGACGTGATTTACGAAGAGTTCAAAGGCACGGGCAATATGGAATTGCACCTTGACCGCCGTATGGCCGAAAAACGCCTGTTCCCGGCCATTAGTATCAATAAATCCGGTACGCGCCGCGAAGAATTGCTGGTGCCGAACGATCAGTTGCAACGCATGTGGCTCTTGCGCAAATTCCTGCATCCTATGGACGAAATCGAAGCGACCGAGTTTTTGGTGGGCAAACTCAAAGACTCTAAAAATAACGACGATTTCTTTGAATTGATGCGCGGTAAATAAGCATAAGGCCGTCTGAATATGTTTCAGACGGCCTTTACTTTGCTTGAGGAACCTTTATGACCATCCGAATGAATTGGCAAAACTTATTATCCACCCAACGCTTCCGTACTAAAAACGGCGAAATCGTGCCGACCGTTACCCCTTCGACTCAAGAAGGTGCCGATGCCTTGCGTACGGATTTTCACATCGACTACGACCGGGTTGTTTTTTCCGGAGCCTTCCGCCGCCTTGGCCGTAAAACACAGGTGCATCCGCTGGCGCAACATGACTTGACGCACAACCGCCTGACGCACAGCGTTGAAGTTGCCAGCGTGGGCAGGAGCTTGGGCAACCGCGTGGGCGTGATGTTGCATAACGGCGGTTTTCTGCCGCAGGGCAATACGCCCAGCGATATTGGTGCCGTGGTGCAGGTTGCCTGTTTGGCTCATGATTTGGGCAATCCGCCGTTTGGCCATACCGGCGAAGATGCTTTGCGTGATTGGTTCAGACGGCCTGAACATCAAATTTATCTGAACACATTAAACGAAGCGGAACGCAACGATATTCAAACCTATGAAGGCAATGCGCATAGCCTGCGTATCGTCGCCAGCCTTGAAATGTATCCGGAGGCAGGCGGAATGCGCCTGACTGCGGCAGCCATCGGCGCATTGCTGAAGTATCCGTGGACAACGCAACATCCAAACGGCAGAAAGAAATTCAATATTTATCAAACCGAGTTGCCGTTTATCCGTCAAGTTGCCGACGAATTGGGGCTGGTTTCCGCGGGAGTAGACAGCTGGGCGCGCCATCCTTTGTCTTATTTGATGGAGGCTGCCGACGATATTTGCTATGCCTTGCTGGATTTGGAAGATGCCGTCGAATTGGATTTGCTCACGGATACGGAAGTAGAAAGTATTTTGTCCGAGCTGACCTTTGCCGAAAGCGCATGGCACGCCAGCTCCAGCCGTCAGCGTTGCGCCATGTTGCGCGGCATTGCGATCGGCAAGGCGATTGATGATGTCGCGCAAACCTTTATGCTGCATCAGTCCGACTTGTTGGACGGAACATTCAAAGGCAAAGACCTGCTTGCTCTGTGCAGCCCGCAAGTGCAAAACACTTTGGCAAAAGCGAAAGAATTGGCACAAACACGGATTTTCCGCCATCACACCAAGCTCTTGACCGAGATTGCCACGTTCCCATGCTTAGGCTCCATCTTAGATTTGCTCGTCCCTGCCGCCTATGCCCTGATTGCAGAAAAACAGTTAGCAACGCGTCAGTCTTTGGCGTTGGAATTATTGAAAAAGCACAATCCGATTCTTCCTGAAGACAGTCTGTATCAGGCCTATATGAAGATTTTGGATTTTGTCGGCGGCATGACCGATAACTCCGCCGCTAAAATGGCGCAGGATTTGTCAGGAGTAGGGATTTTACGTTAATTTTATATTGTTTAACTTCAATTGGTTAAATAAAAATATAAAAAGTTTCTGTGAAAAGAGTAGACAGGCTTTAGTAAAGCCTATATCATTCGGTCTTCTTGATTCACAACGCACTTGCGAAGTGATGAGGATGCACCCGTAGCTCAGTTGGATAGAGTATCTGGCTACGAACCAGAGGGTCGGGCGTTCGAATCGCTCCGGGTGCGCCACAAGATTTATCCGCGCCCATCGTCTAGCGGTTAGGACATCGCCCTTTCACGGCGGTAACCGGGGTTCGATTCCCCGTGGGCGTGCCAGTTTTCAAAAAAAACGCAATCTGTTTCAGATTGCGTTTTTTTATTGCATTTACTGTTTGTGTTCTAAGGCCGTCTGAAATGCTCAGCAACTCAAGAGACAGAAGTGTGTAAAATCAATTGCCCTGAATTTTGTCATCTCTATGCGCTTTTCAATCTCATTTTACCATTGTCAAAACCCGATTTATTGACAACAGTATTCATCTTAAGAGTTCCTAAACCTGAATTTACATGATTTCATATTTATAATTTCTTGATTTTAGAAAATAAAAATATTTATTTGAACTTTTCTTAAAAAATGCCGTCTGAGATAAAGACAAGACGGAATATCTCTGTTAATGTGTAAATGTCAGCCGGCGTTTGCCGGTTTTTTATTGAAACCATTTGGGAGTCAATTATGAATATGAATGTTAAATTAATCGTTCCTGCCGTTTTGGCGGCTGTTGCCCTGACTGCATGTAGCAGCGGTTCTAAAGCTAAACCTGAAGCTAAAGCTGCGCCTACTGCGCAACAACAAACTCAAGCTCAGGCTCAACAAGCTCAAGCTCCAGTACCTAATACTTTGAAAGTAGACTCTATCGACGGTACTAAAGAAGTTCACTACAAATGCGGTAAAGACGGCAAAGAGCCTCTGAGCGTAATGTATGGCTTCAAAGGCAACGAAGTTGTTGCTGCACAAGTAAAATACAAAGGCCAAGTAACTGAAAACCTGTTCCGTATTACTGACAGCAGCAAAGATGTAAACGCATTCTGGGGCGGCAATGTTGCTTGGATTGCTGAAGCAGCCACTGCAGCCAACGTGGACAAAGTTGATGGCAACATGCTGACTATCCGCGGTACTACCGAAGTAAATGGCAAACAAGAAGTGGTTGACCAAATCGCTACCCGTTTCTGCGCATTGGACAAAGGCGCGAAAGCTGCCGCTAAACCAGCTGCTAAAAAAGTGAAAAAATAATCTTTTACCGACAGCTTTAAACGCTGGGTAAAATAAAACAGGCCGTCTGAAAAGTTTTCAGACGGCCTGTTCTTTTGAGCAGTTTAACCCAAGAACCAGAATTTCAATGCCCACAACACGGCGACAATCCATACCATAGGCGGTACGTCTTGAGTGCGGTTGCACAAGAGTTTGATGAGTGCATAGCTGATAAAGCCAAACGCAATACCGTCGGCAATCGAGTAGGTAAACGGCATGAAGACGATGGTCAGGAATGCCGGTGCGGCTTCGGTCATGTCGTCCCAATCGATTTCACGCGCGCTGCGCAACATTTGCGCGCCAACATAGAGCAGGGCGGGTGCGGTAGCGAATGCAGGAATGCTTTGAACCAGCGGGGAGAAAATCAGACAGGCAAGCATCAGTACGCCGACGGTAACGGCAGTCAGGCCGGTACGGCCGCCGGCAGAAACGCCTGCCGCGCTTTCAACGTAAGGGGTGGTAGAAGAAGTACCCAAGGCGGCGCCTGCAACGATGGCGGTAGAGTCGGCAAGCAGGGCGCGTTTCAAACGCGGCAGTTTGCCGTCTTGCAACAGGCCTGCGCGGTGGGAAACGCCGACCAATGTGCCGGTAGAGTCAAACAGGTCAACCAGGAAGAATACAAAAATCACGCTGACCATGCTGACGGTGAATAAGCCTTTGAAGTCCATCTGCATGAATGTTGGTGCAATGCTCGGAACTTCGCCGACCACGCCTTTGAACTCGCTCAAGCCCAAGATGGTGGAGACGGCGGTCAGCGTTAGAATGGTAATGATGATAGAGCCTTTAACGCGGAAGTGGCCAAGTGCAACCACCATGACAAAGCCTGCCATCGCCAGCAGGGCGGTGGGCTGGTGGATGTCGCCCAAGCCGACCAATGTGGCAGGATTAGCCACAATCACGCCTGCGCCTTTGAGTGCAATCAATGCCAAGAAGAGGCCGATACCTGCGGCAATCGACATTTTCAAGCCCATAGGCAGGGCGTTGACCAGCATTTCGCGTACTTTAAAGAAGCTGAACAGGATGAAAATAATGCCTGAAATGAAAACGGCACCCAAAGCCACACGCCAGTCCACGCCCATGCCTTTGACGACGGCAAAGGTAAAGTAGGCGTTCAAACCCATGCCCGGAGCGAGGGCAATCGGGTAGTTGCCGACAAAGCCCATCACGAAACAGCCGATGGCGGAGGCGATACAGGTGGCCACAAATACTGCGCCCATATCCATGCCGGTTTCGCCCAAAATCAGGGGATTGACGATGATGATGTAGCACATGGCGAGGAAGGTTGTCACACCGGCCATAATTTCCGTGCGGACGTTGGTCTGATTGGCGTTGAGGTTGAATAATCTTTCCAAAACGCTTTGATTTGAAGAACTCATTTCGAGATATTCCTTTGGGGAAAGCCGTTTAAGGACGGTATCAGCGGGTTTAACTGCCGGAAGCTCGGATTTGCTCCTTAACTTCTCAACAGATAAGGGAATTTTCGGGCGGTATTATACTGAAAAGCCTTTTGTTCGGGTAATAAAAATACATGAATCAGATAATGCCGGGCCAAGCCAAGATAAAGGCCGTCTGAACAGTTTCAGACGGCCTTTGTTTGTGTGTGCTTATACCGGTTTGCCTTTCAGGGAGAAGGTGTAGGCTTCGGTGATTTCCAAATCGATCATTTGGTTGATCATGTCGGGTGTGCCGGTAAAGTTGACCACGCGGTTGTTGGCGGTACGGGCTTGCAGTTGGTCAGGGTCTTTTTTGGAGATACCTTCAACCAAGCAGCGTTGAACCGTGCCGATCATGGTTTGATTGATGCGCGCGGTTTCGGCTTCGATGACTTCGTTCAAAGCTTCGAGGCGGCGCACTTTTTCTTCGTGCGGCGTGTCGTCGTGCAGGTTGGCGGCAGGCGTACCTGGGCGCGGACTGTAAATAAAGACGAAGCTCAAGTCGAAGGCAATGTCTTTCACCAGTTTCAAGGTTTGCTCGAACTCGCGCTCGGTCTCGCCCGGGAAGCCGACGATAAAGTCGGAGCTGAGGCACAAATCAGGACGGATGGCGCGCAGTTTGCGGATGATGGATTTGTATTCCAAGGCGGTGTAGCCGCGTTTCATTGCGCTCAATACGCGGTCGGAACCGCTTTGAATCGGCAGGTGCAGGTGGGAAACCAGCTTCGGCAGGTCGCGGTAGCACTCGATAATCGCGTCGGTAAATTCGCGCGGATGGCTGGTGGTAAAGCGCAGGCGTTCGATGCCGGGGATTTCGTGGACGATGCGCAACAAAGTGGCAAAGTCGCAGATTTCGCCGTTTTCCATTTCGCCGCGATAGGCATTGACGTTTTGGCCTAAGAGGTTGATTTCTTTAACGCCTTGTTGCGCCAAACCGGCAATTTCGGTCAATACGTCGTTGAGCGGGCGGGAGAATTCTTCGCCGCGGGTATAAGGGACGACGCAGTAAGAGCAGTATTTGGAACAGCCTTCCATAATGGAAATGAATGCCGAACCGCCTTCTACGCGCGCAGGCGGCAGGTGGTCGAATTTCTCGATTTCGGGGAAGGAAATGTCGATTTGAGACAGACCGGTGGTTTCTTTATCGACGATGAGTTTGGGCAGGCGGTGCAGCGTTTGCGGGCCGAAAACCACGTCCACATACGGAGCGCGTTTGACGATGTTCTCACCTTCTTGAGAGGCAACGCAGCCGGCAACGCCGATGATGAGGTCGGGATTTTTTTCTTTGAGCGGACGTACGCGGCCTAAGTCGGAGAAGACTTTCTCTTGCGCTTTTTCACGCACGGAGCAGGTGTTGAACAAGATGATGTCGGCGTCGTCAGGTTGGGTAACCTGCTCGATGCCGCCGTGTTCTTCGGCGAGGACGGACAGCATTTTTTCGCTGTCGTACTCGTTCATTTGGCACCCGAAGGTGCGGATAAATACTTTTTTCATGGTTTGTTTTGATTGACTTGCTTGTTGTAAAAGGGTTCAGACGGCCTGTGCAATACTCTGGTCGTCTGAAAAATTATTCTTCCGCCTTTTTCTGCTTTTTGGCGTGTTCGATGAACCTGTCGGCCTCGGCGTCGGTCAAAATCCAGATTTCGCGGACGAGGCGGCTTTCTTCGTTGTATTTGAACGCAACGGCTTTGCCGGTTTGATTCAGCAGGCGGCCCATGGGGATGAAACGGTCGTTTTCATCGTGGATTTTGGTGAAGCGGGTGATTTGCAGTTTGGCTGCGTTGCCGTCCACAATGCCCAAGGTCAGCAGGCGCGTCCAAGAAAAACCGCCTTTGCTGACTTTCAGATAAGGCAGATCGACGGTTTTTAAAACGGCCACATCCATATCGTCAGGCAGGCTGCGTTGTGCATGGACGAGGGAGGACGCCAAAAGGGCGAGGCTGAGTATGAATCCGCGTAACATGATGCTTTTCTTTTATTGTTTCAATAGGTCGCGGATTATAGCACAAGCAGGAAAAATATGGATAGAGTGTTTGTTTTTAAAGAATAATTTTGATTTTGCGCCCGATTCTTATTTTGAAGCCTGGGCCGTCTGAAAAGGATTTGGTGTTAAAATGGCATCGATTTGATTTTCAGACGACCTCTTACGAAAGAATTGACCATGAACCGTAATGAAAGCTTGTTCAACCGCGCCAAAGCCATTATTCCCGGCGGCGTGAACTCTCCTGTGCGCGCATTCGGCAGCGTCGGCGGCGTACCGCGCTTTATCAAAAAGGCAGAAGGCGCGTATGTTTGGGACGAAAACGGCACGCGTTATACCGACTATGTCGGCTCTTGGGGCCCTGCGATTGTCGGCCATGCCCATCCCGAAGTCATTGAAGCCGTGCGCGAAGCAGCATTGGGCGGTTTGTCGTTTGGTGCGCCGACTGAAGGCGAAATTGTCATTGCCGAAGAAATCGCTAAAATCATGCCGTCCGTCGAGCAGCTGCGCCTTGTCAGCTCCGGCACGGAAGCAACGATGACCGCCATCCGTCTGGCACGCGGTTTTACCGGACGCGACAAAATCATCAAGTTTGAAGGCTGCTACCACGGCCATTCCGACAGCCTGTTGGTGAAAGCAGGCAGCGGTCTGCTGACGTTTGGCAACCCTTCTTCCGCCGGTGTGCCTGCCGACTTTACCAAACACACTTTGGTACTCGAATACAACAATATCGCCCAACTGGAAGAAGCCTTTGCCCAAAGCGGCAATGACATTGCCTGTGTGATTTTGGAGCCTTTTGTCGGCAATATGAATCTGGTTAGGCCGTCTGAAGCCTTTGTCAAAGCCTTGCGCGAATTGACTGAAAAACACGGTGCCGTGTTGATTTACGACGAAGTGATGACCGGTTTCCGCGTGGCGCTGGGCGGTGCGCAATCTTTGCACGGCATCAAGCCTGATTTGACCACCATGGGCAAAGTGATCGGCGGCGGTATGCCTTTGGCGGCGTTCGGTGGCCGTAAAGACATTATGGAATGTATTTCCCCGTTGGGCGGCGTGTATCAGGCAGGCACATTGTCCGGTAATCCGATTGCGGTTGCGGCCGGTTTGAAAACGCTGGAAATCATTCAGCGCGAAGGCTTCTATGAAAACCTGACTGCCCTGACCCAACGCCTCGCCAACGGTATTGCCGACGCGGCTAAAGCGCATGGCGTTGAATTTACGGCGGACAGCGTGGGCGGTATGTTTGGTTTGTATTTTGCCAGCCATACGCCGCAAAACTATGCCGACATGGCGCGTTCCAATATCGACGGTTTCAAACATTTCTTCCACGGTATGCTCGACCGCAATGTCGCATTCGGCCCGTCAGCTTACGAAGCCGGTTTTGTTTCCGCCGCGCATACGCCTGAGCTGATTGACGAAACCATTGCTGTGGCACACGAAGTGTTCAAAGAAATGGCAAAATAAAAGCTGAAGTTGTCATGTGAAAATGAAAAAAGGCCGTCTGAAAAATATTCAGACGGCCTTTCGCTATTTTAAATAAATGCTTGATTATGCTTC
Organism: Neisseria sp. P0021.S007; assembly: GCF_051956855.1. Taxonomy (NCBI): domain Bacteria; kingdom Pseudomonadati; phylum Pseudomonadota; class Betaproteobacteria; order Neisseriales; family Neisseriaceae; genus Neisseria; species Neisseria sp. P0021.S007. Next base: position 29,886 of record NZ_JBQCXA010000004.1, read on the forward strand.
TTCAGCTTTGCTGCGGATAATCAGCAGAGGCAGGTGGCTTTGACGCATTACGGTCTCGGCGAAGCTGCCCATCAGCAGGTGCATCAGGCCGGTGCGGCCGTGTGTGCCGAGTACCAACAGGTCTGCGCCGTTGTTGTCGGCGTAGTCAACCAAGTCTTGCGCCATTTCGCGCGCGCCTTTGTTGGCAACCAACAGGTGTTTCACGATGTTTTCAACGCCGCTTTCACGCGCTGTTTTTTCTGCGAAATCCAAAACTTCGTTACCTTGAGCCACTGCGGCGGCTTCGTAGCTTTCGTGTTGCAGGAATTCAGGAGCCAAAGCCATGTATTCTGCAGGGTTGGCAACGTGAACCAAAGTCAGTTGGGCTTTGTTGAGGCTTGCCAGTTCGGCGGCATGTTTCAATGCATTGAGGGAGGTCTCGCTACCGTCAACGGCTACAACCAGATGTTTGTACATATTCATTCTCCTTTTGCGCCGAGTAGCGGCACTTTCGTTTAATATGAAATCAGAACTTGTCTGAATGTGAAACGATTATAAACTCTTTCGGGCAGGTACAACAGCCCATCTGCTTTCAAGTATAATGTCTGTCCGAATCGCCTGTCGCGTTTTTCATTAATTTATTGATATATCACAAGGTTGCTTATGCAGGACGCTGCTTTTCTTTCTTCGCGCCGCTTTGGCGGTATTGCCAGACTTTACGGAGACGAAGCGCTGGCGCGCTTTTCGCGTGCGCATGTGTGCGTGGTCGGCGTCGGCGGCGTCGGCTCGTGGGCGGTGGAGGCGTTGGCGAGGAGCGGCATCGGTCGTTTAACGCTGATTGATTTGGACAATGTTGCCGAATCCAATGTCAACCGCCAGTTGCACGCTTTGACCGATGATTTCGGTAAGGCAAAAGTTACCGCTTTGCGCGAACGCATTGCCCAAATCAATCCGCAATGCGAAGTGACGGAAATCGAAGATTTTGTTACCGAAGACAATCTGGACGAACTTTTCAGACGGCCTTTTGACTTCGTCATCGACGCCATCGACCAAATCCGTGTCAAAGCGGCGATGGCGGCGTATTTCGTGCAACATAAACAACCGTTTATTATCAGCGGCGGCGCGGGCGGACAGAAAAATCCGGCTTTAATCCAAACTGCCGATTTAAGCCGCGTCACCCACGACCCGTTGCTTTCCAATTTGCGCTATACCTTGCGCAAACGCTACGGCTTCAGCCGCAATACCAAAGAAAAAATGCGCGTGCCTTGCGTTTATTCAACCGAGAATATTACGCCGCCGCAATCCGGCGAAGCGTGTTCGACCGATGTCGCGCCGCAAGGTTTGTCCTGCGCGGGCTATGGGGCGAGTATGCTGGTAACGGCTTCGTTTGGGCTGTATTGTGCGCAGGCTGCGGTGGAGCATATCGCAGGGCGGAAGTGAGGGGTAGGAAATGGGTAAGAGCCGATTTTTTAAAGCCTACTTTATTGCCAGTCTGATTTATGCGGTATGGTTCGGCGTATTGATGTATGCCGTCGATCCGATGTTTCTCGATGTGATGGAATGCAATACGTTGCCCGGCGATTATTTGTGTGTGCAAAGCGGTTATACCCGTCCATTCACCACTTTTCTTTATCCGTGTCTGTCCGTCGTGATATTCAGCCTTTTGCACGCCGGTATCATGAAATGGCGCAAACGCCGTTCGGTTAAAATGATTTGGCTTTTGGTCGGCTGCGAAAGTTTGCTGTTGTTGGCTTTGATGGTGGCGATGCTTGCGAGGGATGGTTTTGTGTTGTCCCGAGATATCGGTTTGGTACTGACGGGTACGGTTTTCGCCAGCCTGCCGCTGTTGGGTATGGCCTTGGCTCAGACCTTTGCCGTCGCCATTGTTTCTTTGCAAATCAATCGTAAAAAACGCTGATTTTTATATTAAAAACGGCTTGTCCTCGTTTCAGACGGCCTTTTGTTGATGAAACTTCTTACTAAACTTAAAAAGAAAAAGACCCTTTAACCATGCCTTCAGAACACCTTATTTCTTCCACTGCCGCAACGCCGTCTGAACATACCGTTGCGTGGGTGTTCGGTCAGCCTGTTACCGATGTGCCGCAGGATTTGTTTATTCCGCCTGATGCGTTGAAGGTGGTATTAAGCAGCTTCCAAGGGCCGTTGGATTTGCTGCTGTACCTTATCCGCAAGCAGAATATCGATGTCCTCGATATTCCTATGGTGAAGATTACTGAGCAGTATCTGCACTATATTGCCCAAATGGAAGCGTATCAGTTTGATTTGGCGGCGGAATACCTGTTGATGGCAGCAATGCTGATTGAAATTAAATCGCGCCTGCTGTTGCCGCGTCCTGAAGAAGTTGAGGATGAAGAGGCGGATCCGCGTGCCGAGCTGGTGCGCCGTCTGTTGGCTTACGAACAGATGAAACTGGCGGCTCAGGGTTTGGATGCGTTGCCGCGCGCCGGACGTGATTTTGCTTGGGCGTATTTGCCGCTGGAAATTGCGGTCGAAGCAAAGTTGCCGGAAGTGTACGTTGCCGATTTGACGCAGGCTTGGTTGGGTATTTTATCGCGTGCCAAGCATACGCGCAGTCATGAAGTGGTGCGGGAAACCATTTCCGTGCGTGCGCAGATGACGGCGATTTTGCGTCGTTTGAACGAAAGCGGTATCAGCAAGTTCAGCGATTTGTTTAAGCCGGAGCAGGGCGCGACATATGTGGTGGTCAATTTTATTGCATTGCTGGAATTGGCTAAAGAGGGCTTGGTGCGTATCGTACAGCCGGAAAATTATGGCGAAATCGAAATCAGCCTGAAAGACGGTTTGGAAACAAATGAAGCCGAAATGTTTTCAGACGGCCTTGAAGCCGATGAAACCGATAACGAAAATTTGAATAAAGAGAACTAAAATGAATTCGACGACGAGTCATACCAAAGCTTCTTTATGGGCGGTGGGCTTAATGCTGTTTGCCCTGTTTTTTGGGGCAGGGAACTTGATTTTTCCAGCTTTTTTGGGACAGCAGGCCGGTGAAAACTGGCTTTCGGCGATGTTCGGTTTTCTGCTGACCGGGGCGGGTTTGCCATTGTTGGGCGTGATTGCCGTCGGCTATTCCGGCTCGCGCGATGTGGAAGCATTGGCCTCCCGTGTTGCGCCTTGGTACGGCGTGACTTTTGCCACTGCGCTTTATCTGGCAATCGGCCCTCTGTTTGCCATGCCGCGTACGGCAACGGTATCTTTTGAAACTGCAATTTCTCCTTTCATTGATGAGTCTTGGAAAAACATCGCATTGGCCGTATTCAGCCTGGTGTTTTTCGGTATTACTTATTGGCTGTCGATTTCTCCGGGTAAGCTGGTTGACCGTATCGGTAAAATCCTTACGCCCGTTTTGTTGCTAGCAATTGCAATATTGGTCGGCTATGCCGCTATTAACCCGATGGGTATGCCGCAGGCGGCGCAAGGCGATTTTGCTACTCATCCGTTGGTTAAAGGCATTTTGGAAGGCTACGGCACCATGGACGCGCTGGCTTCGCTGGTGTTTGCCATTATCGTCATCGATGCCGTTCGCGCCATGGGCGTGGACAATCGCGCGGACTTGCTGAAGACCACGACGATTTCGGGCGTGTTGGCAGCTTCTTGTTTGGCAGTGGTTTATCTGTTTATCGGCTATATGGGCGCGACAGGTGTGGCCGGTATCGGCTTACAGGAAAACGGCGCGTCGGTTTTGTCTAAAACCGCACAGCACTATTTCGGTACGGCCGGTATTGTGTTGCTTGGCGTCATGGTGCTGCTTGCCTGTCTGAGTACGGCGGTTGGCTTGATTACTTCATGCGCCGAATATTTCAACCGTCTTTGCCCGGGTATTTCTTATAAAATCTTTGTGATACTGAATACGGTGGTGTCTATCCTGTTGGCCAACAAAGGCCTGTCAGCGATTTTGCAGTTTTCCATCCCTATGTTGATGCTGTTGTATCCGCTGACCATCGTCATCATTTTGCTGGCCTTGACAGATAAACTGTTTGGCGGCGGCCGTATTGTCTATTTCTGCACCATGATGGCGGCCCTTATGGTCGGCTTGCTCGATGCCTATAAGGCCGCGTTTGGATTTGATGCCGATACCGCAGCTGCCATCGAGCGCGCATTGCCGTTTTACAATATCGGTCTAGGGTGGGTTGTTCCCTCTTTAGCCTGCTTTATACTCGGCTGTATTTTGAATGCGGCGTTGAAGAAAAAAGCATGATGATAAACAGGCCGTCTGAAAATGTTCAGACGGTCTGTTTATTTCGCCGACCACGCAAACGACAGATGATTTTTTTAAAGAAATCCGTTATAATTGAAAAGTTAAGGCTTTGCGAAATACCGTTTCGCAGATGCAACATATTGAGAAGATTTATTTCCACAAATCCCGTTTTTTCAGCAAACGACTTGAACTGAAGGCGGATTTCGTGGTATAAATCGCGTTTTACTATTTTAGAAGTTTGGAGACTAACCATGGCACGAGTTTGCAAAGTGACCGGTAAGCGCCCGATGTCTGGCAATAACGTATCACACGCCAACAACAAAACCAAACGTCGTTTTTTGCCTAACTTGCAATCACGTCGTTTCTGGGTAGAAAGTGAAAACCGCTGGGTTCGCCTGCGCGTTTCTAACGCTGCATTGCGCACCATCGATAAAGTAGGCATTGATGTCGTATTGGCTGATTTGCGTGCTCGCGGCGAAGCTTAATTTAAACACCATTAATTAAGGATTACTGCAATGCGCGATAAAATCAAACTGGAGTCCAGTGCTGGTACTGGTCACTTCTACACAACTACTAAAAACAAACGTACTATGCCTGGCAAACTGGAAATCAAAAAATTTGACCCAGTAGCCCGTAAACACGTTATTTACAAAGAAACTAAATTGAAATAATCCGGTTTCTTCCAAGAAAAAGCTCCTGTTTTGCAGGAGCTTTTCTTTTTATTTCATGATTAGTTTTGGAGGGCTTGTTTCAAATGTGTATGCAAGATATTTTTGGATTGCTTTGGAATAGACAAAATAAAAGAGCGTGTATCCATTGGGATTACGCTCTTTTATTTTTCAGACGGCCTGATAGGGGGTGAGCTGTCTTAAATCACTAATAAACATTTAACAACGACTTAATGATCGACCTTGATGCCTTGGTTGTCGGAATGTTGTTTTTTATCCAGCTCTTTTTGCAAGGTATCACATGGCGTGTCGCAATCGCACATTTTCTTCATGCCGAGAGAGGAAATGCCGCCGCAGCTGCCTTTGATGGTGCGTTTGGAGAAAATATAGCCGACTGCCATGCCGAGGATGACAATGATAAAAATGCCGAAAGTAAGGAGGAGGGTTTTCATGTGTGTATTCCTGAAGGTTAGTTTAATAATTTCTTGAATGCGCTGGACATTTTAGTATGGTAGCCGCCTTGCGGGGTTCGGATGATAAGGAAAACGGCGAGATTTTCTTGCTCGGCAAGTTTAAGCGCTTCGGTTTCTCCGAGGACGAACAATCCGGTTGAAAGGCCGTCTGCAAGTGTGGCGTTTTCTGCTACTACGCTGATGGAAGCAAGGTTGTGGCTGATGGGTTGTTTGGTTTTAGGGTTGATAATATGGGAAAGGCGGCGGCCTGATTTATCGACATGGAAAATACGGTAGTCGCCGGATGTGGCCAGTGATTTATTGTCCAATGGAATGGTAATTTGAGTGGTGCCGCCTTGAACGATATTGGGCTGCTCAATGCCGATACGCCAAGGGTTGCCTTGCGCATTGTGGCCTTTGCCATGCAACTCGCCTCCGATTTCTACTAAATAATTGCCGATATTGAGTTTTTCAAGTTCGGCGGCGGTTTTATCCACACCAAAGCCTTTGGCGATGGAGGATAGGTCTAAATAGACTTCGGGATGGGTTTTGGCAAGTGTAGGCTGCTGTCCGTCTTGGGAAAGTTTGAGTTTGTCCGTACCGACCATTTCTGAAGCATGTTGGATTTCTTGTGCAGTCGGTTCGTGCGTAATTTCTTTTTGCGGGCCGAATCCCCAGAGGTTGACCAAAGGGCCGACGGTTACGTCCAGCGCGCCGTGCGTCAGTTTGTTTAAACGCAAGGCTTCTCCGGTCACATAGGCAAAGTCTTGGGAAATGGGCATGGCCTGATTGACGGTGCGCAGCTGGTTGAATTGGCTGATTTCGGAATCGGTCTGGTAGGTAGACATTTGCCGATTGACTTCTTTAAGCGCGTCATCAATGCGTTTTTGTATTTCGGCAGGGGAGGGGAGTTTATCTTGGCCGTCTGAAAGATATTTGACGGTATAGGTCGTGCCCATGGTCTCGCCTTGCAGGGTGATGGTTTGTTGTTGTTTTTCGGGTTGGCAGGCAGAGAGCGTGAGTGCGGAAACGATGGCAACGGTGTAGCCGATTATCGGACGGTAAAACGAATTAGAAAGAAACAGCATAAGGGATTTGCGGATTATTTTTTGAAGCCTTTATTGTATCGTAAAAGAAAGGTTCAGGCCGTCTGAAAGTATGGTTTTCAGACGACCTGGCAATAAAAAAGGAAGAAACCGAAGTTTCTTCCTTTTTGTCTGTTAGCCGCCGAAATCGTCCAAAAGGATGTTTTCGTCTTCCACGCCCAAGTCTTTGAGCATTTTGATCACGGACTGGTTCATGATTGGAGGGCCGCACATGTAGAATTCGCAGTCTTCCGGTGCTTCGTGGTTTTTCAGGTGGTTTTCGTAAACCACGTTGTGAATGAAGCCTGTGTAACCGTCCCAGTTGTCTTCAGGCAATGGGTCGGACAGGGCGACGTGCCATGTGAAGTTCGGGAATTCTGCTGCGAGTTGGTCGAAGTCTTCAACATAGAACATCTCGCGTTTAGAACGTGCACCATACCAGAAGGTAATCTTACGTTTGGAGTTCAAACGTTTCAGCTGGTCGAAAATGTGGGAACGCATCGGAGCCATACCCGCACCACCGCCGATAAATACCATTTCGGCATCGGTGTCTTTGGCGAAGAATTCGCCAAACGGGCCGGAGATGGTTACTTTGTCGCCGGGTTTAAGCGACCAGATGTAGGACGACATTTGTCCCGGAGGCGCATCGGGTACGCGCGGAGGCGGCGTGGCGATACGCACGTTCAGCATGATGATGCCTTTTTCTTCTGGATATGAAGCCATGGAGTAAGCGCGCAAAATCGGCTCGTCCACTTTGGAAACATATTGCCACAGATTGTATTTGTCCCAGTCTTCGTGGTATTCCTTAGGAATGTCGAAGTCTTTGTAGGCGACAGTATGAGGAGGAGCTTCAATTTGGATGTAGCCGCCGGCGCGGAAAGGAACTTCTTCACCTTCAGGAATGGCAAGCTTGAGTTCTTTAATGAACGTTGCTTTGTTGTCATTGGAGATGACGGTGCATTCCCATTTTTTCACACCGAACACTTCTTCCGGTACTTCGATGTCCATGTCGGTTTTAACGTTGACCTGACAAGACAGGCGGCAGCCTTCGCGCGCTTCGCGTTTGCTGATGTGGGACAACTCAGTTGGCAGAATGTCGCCACCGCCGCTTTTCACGACAACGCGGCACTGACCGCATGAGCCGCCGCCACCGCAGGCGGAAGGAACGAAGATGCCTTGGCTGGCAAGCGCACCCAGCAGTTTGCCGCCGGCAGGCATCGTCAGCTCTTTTTCGTTATTGACTTTGATGGTGATGTCGCCTTCGCTCACCAACTTGGATTTGGCAAACAGAATCATCAGTGCCAACACCAAGACGATGAGGGTGAACATCACGATACCTAAAATAATCTCCATGCCGATTCCTTTCTTATAACTGGATGCCGGAGAACGACATAAACGCCATTGCCATCAGGCCAGCAGCGATAAAGGTAATGCCCAAGCCTTTGAGGCCTTTAGGGACATCCGAATATTTCATTTTTTCGGTAATGCCCGCCAAAGCGACAATAGCCAAAAGCCAGCCCAGACCTGCACCGAAACCATATACAACGGACTCGCCGAAGTTGTATTCGCGTTGCGCCATAAATGATACGGCACCGAAAATCGCGCAGTTTACGGTAATCAGAGGCAGGTAGATACCCAATGCGTTGTAGAGGGCAGGGACGAATTTATCCAAGAACATTTCCAAAATCTGCACCAAAGCAGCAATCACGCCGATGAAGGTGATGAATTTCAGGAAGGTCAGGTCTACGCCTTCAACCAGCGCACCGTCTTTCAACAGCGAGTAAACAAGTTGGTTGGCTGGGACGGACAGGCCGAGTACGAAAGTTACGGCAACGCCCAAACCGAATGCAGTGGATACTTTTTTAGATACCGCCAAAAACGTACACATCCCCAAGAAGAAGGAAAGTGCCATGTTTTCCAGAAAGACGGATTTTACAAAGAGGCTTAAGTAATGTTCCATGTGTTATTTCTCCGCCTGTTCAGGTTTCCAAGTGCGCAGACCCCATACCAAGAAGCCGATGATGAAGAACGCGCTAGGGGCGAGCAGGAACAAGCCGTTGGTTTGATACCAGCCGCCATCTTGTACGGTTTGGAAAATGGTGTAGCCAAAGAGCTTGCCAGAGCCGATCAGTTCGCGGATGGTTGCGATGATGATCAACATCATGCCGTAACCTGCGCCGTTGCCGATACCGTCAACCAAGCTTTCCAGCGGCGGCTCTTTCATTGCGAATGCTTCGGCACGGCCCATTACGATACAGTTGGTAATAATTAGGCCGACGAATACGGACAGCTGTTTGGACAGCTCATAAGCAAAGGCTTGGAGCAGTTGGTCAACCAGCGTTACCAAGGAAGCAACAATCGCCATTTGCACAATAATACGGATGCTGTTAGGGATATAGTTGCGTACCAAAGAAATGAAGAAGCTGGAAAAACCGGTTACCAAAGCTACGGAAATACCCATTACGATGGCCGTCTGAAGTTTGGTGGTAACCGCCAAAGCCGAACAAATACCCAAAACCTGCAAGGCAATCGGGTTGTTGTCGATAAAGGGTGAAAACATCAAATATTTCAAGCGTTTCATGTCAGCCATTATTGTGCTCCTGCTGATTTCAATTTGTTCAGGTAGGGGATATAGCCGTTTTCGCCGAACCAGTAGGCGAACGAACCTTGCACGCCTTTAGATGTCAGCGATGCGCCGGAGAGGGCATCTACGCCGTGTTCTTTGTCCGAACTTGCGCCTTTGCCAACATGCAGGGCGAGTTTGCCTTGTTCGTCAAACAGTTTTTTGCCGACGAATTTTTGTTGCCACAACGGATTGCCGATTTCGCCGCCCAAACCCGGAGTTTCACCTTGGTCGTAGTAGGTGATGCCGTTGATGGTATTGCCGTCGGGTTGAATGGCGACAAAACCGTACATGACAGACCACAAGCCGTTACCGTGCATAGGCAGGATGATTTGGCTGACTTTGCCGTCTTCGCCTTTTACCAAGTAAACCTCAGTGTATTTGGCACGGCTTTTGATGCCGGCCAAATCGTCTTCGGGTTTGATTTGGATGCTTTGGGCAGGGTCTTTGCCTGCGATGCGCGCGCTGAAGTCTTTCGGCGCGTCTTTCACGTATTCGCCTGTTGCCAAATCGACAACGCGTTGCTCGATACGTTCGGCAAAGGTTTTGCTGATGTCGGTGTTTTTATCCATCAAACCGGCTACGCTTAAGATATAGCCTTGTTTGTCTTGGAGCTTTTGTTTCTCTTGGATAGGTTTCAAGCCGACGACCGCACCAGCAACGATGATGGAACAAATCAGGCTGACAACCAATACCACAATCAGCGTGCCACTGAAGCTGTCTTTATCGAATTTCTTAGCCATTGCTGCGCGCCTTTCTGCGTTTGATGTTCGCTTGTGCGACGAAATAGTCGAAAATTGGGGCAAACAGGTTGGCAAACAGAATCGCCAACATCATGCCTTCGGGGTAAGCAGGGTTGACCACGCGGATCAACACGCACATCACACCGATAAGCGCGCCGTACCACCATTTGCCAACATTGGTAAAGGAAGCGGAAACAGGGTCGGTCGCCATAAACAGCATACCGATGGCGAAGCCGCCGACCACCAAGTGCCAATACCAAGGCATGGAGAACATGGCGTTGGTGTCCGAACCGATGAAGTTAAACAGAGAAGACATGGCAATCATACCGATCATCACGCCGGCGATAATGCGCCAAGAGGCAATACGGGTGAACACGATAAAAGCGCCGCCGATTAAAAGCGCCAAAGTGGATACTTCGCCGATTGAGCCGGGTACGTTACCGATAAACGCATCCATCCAAGAAATGGTTTGACCGGTTACAGCGTTTTTCAGGCCGTCTGCACCGTGTGCCGCCCATTGCGCCAAAGCAGTGGCACCTGAATAGCCGTCAACCGCAGTCCAAATGGTATCGCCGGTAATGTTGGCAGGGTAGGCGAAGAACAGGAACGCACGACCTGCAAGAGCAGGGTTCATGAAGTTTTTACCTGTACCGCCGAATACTTCTTTCGCAACCACAACGCCGAAAGAAATACCCAAAGCCGCTTGCCACAAAGGCAGGGTAGGGGGAACGATCAAAGCAAACAGAATCGAAGTCACGAAGAAACCTTCGTTGATTTCGTGTTTGCGTACGGATGCGAACAAAACTTCCCAGAAGCCGCCCACAACAAATACAGTCGCGTAAATCGGCAGGAAGAAAATCGCGCCGAACAGCATTTTGCCCAACACACCCGCTTCAGACGACATATTGATGCCCAAAGCGTTGGCAAGGGCGTAGTGCCAGTTGTTGGCGATATTTTGTTGCAGCAAATCAGGCGTTAACGCACCGAATGCCTGTGCGCCGACGTTGTACATACCGTAGAACATGGCAGGGAACAAAGCCAGCCACACCAAAATCATCATGCGCTTGGAGTCGAGTGCATCGCGGACGTGCGCCGCTTTGCGCGTTACCGCGCCGGATGTATAGAAAATCGTCGCTGCAGCTTCGTAGAGGGCATACCATTTTTCATGTTTGCCGCCCGGCAGGAAGTGCGGTTCGATTTTTTCAAGAAAATGTTTCAAGCCCATAATCAGCCTTCCTTCTCAATGGTTTCCAGCACCTTGCGCAACAGCGGGCCGTATTCGTATTTGCCCGGGCAGACGAAGCTGCACAAAGCGAGGTCTTCTTCGTCCAATTCCAAGCAACCCAGTGCCTGAGCGCTGTCAGTATCGCCGACGATTAAATCGCGCAGGAGCAGGGTAGGCAGGATATCCAAGGGCATTACGCGCTCGTAAGTGCCGATCGGTACCATGGCGCGGTCGCCGCCGTTGACGGCTGTGTTGAACTTGAAGAGTTTGTTTTTCAGGAAATGGCCGAGGGTTGTGCGCGTGATGGAGTATTTGTCCGGTTGTGGCGCAACCCAGCCGAACAGCTCTTTGCTGCGGCCTTCTTCGATAACGGAAATCTGATTGTGGTAGCGGCCGAGGTAATCGTGCGCGCCTTGTGCAATCGCGCCGTTCAATACCGAGCCGGAAATCACGCGGTTGTCTGCGTCAACCAATTCGCCCGCAGTAATTTGTGATACTTTCGCACCCAAAACGGTACGCAAGAGACGCGGTTTGTTGACTTGAGAGCCACCCAAGGCAATCACGCACTCGGTGTTCAGACGGCCTGTTGCAAACAAACGGCCAATGGCAATCACATCTTGATAATTGATGGTCCAAACGGTTTTGTTCGCACCGACTGGCTCGATGAAATGAATGTGCGTGCCACTCAAACCGGCAGGGTGCGGACCGCCAAATTCATGTGTTTCGATGTTGGCAGCGTTTTCAGACGGCACATCTGCGCCGGCTGCTTTACACACATGGATTTTACGCTCGGTCAGGCGGCTTAATACCAACAGGCCGCGTTTGAAATCTTCGGCGGCTTCTTTGATAATGACCGTAGGGTCGGCAGCCAGCGGATTGGTGTCCATCGCATTGACGAAGATGGCGAACGGCTCGGCATCGACGGCAGGGATTTTGCTGAACGGACGGGTGCGCAGCGCAGTCCACAAACCGGATTGAATCAGGTTGCGGCGTACTTCTTCGCTGCTCAATTTTGCCAGCGCTTCAGGTGCATAGCGTTCGAACTCGATTTCGTCGTTGCCTTCAACGGCAATCACGACTGACTGAAGTACGCGCTTTTCGCCACGGTGAATCGCGGCGATTTTGCCTGAAGCCGGAGCGGTAAATACTACGCCCGGATTCTTTTTGTCTTCAAACAGCACTTGGCCTTTTTTGACGGCTTCGCCTTCCTTGATTTTCATCGAGGGGCGCATGCCGACATATTCTTCGCCAAGCAACGCGACTTCGGTAATGGCCGGGCCGTCATAAATGACTTGCTCCGGTCTGCCTGCGATAGGCAGGTCTAAGCCTTTTTTTATCTTAATCATAAGGATGCGTTACTTTTTGGTGGGTTGAGATTCGGATGTCGGATTGTTTTTTCAGACGGCATGTAATGCTTTGAAACAAAGGATGGGCCGTCTGAAAAAAGCAGAGGTTTGCTATAAAAACAACGAATAAACGCAAACAACAAAGCTTTAGATTTTATCAGGTATAGGCTGTTTTATGTCAGTTTTACGCTTATTTTTACGGGAAAAGTGGGAAAAAAGTAGGAATGTGTAATCGAATGTTAAGGGAAATAATTTTTAACTGTTTGATATTTAAACGCTATATTTGATGATATAGCTGAAAATAAAAAAGGCCGTCTGAGTTTCAGACGGCCTTTAAGTTTAAAAGAGCTGCCAAACGAAGAAAATCATCGTATGCAGGGCAAACAGCGGTACCAATACAATTACCGACCATGCCATATAGCCGAAGAAGGAAGGCATCGGTACGCCGCGTTGTTCGGCAATGGCTTTGACCATGAAGTTCGGCGCATTACCGATATAAGTGAGCGCGCCCATAAATACGGAACCCATGGATACTGCCAGCAATGAATGGAATAGGTGGCCTGTCATCAAGGCTTGGGCATCGCCACCGGCCATATTGAAGAACACCAAATAAGTCGGCGCGTTATCCAAGAATGCCGACAAAATGCCGCTCATCCAGAAATACATCACATTAATCGGATTGCCTGCTGCGTCGTGAACCAAAGAAACAACGGAAGCCAATGCACCTGTTTCGCCGGCTTTCAAAATCGCCAAAACAGGCGAAATGGTAATGAAAATACCCAAAAACAGTTTGCCCACTTCGGCAATCGGCTCGAAGTTGAACTCATTGCCTGCGCGTACCTGTTTGGGCGTGATAATCCAAGATACGGCGGTCAAAGCCAGCAAAATGCCATCGCGCATCAGGTTTTGCAAAGCGTAATGGCTGCCCAAGATTTCAAAGCCCGGATGATTTGGTTTCCACAAACCGGACAGCAAAACCGCACCGACTACGCCGGCCAGTAACAGGAAATTCCATTTGCCGTAAATTTTGATTTTTTCTTCTTTATCGGAAGGAGCGGGAGCAAGGTGCTCGCTTTGTTCACGGTTGAAGTGTTGGCTGTCGATGATGTAGAAAACGGCTAGCAAAATCACAGAACTGATTAATACAGGCATCAGCATGTGTTTGACCGTCCACATGAAATCTACGCCTTTCAGGAATCCTAAGAACAGCGGAGGATCACCTAAAGGAGTCAGACCGCCGCCGATATTTGCTACCAAGAAAATGAAGAAAATCACGATGTGAACGCGGTAGTGGCGTTTATGGTTGGCTTTCAAAAGCGGACGAATCATCAACATCGCCGCGCCTGTTGTCCCCATGATGGAAGACAAAGCCGTGCCGACTGCCAACAGGGTTGTATTCAATTTAGGTGAGCCGTGCAAATCGCCGCTGACAAAAATACCGCCTGAAATGGTATAGAGCGCTAAAAGCAGCAGGATAAAGGGGATATATTCTTCAACCAACGCATGGGCAACGGTATGTACGCCGGCTCCGAAACCAAAGGTGATGATAAACGGCGTTAAAAACAGCAGCGTCCAAAACGCTGTAATTTTGCCGAAGTGGTGGTGCCAAATATGGGAGAAAAACAGAGGTCCGAGTGCAATGGACAAGAGAATCAGTGCAAACGGCAGACCCCAAAGCAGGCTTGCGGATGAGCCGTCAAAATCGGATGCCGCAGCAGGAAAGGCGGCAAGAAGCAGTAAAAATGAGAGAGAGCGCATAGTATTTCCTTTTTATTCTGTTGCACCGTGAGGAACTTCGTTGAGAAAGCACGGCGGTGAAATATTCAGGCCGTCTGAAAATATCCAGACGAACTGCGCGGTTGTGTCAGGGGAAAGTATAACGCAAAGCAAGTGTTAAGGGACGGTTTAGAGTGTTGGAATCAAAAGAAATGTTGATACAAATAAAGGAATCAAAATGAGTAGAATAGTTGGAGGTAGTAAAAAAATGGTTTTGAAACAGGAGTTTGAAATATCGGAAATAATGCTATCGAAAAAATACTTTGAATTAATTTTAGCTAAAATTTACATTTAATTGAATAAATGGAGGCCGTCTGAAAAATGAGGGTCGAATAGGGTGTTTTGGTTCTTACTGATTGTTTTGATGGATAAATTGGGTATGAAAATAAAAAACAGGTAAGCGAAAATGCCCACCTGTTTTATTTTATGCCTCCGGCCGTAACCACATCCACACTGCCACGCAGCTACAGAAGATTGATGAAACGGCACCAATCCACCAGCGTTCTGGAAATTGCCAAAACATAAAAAGGCAAGAAATGGCCATCATGCCGATAGCGAAGAACTTTGCCTTGCGTGGCACAGCGCCGTTGTTTTCCCAGTTTTGTATGATCGGACCAAAGTGGCGGTGATGATACAGCCAATTGTGAAAGCGCGGAGAAGCTTTTGCCCAGCAGGCGGCGGTCAATAAAATGAAAGGCGTAGTCGGCAGTAATGGCAGGAAAATGCCGATAATGCCCAAGACGAGCGACAATGCGCCGCAAAAAATCAATAAATAGCGAACCATCTTCCCATCACCAATTATTTGTTTTCAGATGGCTTGTGATGTGGAAATGGACAACGTGGAATGTCTAATTTATCCCAGCCCTCATGCCCCATTTTTTCCAGCAGCGCGATATTGCGGTCAAAAATTGCCGAGGCATCGGGAAATGCTTCAGCCGCTTTGGCAATACTGTCTTCACGAATCAGGTGCAAGGTCGGGTAGGGCGAACGGTTGGTGTAGTTGCTGATGTCGTCGGCTTCTGTGCCTTCAAATTGAAAATCAGGATGGAACGGCGCAATTTGGACAATGCCTTCCAATTCGTTTTCAACAACGGCATCGTCGGCAATTTCCAGCATTTGGTTGAAGGTTTCAAAATCAGGGAACAGTGTCGGATGAACCAGTAAAGTGGTTTCCAATTCCGAAGCGGAAGTATTGCCCAGAAGCTGCAATTCACGATCCAAGTCTTCAAGAAAACCGTCCAAATGACGGGCTTTGCTGACAACGATGCGAACCAGGTTTTTAACGTGCGGCGCTTTGGCAAACGGGCAGAGATTCAGTCCAATAACGGCTTTTTCCAGCCATTGTTTGGTATGTTCTGAAACAGTATTGGTATCAAGATGGGCGGTGTCAGTCATAGTAAAAGCTTATGTGAATTATTCTTAAAAAGTATACAAGTGTATGGACGTGAAAGCAAACCATTGGAATTTAAAAGGCCGTCTGAACAACAGACGGCCTTTATCAGTTTCAAATCATCAATCCTGAACCAAATGAACCAAAGGCAGAGCGGTCGTGTTTTTAATTTCTTTCAACACAAAACTCGATTGCGCATCTTGCACGCCGTGGTGCGAAAGCAGCGTGTCCAAAACAAAATGGGAAAACGCGTTCATATCGGTAAAAAAGGCATGGAGCAGATAGTCGGTTTCACCCGTTAAAGCAAAGCAGCTCAATACTTCAGGCCAAGCGCGGACAGATTCGGAAAAATCCTCACGCGCATCTTTTGCCTTGCTAATCGATACACGGATAAAAGCCTGCAAGCCCAAGCCCAAAGATACGGGAGAAAGCTGGGCCGCGTATTTTTGAATAATGCCCGCATCTTCAAGCTGTTTGAGACGGCGCAGACAGGGAGAAGGGGAGAGCGCCACCTTTTCAGAAAGCTCAACATTGCTCAACCGCCCGTTTTCCTGCAAAACCTGCAGAATCTTTAAATCTGTTTTATCTAAATTCAGATGAGGCATGATGTTTCTCCCAATGTAGGCAATGTATGTTTTAAAAATGAAAAATGCTTAAAAATAAAGACTTGTATGGTTAAATTATATATTGAGTTCAGATGGGCGACAAATTGTCTTATCAGGAGTGTTGCGAATTTGTTTTATGTAGTTGTGAAAAGATGAAGGCCGTCTGAAACTAATCAAGATAAAAGTTTTATGTCATATTAGGATTGGATATAAAGAGGCCGTCTGAAAATGATTTCAGACGGCATTTATTTTCGTAATGTGATGATTCAGGCTCTTAATGACCTTGTTTTGGAGAGTTTTGTTCTTTTGATTTGTTCGTTTTCCGCGTTTGTATTTGGCTTTGTTTGGGGGTTTTCTTCGCAATGTATTTTTGTGTTTTGGGAAATAAGCTTACAAGCTTTGTTTGCAGGATACGGGAAGGAAGTGTGTATCCATGGTGCCACCGCAAGACCAAATTGTTGTACCTTTAGTACTACCTGTTTTTGCAAAACTTGGTGTCAAGTGGATTTCGGTATTCTTCACAGGAACAGCGGCTTGATTACCGATGGCGGCAACAATAGTGCCATTATCTTCAATACGGACAATCTTTACATAGTTACCGACTTTATTGTCGTCTGAAGCGAGTTGCTTGATATTGAGGTCAAGCGGCAAGCTGCCTTTATCCGCATAGGCTTCTTCGACGTAGCTTTTCATACTGCCTGCCAGCATAATGCCTTCTGCTACTTGTGCTCTGGCAACATAGTTTTGGTATGCGGGAAGAGCTGCTACTGCCAAAATGCCGATGATGCCGATAACAATCATCAACTCAATCAGGCTAAAGCCGGTTTGGGCGTTGCGTAGTTTTTTCATTTTTTGAGTATGTCGTTTTCTTATTTTTATTTTATAAAGCAAATCCCATAATTATTATGGGATTTGCTTTGAGTCGAATATCTTTTGTTAGATATTTAAATTAGATTAGCTAGCTTATTTTTTCGCAGCTGGGCGGCAAGAAGAAGGTAAGAATTTTGTATCTACACCTTTGGTTTTTCCTGGAGTACAAGTCCAAGTGAAGGAGCCTTTGGAGTTTGCTGCTTTATTAGTAATTTCGGGCGATAGAGAAATAGTTGCATTTTGGATATCTTTATTTACATCTTTATCTTTCATTGTTGCTGTCAGAACACCATCAGCTACATTAACTTTAGCAACGTATTTACCTTTAATATCAGTAGCCGCTGCAATACCTGCCGCTTTATTGTCTTTAGGCCAGTCACCTTTATCTGCATAGTATTCGACAATAGCAGACTTTTGACCTTCCATCAAAGTGATGGCTTCAGAAACTTGGGCACGTGCAGTGTAGTCTTGGTATGCAGGCAGGGCGATAACTGCCAAGATGCCGATAATCGCGATGACGATCATCAATTCGATCAGGGTAAAACCTTTTTGGATTGCTTTCATTGATTAAAACTCCAGTTTGAAAGTGTGAATAATTATGTTTAATTTAAGTAAAAAGTCCGTAATGTGCTTGGCACTATGTATTATGAGTAAACCATAAAGTAAGAAGGAATATACAGCTTCCGTCGGGCTTGCTGCTTTGAGGCTTGGGCCTTATCGGACGTGTTGTTTCAAGCAGTCTGTGTGCCAAGTGCGCAAAATTGATTAAAAAATTTATTTTTTATTTTTTGTTTATTGTTTTTATTGGGTTTATTTTTTAATTTTTAAGTTTTATGAGGTTTTGTTTGAAAGTTTCAGGATTTTAAGGAAATAGGGGGTTGACGTTTTTTGTCAGTTTTGTGTTTTTTGTGACAGGAAAGGGAGATAAGTTTGGGTGTGTGACGTTTTTTGTCAGAAATTAAGCTTGTTTAATAATATGTTAATTGATTTAGATGGGCGGTATCTTTATGGATTAATCGGTAAGTTTAATATTTTTTTATTTTATTTTTTTGTTTTTTATAGGTTTTATTTTGTATGCGTATTTTGTTTGAATACGGATAAGGAGAAAATTTGGAAGGAAGGATTTTTAAAGAGGGTTTGGTGTAATAGATGAATGAAAATTTGTTATTGGAATTATATTCATTTGAGTTATGATTTTGGAATGTAGTTTTATGTCAGAAGGAAGTTTTGGTTCGCATTTTAAGGCTTTGGATTTCTTGAGTGTTTTAGAAGGGTATATTCAGGATGTTTATATGTTTGGATGTGATTAGGGTGAGCAAAAATGCTCACCCTATGTTTTTAAGATGTTCAGACAGCCTTTATGGGGTCAAGACTTCGATCAATGCCTGTTTTAGGGTGTTTTGGGTTTGCGGGTCTTGGAGGGATGGGCTGTAGGTGATGAAGCTGTCCTCAATGCGCTGATCCAAGGTGGTGATTTTGGCGTAGCGCAGACTGATGTTGTGTGCGAAGAAGGTCTCGGCGATGTCGGCGAGGAGATGGGGGCGGTTGACGGCGGTGATGTCTATGGTGTGCCAGCCGGGATAATCTTCTTCGGGGGTGATGATTACGGTAGGCGGAATAGGAATATGGCGGATGCGGCGGCTGATGTGCGGGCGGCCGCTTTGTTTTTGGACGGTGGTATTGCCGTGGATGAAGCTGTTGAGTTCGGCTTCGAGTGCGCTTTGGCGGTCGGGATATTCTTCGGGCGGGAGATTGTCGGGAAGTTGCAGGATAAAGGTGTCGAGGATGTAGTCGTGCTCGGTAATGAAGGCGCGGGCGGCTTGGATGTCGAAACGGTGGCTGCTGAAGATGCGGCAGAGGCGTGCGAAGAGGCGGTCGCCATTGGGCATGAACACCATGACTTGAAGGCTGTTGCTTTGGGGAAGGATACGGCTGCGGACGGCCGGACTTTGGGTGTCGTAGGCGAGGTTTGCGGTGTGCCAGAGGATTTCCCGTGTCTGATGGCGGACGTAGTATGCGCTGCCGAGGATGCGGCGGAGTTTTTGTTGGTTTTTGAGGGGAACGGCCGCACGCGTGAGTTGGTCGGCCACGGCTTGTTCGCGTCGGTTGGGGAGGCGTTCGGGATCGTGTTTTTTGCTGTTTAAAACGGCGGCGGTGCTGTGGTAGAGGGTTTGGAGCAGGCTGGCGCGCCATGTGTTCCAAAGTTTTGGGTTGGTGCCGCGGATGTCGGCAATGGTAAGCAGGTAGAGTGCGTCGAGGTATTCACGTGTGGGAATACGGCGGCAGAAGGCTTGGAGGACGTGCGGGTCTTGGATGTCTTCTTTTTGGGCAACGGTAGACATGAGCAGGTGGTTTTCAACCAGCCATGCGAGGAGGTGGCTTTCTTCTTCGGTGTAGTAGTGGTCGGCGGCGAATTGTTGGGCGTCTTTGATGCCTTCTTTGGCGTGATCGCCGCCGCGGCCTTTGGCGATGTCGTGCAACAGGGCGGCGGTGTAGAGGATGTGCGGTCGTGGGTAGGCCTGCATGATGGCGCTGGCCTCGGGCATTTCGTGGCTGTGGGTTTCGATGGCGAGACGGCGCATATTGCGGACGACGGTCAGGATGTGGTCGTCTACGGGGTAAATATGGAAGAGGTCGTGTTGGAGCAGGCCGGTGATTTTTTCCCATGCGGGGAGATAGCGGCCAAGTACGCCGTAGAGGTTGAGAAAACGGAGAGTTTGGGTAAGGCCGGTGCCGTGTTTGAAGAATTGGATGAAGCGGCGGCGGTTTTCTGGATTTTGGGTAAAACGGGTGTTGATTTTTCGTGTGGCCGCCCACCATGCACGGAGGGTTTGCGGCTCGATGGTGGTGATGTTTTGCTCCTGCATGGTTTGGATGATGGTGAAGATGTGTTCGGGATTTTGTTCAAACAGGGCAAGATCGTTGGCGGCGATTTGGTGGCCGATACGTTTGTAGTGGCTGTCGATGGGGTGGATATGTTGGGGACGGCTGGAGGTTTGATGGTTTTTGAGAACCGGAATAAGAATGCCGTTGAGTTGTTTGATGGCTTTGGTGGCGCGGTAGAAGGTATGCATCAGGGCTTCGCTTCTGCCGCGGATGTCGGGTTGGGTATAGCCTAAGCTTTCGGCGACTTGGGACTGGTAGTCGAAAAGCAGCCTGTCTTCGGGGCGGTCGGCGGTAAGGTGGAGGTGAATGCGGATGTTGGCGAGACGGCGATAGCCATGGGCTAGCATGCCGGCTTCGGTGCGTGTGAGGACGCCGGCGGTAACGAGGGCGGTGGGGTTGCTGTCTATGCCTTGTGCTTTGGCTGTCCAAATCAGGGTGTGGATGTCGCGCAGGCCGCCGGGGCAGGTTTTGATATTGGGTTCGAGTTGTGCGCCTGTGCCTTGGGATTTGGTATGGCGTTGCTCCATTTCGAGGAGTTTGGCTTCGATAAAAGCGGCTGTGTCGCGGCGTGTATTGAGTTTGTTTAGAAGTTGGGCAGTAAGGTCGGCATTGCCTTGGAGATGGCGTGCTTCAAGAAAGGCGGTTTCGCCGGTAATGTCGTTTTGGGTACTTTGGAGGATTTCTTCTATGCTGCCGCTTTTGATGGCCGGATTGAGGCGTGCGTCCCAAAGGGTTTGGATAAGTTGGGCGGTTTGTTGTTGCAGGCCGTCTGAAAATGTGGCCGAAGAAATAATCGCTAAGTCCCAGTCGGAATGGGGATAGAGTTCGCAACGCCCAAAGCCACCGATGGCAATCAGGCTGATGTCGTTGCTGTCGGGGAAGTGGATTTGCCAGAGGGTTTGCAGCAGGGTTTCGGCAGCGGCGATATGGTCGCGGAAGTAAGCGGTAGGGCGGTTGTTTTGGCGGTAGGCAGTTTCTGCTGCGGCTTTTTGCTGCTGGTAGGTTTGGATGGCTTGTTGGGCGGCGGTCATGATGGTGTCTGGCTGTGAATTAGGCTTGGGTGTCGGCAGGCTCGGTCATTTGGCGGAGCATTTCTTGTGGAGGAAGGAGGAGTTTGTAAGGGGCGATTTTGAGTGCGGATGCGATTTTTTCGATGTTGGAAAGGGCGATGTTCCAGCGTTTGCGCTCGACGGCGGAAACGTAGGTGCGGTCAAGTCCGCATTGGCGTGCAAGTTCTTCTTGCGACCAGCCGTGATTAACGCGATAGAGGCGCATGTTGTAGGCGATAACGGCACGGAGGTCTTGCGGATCGGGCAGGCTTGGCGGGGGAGTGAGTTTGTTGACCATGGTATTTTAAGTTTGTGGTTTGAACGATAAGGGGATTTTATACTATTTTCGTGAGGGGAAAGGAAAGGCCGTCTGAAAGTTTTCAGACGGCCTGAAAGAGGGTAGGTATAAAAAAAAAGGGGGTGGCTTTCGGCCACACCCAAACACACACACATCAAGAGGAAAGAAAAATCATTTAATAAGAGAGCTGGCTCTTATCGAGGAAACTGGAAGATTCGGGCATGGCCCTGAAGCATTGAAAGGCATTATAAATGAAAATAGGGTCAGGGTATTGATACAGGTCAATTCGGGCTTGATTTAGAAAATATATTTTTAGGATAGTGGAAATAAATTAAAAATAAGGTTTGATTGTGAATAAAAGTCATTAGGCCGTCTGAAAAATGGGTTTCAGACGGCCTGATCGGTTTAAAGGCTGCTACTTATATAAATTAAGCATTAAGCCAAACCTTTATCTTTGGCTTCTTGCAGGCGGGCTTCAAAGTTGCTGAGGTTGACACCTGCCTGTTCGGCTGCGGCAACTACTTCGGCTACGGATGCGCCGTGTTGCACTTGATGATAACCCCAAAGCAGGGAGCAACGAGTGCCGGTGCGGCAGAAGGCAAGAATGGGAGCCGGAGATTGTTGCAACAGATTTTGGAAGGCTGTGACATCGGCTGCATTGATTTGAGGCGCAACGACGGGCTGGTGGGAAAATTGGTTGATGCCGTCCTCTTTAAACCAGTTTTGCACTTCGGCAAAAGTCGGTTGGTTTTCTTCTTCGCCGTCCGGGCGGTTGCAGATGATGGTTTTGATGCCGAGACGTACGGCTTCTTGGACATCTGCTTCGGTCAGTTGGGGGGCGATATAGAGGGTGTCGGTCAGTTTACGGATGGGCATAGTTTTTCCTTTCTTTATATTAAATGGATATGTTGATTTCAGACGGCCTAGGAAGTGGCAGGCCGTCTGAAGTTTTATTTAATGATTGTACAACCAGTTTTCGAGTTTTTGGCGATCGGTAATATGCAGCAGGGCGGTATTGGCTTCTGCCGCTTGAACTGTGATGCTGGTTTCGCGCAACAGGCCTTGGCGGAAGAAATGGATGGTGGTGCGCGTGCTGATAGGCAGTTTGCTCCACTGCGTTGCAAGGTCGTTGCAGGCATAGCCGCCTAAGGCGATGATTTTGTCTTGCGAGCAGAGTCCGGCATTTTCTGCGCTGCCGCCATTGAATACATGAGTCAGGACGGCATGGTCGCTGTTTTGTTTGAAACGTGCGCCCAAATCATTGGCGGGGACAACCGATTGGGGTTCGCTTGCAAATGCTCCTCCGTGTTGGCGGGGCAGTGGGATAAAGTCAAGTTTGACACCTACGCTTTGCAGGTATTCTGCGAGTGGAAGGTCTTCGGTGCTGTATAAGGCCGTCTGAAAGAAGGTTTCTAAATCTAAACCGGTCATTTCTTGGCAACGGGATTGCCAGTGTTTTTCGGGTATGCCTTGATGGGTGTTGCACCAATCGAGATAGTGTTGCTGCATCACGCTGTCGAGGGTGTATTTGCCTTGGCTTTTCTCACGGATGATGAGGTCGAGGCAAAGTGCGGCCAGTGCGCCTTTTTGATAGTAGCTGACGATGGCGTTGGGGCTGTTTTCGTCTTGTTTGTAGAACTTGTCCCATGCGCTGAAACTGGATTGGGCAAGTGTTTGTTTCAGACGGCCTTGTGTCTGCTGGACGCGTGTGATGCCTTGTGCAAGCAGGGTAAGGTAGGCTTCGGGGCTGATGGTTTTGCTTCTAGCAAGAAAGAGGTCGTCGTAGTAGGAGGTAATGCCTTCAAATGCCCAAAGTTGCTCGGTATAGTTTTCTTGGTCGAGATTGTAAGGTGCGAAGACAGCCGGTTTGATGGATTTGACGTTCCATGCGTGGAAGTATTCATGGGAGAATAGACCGAGTAATTCGGTATAGGCTTTGTCGGCTTCGCCCATATCGTAAGATGGCAGACTGTGGCGGTCGGCAAGAAGGGCGGTGCTGCTGATGTGTTCCAGTCCGCCGTAGAGGTTGTCTCCCAGATGTAGTAGGAAAAGGTATTCGGTAAACGGGGCAGGGGAAGGGAACATCGCCAACTCGGTTTCGCAGATTTTTTGAATATCGGCGAGGAAGCGGGTGAGGTCGAAATCGGGGTAGATACCGCTTAATGCAATACGGTGGGGAATACCTTGTGCTTCAAAGTCGAGGAATTCGATGATGCCTGTTTCAACAGGGTGATCAATAAGCTCGGCATATGAGGCCGTCTGAAAAGTGGTCGCCGAAATTTGTGGCAGGGTTGTGGCTATCTGCCATGTGTGTGGCAGGGTAGGAAATTCGACTTGGTGCGGTTGTTCCTCTTGTCCGTGCACTTTTAAGAATAGGCACGCGCCATCAAAAAAGCCGCGCTCGGTACTGAGGAATGAGCCGCGAACAGACAAGTCGAATGCGTAGACGGTGTAGTAAATTTCCCACGCTCCATTGAGGGCAGGGGTTTGCCAATAGTTTTTGCTGGTTTGTGTCAGTGGCTGGGCTTTGCCGTTGCAGCACGCGTTGATGTGTGTGATGTGGCGGGCAAAGTCACGGATGAGGTAGCTGCCGGGAACCCAGTTTGGCAGGCTGATTTCTGTTTCATAATCATTAGGTTGAGTGAATGATAAGGTGATGTGCCATTCATGAGACAGAAAGTTGGGGGTAATTTTGTAATTAATCATGGCTATTGGTTAATTTGCTAAAGTTTATTAAGAATAAGGGGGTTTAAGGGGTGGGCTTAATCTATATCAATAAAACTGTATGAAAAAGGGGGCTTGAAAAAATACCACGTCTGATTTAATGCGTATGTTTTAATAATTTATTGATTATAAAAGAAATGAATTTATGTCTTACTAAATATTTTATGCAATGTGGAATGTAATTTTGCTTGGCATGTTGTGGTGTCTATGTTAAATTTAGAAAAATTTGAGCCTTGGCCGTATTGCGCTTTTCGTAAATGCAGGGGTTGGGGTGAGATAAAAATTTTTTATACCCATAATTTATGGAGACTTCCATGGACACACAAACTTATAACTACAAAGTGGTGCGCCAGTTCGCCATCATGACTGTAGTTTGGGGTATTGTGGGCATGTTGGTCGGCGTTATCGTCGCTGCCCAGCTTTTTGCTCCGGCCCTCGATTTATCCAATATCGGACCTTGGTTCCACTTCGGTCGCCTGCGTCCTCTGCACACCAATGCGGTTATTTTTGCATTCGGCGGTTGCGGTTTGATCGGTACATCATACTACGTTGTTCAACGTACATGTAATACCCGTCTGTTTGGCGGTTGGCTGCCTGCATTTACCTTCTGGGGTTGGCAGGCTGTTATCGTGGCTGCGGCCATCAGCTTGCCTATGGGTTACACCCAAGGTAAAGAATACGCCGAGTTGGAATGGCCTATCGACATTTTGATTACGCTGGTGTGGGTTGCCTACGCCATCGTATTCTTCGGTACGATTGCCAAACGTAAAATCAAACATATTTACGTTGCCAACTGGTTCTACGGCGGCTTTATCTTGGCCGTTGCGCTGTTGCACATCGTCAATAATATCAGCATCCCTGCCGGTTTGATGAAATCTTACCCGGTTTACGCAGGTGCGATTGATGCGATGGTTCAATGGTGGTACGGCCACAATGCGGTGGGCTTTTTCCTGACAGCCGGCTTCTTGGGTATGATGTACTATTTCGTACCAAAAC
This sequence comes from Neisseria sp. P0021.S007, assembly GCF_051956855.1. Taxonomy (NCBI): domain Bacteria; kingdom Pseudomonadati; phylum Pseudomonadota; class Betaproteobacteria; order Neisseriales; family Neisseriaceae; genus Neisseria; species Neisseria sp. P0021.S007. The sequence continues at coordinate 54,838 of NZ_JBQCXA010000004.1, forward strand.
AAGCAGGCCGTCCGATTTACTCTTACCGCTTGTCCGTCGTCCACTTCTGGGCTTTGATTTTCACTTATATGTGGGCTGGTTCTCACCACTTGCACTACACCGCGTTGCCTGACTGGACTCAATCTTTGGGTATGGTATTGTCTTTGATCCTGTTTGCGCCTTCTTGGGGCGGTATGATCAACGGTATCATGACTCTGTCTGGCGCATGGGACAAACTGCGTACCGACCCGATTTTGAAATTCTTGATCGTTTCTCTGTCTTTCTACGGTATGTCTACCTTCGAAGGTCCGATGATGTCTATCAAAACCGTTAACGCTCTGAGCCACTACACCGACTGGACTGTTGCACACGTTCACGCCGGCGCATTGGGCTGGGTGGGCTTTGTAACCATCGGTTCCGTTTACTATATGATTCCCCGCTTGTTCGGCAAAAATGAAATGTACAGCACCAAATTGGTTGAGGCGCATTTCTGGATCGCGACCATCGGCGTGGTTCTGTATATCGCTGCAATGTGGATTGCCGGCGTAATGCAAGGTCTGATGTGGGGTTCTTTGAATGACGATGGCACGCTGACTTATTCCTTCGTTGAATCCGTAAAACGTACCATGCCTTACTACATGATTCGTTTCGCCGGCGGTCTTCTGTACCTGAGCGGTATGTGCATCATGGCATATAACGTTTACCGTACTGCTATCAGTGGTAAAGCAGTTGATGCTGAGATTCCTGCGGTTTCTCAAACTCAACACCACTAATGACAAGAAAGATAGGCTACCAAAATGAAATTACAACAATTAGCTGAAGAAAAAGTCGGCGTACTGATTGTATTCACCCTGCTTGTAGTCAGCGTCGGCCTTCTGATTGAGGCTGTTCCGCTGTTCTTCACCAAGGCAGTTACCGAACCTGCACCCGGCGTGAAACCATACAACGCCCTGCAAGTGGCCGGTCGTGATATTTATGTGCGCGAAGGCTGCTACAACTGCCACTCTCAAATGATTCGTCCATTCCGTGCAGAAACTGAACGTTACGGTCATTACTCTGTTGCCGGTGAGTCTGTTTATGACCATCCGTTCCAATGGGGTTCTAAACGTACCGGTCCGGATTTGGCTCGTGTTGGCGGCCGTTATTCCGATGAATGGCACCGCATCCACCTGCTGAACCCGCGCGACGTTGTGCCGGAGTCCAATATGCCTGCATTCCCATGGCTCGCACGAAATAAAGTCGATGCCGAGGCAACTGTGGCGCATATGAAAGCCCTGCGTAAAGTGGGTACACCTTACAGCGATGAAGAAATTGCCAAAGCACCTGAAATGCTGGCTAACAAATCAGAGCTGGACGCTGTTATCGCCTATCTGCAAGGCTTGGGCTTGGCATTGAAAAACGTAAGGTAACATCATGGACGCTAACTGGGCTCGCTCGCTCTTTACTGTTTGGGTATTTATCAGCTTTATTTTAGTTCTCTATATTGTGTTCAATAGACGCAATAAGAAAAACTATGACGATGCTGCCAGCAGTATTTTCGATAATGACGAACAAAGGCCGTCTGAAAAGGACGATCAAGCTCAGTCAGTCCGTGATCACGGAGCAAAATAATGAACACAACATCCCAATTTACCAGTAGTTTCTGGAGTATATATATTGCCGTTATCGTCGTGCTCAGCTTCATCGGCCTGGCTTGGCTTCTGCTTTCGCAAAACGTTGTGAAACGCCCTAAAAAAGGCGAAGAAGTAAAAACCACAGGTCATGAGTGGGACGGCATTTCGGAGTACAACAACCCTCTGCCACGTTGGTGGTTTTGGCTTTATGTCTGCACATGGCTGTTTGGCGTCGGCTACCTGATTATGTATCCAGGTATTGGCGATTACAAAGGCCTGTGGGGCTGGAGCAGCCATGGTCAATATGAAGAAGAAGTTGCCAAAGCCAATCAGCAATACGGTAAAGTGTATGCTAAATTTTCCAATATGCCGATTGAGAAAGTGGCTAAAGACCCTGAAGCTCGTGCTATTGCACAAAACCTTTTCAATACCTACTGTATCCAATGTCACGGCTCAGATGCCAAAGGCTCCAAAGGCTTCCCGAATTTGACCGACGACGATTGGTTGTGGGGCGGTGAACCTGAAAAAATTCAGGAAACCATTGAAAAAGGCCGTACTGCCTCTATGCCGGCATGGGGTCCTGCTTTGGGTGAAGAAGGCGTGAAAAACGTAACACAGTATGTTATGTCTCTTTCTAAACCTAAGGGTCAATATGACGAAGAACGTGCAGAGCGTGGTAAAGCCCTGTTTAGCGGCCCACCTGCCAACTGTTTCACTTGTCACGGCGACAAAGGTCAAGGTATCCAAGGCCTCGGCCCGAACCTGACTGACGATGTATGGTTGTGGGGCGGTACTCAAAAAGCGATTACCGAAACCATTACCAACGGCCGCAGCAGCCAAATGCCTGCTTGGGGTCACTTCCTCGACAAAGACAAGCTGCACATCATGACCGCTTATGTTTGGGGTTTGTCCAACAAAGACGGTAAAAAAGCTCCTGCTAAAAAAGCCGAGCCTGCTCCGGTAGCTCAACCTGCCGATGCTTCTGCTCCGGCGGCTGCTTCAGCTCCTACTGCCGATAAAGCTGCTTCAGATGCTAAAGCTGCTCCAGCTGCTGAAGCCAAACCTGCTGAAAAAGCAGAAGCGGCTCTGGTTAAGGTAGATGGCAAAGCTGTTTTTGAAGCCAACTGTAAAACATGTCATGGCGGTTTGATTCCAGGCGCTCCTGTCGTAGGTAAAAAAGAAGACTGGGCTCCTCGCATCAAACAAGGTAAAGACACTTTGCACAAACACGCGCTTGAAGGCTTTAATTCTATGCCGGCTAAAGGCGGCAATGGTAGCCTGAGCGATGATGAAGTTAAAGCAGCTGTAGACTTTATGGCAAACGAGTCTGGCGCAAAATTCTAATTTTGAGTCGGATTGAAAAAAGCGTACCTAATAAGGTACGCTTTTTTATATTTGATAAAACCAGACATATCAAAGAGGTGAAATATATAAGGCCGTCTGAAACATTCAGATGGCCTTTGTTCTTGGTTCAACCAAAATTAATCAATCCAAAGTGGACGTACTGCGTTTCAGGAACCATTCGCTGAAAGGCCACTCGACGCTGTCGAGTAAGTTTTTGGTAATTAACCCCAGTTCCGTATCGCCTTCAATTTGCAATTTACGGTTGAAAAATAAGGTATCGGGATCTTCCTCGCGCATCATCATGCGCATGAAGTCTATACCGTTGGCGGCCAGCCTCAGATCGGGGGTACCGCTGAAGTTGTCATCCAGGAATTTTTCCGTATTGGCACTAAACCGCACTTTAATACCGGCATCCAAAACTTCGATTTCGAATTTTTTTCCGGCAAAAAGTTCCATATCGGCAGGCAGTAAACCTTTTTTCAGCATGGTATTCAATACGGAGACTAAAACAAAGCGCGGAGGTTTGCCGGGAAGTTTGGTACCGATTTTTGCCATCCATTTGGGTAATATGATTTCAGGCAGCGCCATAATATGCCTCCTTCACGGTTTCAATACCGGGCTGACCGCGCCAATAGCCGTCAACCAGTGTTCCGGTAGTCAGTCGTTCCAACTCGGGGCGGACATCTTCCCATGTGGCTTTTCCGTCCAATACATCGCGGTGAATTTGGATAATTTCAGCCATGCTGTGCATTTGTGGCGACAGTCTGAGCATATTCACGCCGATTTTATTCAAGTCTTCATGGTGGGGCAGTAGGTTTTGGCAGTCGTAAGACATGGTTTGGATGCCGTTGATGGTGAGAAACGGCTGGCCTTCTCGCGTATTCATGGCCATACCGTGCTCGTGGTCGAGGCAGCGGAACTCGCAACTGTCTTTATTCAGATTGTAATGGCGGGCGGTAAAGCAACGTGATGAATAGGCGAGCGGCATTTTACCCCAAGCGAAGAGTTCGGTTTCAATGCCGTCTGAAGCCTTGATGATTTCGGCAACCTTATCGCGGCTCAGCTCGGACGGTGCAATCCAGCGGAATGCCCCTAATTTTCGGAATACGTCCAAAGTGGTTTCGTTGTAGATATTCAGGCTTGCACCGGCAACAAACGGAATGCCATGTTCGCGTGCCAATTTGACCGCACCCATGTCGTTGGCTTCAACTTTAAACTTTCCCTGCTCCGTGATTTTGCGCAGGCGTTTCAGATCGGATTCGCTTTCGAGCAGGACTTGTGAAGAAAGAATAATCTCCTTACCGCTTTCCGCCAAGTCTTCAGCCAGTCCGAACCAGTCGGCAAAGCGCATTTTCTGACGGCGTGAGCAGACTACCTCGCCCAAATAGACCGTATCCAACGGCGTATCCAGCATGGAAACGTAAAATTCCAGTAGGGCTTCTTTTTGCCAGAAAAATAAAATAGGGCCCAGCGACAATTTCAATGAATTCATTTTTTTCCCCTTATTTCCATGGGCGGTTGTATGCGCCCAAAGTTGTCTGATGACCTTCCGAAACTTTGCTCAAGGCATTGTTCCAGGACGGATTGACTTTGAAATGCGACGGGTCGGCTGCGGCTGCATCCAGTGCTTGGCGCAGGGATTTGGTTACTTGCGCCGTATACATAGGACTGCGTTGGCGTCCCTCGATTTTGATGGCGGATACACCGATTTTGATGAGTTCGGGCAACATTTCCAAAACATTCAGGCTGGTCGGTTCTTCCAAAGCATAGTAGGTTTCATCATTGACTTCAAAGCGACCTTTGCACAAGGTTGGATAACCTGCCGGTTCATTGGGTTTGTATTGGTCTATCAATACCTGGTTTAGACGTACGTTCATGCGGTCGGGCAGTTGTTCCCAGCGGACGGATTTTGCCGGAGAGCAGACACCTTGCATATTGGGCGATTCGCCTGTTGCATAGCTCGACAAGATGCAACGGCCTTCCACCATCACACACAAACTGCCGAAACCAAAGACTTCAATTTCCACATCAGTATTGTCAATCACATGTTTGACCTGATCGATGGTCAGCACGCGCGGCAAAACGGCACGACGGATGCCGAACAGCTCTTTCATCATATTGATGGCTTCGTAATTGGTGGCCGAACCTTGTACCGACATATGCAGGCGTAAATTCGGATGTTTGTCTGCCGCATACGCCATGATGGCGGGGTCGGCAACAATAATCGCATCGGCACCCAAATCCGCCGCCGTATCCACAGCGGCGTGCCAACGCTCCACTTGGCCAGCTTGTGCGAATGTATTGATAGCCATCAGTACATTGCGCCCGCGCGCATGGGCGTAAGCAACGCCTTCCCGTGCCGATTTCATATCGAAATTCAGTCCCGGAAAGTTTCGTGCATTGGTCGCATCTTTCAAACCCATGTAAACCGTGTCCGCACCGTTGTCCACAGCGGTTTTCAGTGCAGGCAGGTTGCCGGCGGGGCAGACCAATTCTGGAATTTTCTGCATTTTGTGTTCCTCGTCTTGATGATAACCTCTATCGGGTTAATCAATATTTTGTAGAATTCTGAATATTTTATGGATTAATGACACAAGATATGCTGACTTAAATCAAATCGAAAAATTCAGGTTGACGTAGGCATGTTGTTTACAAAATCTTAACAGACGTTGTTTTTTATATATTTCATGTGCTTAAAAATTTTGATGACGGATTTTGTTTCAAAATTGGCTTATGTTTTTAACTATCGTATTTATTAATTTTTACAATAATGTCGATAGAAAAATGAAAAAAGGCCGTCTGAAAATCTGGTTTCAGACGGCCTTCTGCTTTAAAGGGATATATTTAAGAGAAACCCAAGCGTTTATCGGGTCGGGTAAATACAAAAATAAACAGGGAAGTTAACGCGCCCAAAGTATCGGCAAGCATGTCTTTTTGCGCGTCCCAAATATCGCCTTGAGAACCTAAGAATTCCAGTCCGGCCTCTCCGCCGTCGATGACGGCATATTGCCATTCAATGATTTCATAGGCGGCAGCAATGCTCATAATGAAGAACAGGGAGAAAAATAAGGCCAACGGCAGGTTGCACAGCTTGCGGCGCAGCAGCCATTCAGCCATTGGATAGGCGTAGAAGCCGATGATGTAATGGGCAATACGGTCGTAATGATTGCGGTTTTCGCCCAAAATCGGTTCGACAAAGCGGTTGATGGATTCAAATGGCACATCGGCAAAAGTGTAGTATGCACCGATGGAATGCATAATCAGCCAAAAACTCATGAATAAGTAGGCCAGGTTGCTGAAGCGGAAAATGCGGTAGGTGGCAACCAGAAGGAAGAATACGGATGCTACGGGGATAATTTCGGCGTACCAGACTGCGCGGTCATGAGGATTAATGCCTGACCAAACAATAAGGGCGAAGATAATTGCAGCAAGAAAAATAGGAAAGATTGGAGAGGGTTTATCCATGTTGTGTGTATGTAATAACAATGGTTACGTATTGTATAACGAATTGGTAGGACTGGAAGTTTCGATCATTAAAGGCCGTCTGAAAAACAGCTTTCAGACGGCCTGAAGTTTAGCCGTTCCAGAAATAACGGGTGATGTGGAAAAACACGGGTGCGGCAAAACAGATCGAATCCACACGGTCAAGCATACCGCCGTGGCCGCGTATCATATTGCCCCAGTCTTTGACACCGTAATCGCGTTTGATGGCAGACATAACCAGGCCGCCAAAGAAGCCCATCAGGCAGACGATAAAGCCGATAATGGCTGCTTGGCCGTGAGAGAACGGCGTAATCGGCGCCATCAGCGCGGCAATGGCAGTGGCCGATAAAATACCGCCGACAGTGCCGGAAATAGTTTTTGACGGAGAAAGCGAAGGCATGATTTTTGCACCGCCAATCAGTTTGCCCCAAACGTATTGCAACACATCCGATACTTGCACCACGCCAATCAGGAAGATCAGCAACAGGATATTGTTGCCGTTATCGAAGCCATCCAAGTCCAGAAACATCAGCGCCGGAACATGAGACAGACAGAAGATGCAAATCATCGCCATCCATTGTGTTTTGGCGGCGCGTTCCAAAAAGTGTGCCGTTTGGCCGCTGAGGCTGGCAATAATCGGCAGTATCAAAAAGCCGTAAACCGGAATAAAAATGCTGAACATGCCGTACCAGCCGTCATAGACGAAATAGTATTGCACCGGCAGAAGCAGGTAAAAGCAGACCACCATGCTGTAATAGTCGCTGCGGCGTCGATAGACGAGGGTCATAAATTCGCGCAGTGCGGCAAATGAAATCAGGAAAAACAGTACAACCGTCCCGATTTTGCCGAACCAAAATGCACCCAGCAACACCAACGTCATCAGCCACCATGCGTAAATGCGGGCGTTGAGGTTGGCGATGGTGGCATTATCTGCGCCGTTTTTGCGCTTAAGCCATTGTCCGATGATGCTGGCAAAACACAATACGGCAAACACGCCGACAAAAATATAGCTGGCTTGCGGAGTCAGATGAGCGGCGGCTTGTTCGACAATGATTTGTTGGGAAGTCGTAGAAAGGCTCATGCTTGTCCTCCTTTGTTTTGCTGAACTTCAGGTTCATTTTGGCGAAGCTCGCTGCGGTCGTTTTCAGACGGCCTGAGTGCCAGCAGCGCTTCACGGCTGCGTGTCAAAAAGCTGTCTTTGTCTTCGTTTTCCTGCAAGGTAAGCGGTTGTCCGATATGGACTTCACACAAAAGCGGGATAGGCAGGATTTTGCCTTTGGGCAGTACGCGGCTGATGTTGTCGATCCAAATCGGCACAAATTCGGTATTGGGTTTGCTTTTTGCCAGATGATAAATGCCGGACTTAAACGGCAGCAGGATGGTGTTATCGTCAGTGTTACGCGTGCCTTCAGGGAAAATAATCAAAGAGTCGCCTGCGTTCAGCGCATCTTTCATCTGTTCGGTAATCGCTTGCGGATTATCGCTATGGCGCGGAATCAGTAAGGCGTTGAAAACATTTTGAATGATGAAGCGTTTGAGTTTGCTCGTCAGCCAGTAATCCGAACCGGCGACAGGGCGCGTGGACAAGCGCCAGCGGCGGGGCAGGGAAATCCACACCAGCACAAAATCGCCATGGCTGCCGTGATTGGCGTAATAGACCTTTTGGTGCTGATTGAATGTCAGCTCGCGCGGACTTTTGGGGCGCACGCCCGTAAGAAAAGAGACCGACAGACATAAGGCTTGGTCAGTTAGCCAGGCAAGTTGTTTTTTGAGGAAGTTTTTCATTGTTTCTGCCTTTGGGAGTGAGATACCGCTCTAGATCTGGTTTGGGTAAATTAGCCAAAATAATCAAATGCTTTGGATAAGCAAAATTAAAAATTGTGCGGCGGTCAGGTATAAGCTTTTGCGCCATAAGGAAAGTGCGCCGTTTATCCGTTGGGTCAACGTACGGCTGCCTGAAATTTGGCGTAAACCGTTTTGCTGTAAGGTGTGGTCGAAGTCTTCAGGAGAGTAGCGGTTGTCGGCAAAGTCTTGGAACACGCGACGGTCGAAGTGAATGCGGATATGGCAGTACAGCAAAACTGCTGCCAAGACAAGTTGCACCGCAAACCATGCGCCGCCATATTTTGCCGACAAGGCGAGCAGCAAGGCATTGCAGGCGGCAACATAATGTGCGGTAGAGAGCAGGTGGGCAGTAATACGGCTGTCGGTTGCGTTGTCCATCATTATCCTTGTTTTAAACGGTTGGCCGCAGCTTCAACTGCTTGGGCGGTGGCCGGCGATAATACCATTTGCGGCCGAGCCTGTTTGAGTTCGGCCTTCGCTTGCGCCAAGTTTTTGCAGCCACCATAGACCAGCAGCCACGTCAGCACCACTGCGGCACTTCTTCCATAACCCAAAGCGCAACATACCAGCGCTTTGCCGTGTTTTTGGCGCAAGGTTTCCAATATCAAGGCCGTCTGAACCAAATCGTTTTCAGACGGCGTTACCATATCCAGTAAAGGCAGAGCGCGATATGCTCCCTGATAGCTACGGCAGGGATATTCGGCGCATACATCCAATACGACAGGCAAATGGTTTGAAATCCCTAAAACGCTGCCAATTAATACATCATTGCGGACTGGTGCCGTTTTCGCTTTACCGCGTAACCAATACGCCATGTTTAGCCGTACGCTCACCAGATAAGGCAATAGTAAAACCGTCGCTGCCACCGATAATTTACCGTTAGCCTGTTTTTGGAATATGTTTGCATTTCCAGTCAAATAGGCAAAGGATACCATCAGTAAAGACACGCTAATCCATATCAACCACAGCCACACACCACCCAGCAGCGCAGGCAAAGCCGTCAAACACGCGCCAAGTAAATACAGCAACGCAATCCTTCTTGAGCGTACATCACTCAAGCCCAGTCTTAACGGCGAAGTCATCTGACGCGGGAAAGCCCACAACACCAGCCAGCCAAGCAATGCTCCTGTCGGCACGTCAATAAAATGATGTTGATAAGTTGTCAGTACCGACAGGGCAATCAGGCTTTGCCATAAGAAAAGAGGCAGGCGGATTTTGGGAAAGCGCGTCCAATAAAATGCACCCACGATAATTGCCAACGCAATATGCAAAGATGGCGCTTGGTTGTACGGCAAATCAAATGCAGCCAATGAATCAAACAGCCAGCCTGACAGTCCATCGGCAGGCGGTTTAGGCCACCCGAAACGCAGCGGAAACAGCACAAAGCAAGCAGTCGCAATCAGTTGGGCGGCTACAAGGTGCGCTACATATCGGTTTTGTTCATGTGTATCACGGCAAAGAAAAAATGCCGCGGCATACATCAGGTTCAGCGACCAATAAGGCACAATCGTCCATGCCCAAAACGGAATATTGCTCTCCCATGCAAAAGCGATTTCAGGTACATAGTCCAGCGATGCCGCGTAATGGTTGGAGAGGCCGTAGCTGGTGTAGAACAGGATACCGACTGAAATCAGCTTGAGTAGGGAGGTTTTGAGGGTAGGTTTCATGGATAGGTACATGGTTTAAATAAGGCCGTCTGAAAGTTAAAAAATTGTTCAGACGGCCTTTATTTTTATTTCTTCACTGCCAAGCTCACGGTGAAAATACCGTCTTCGTCTATCCATTGATGGATTTTTTCAAAACCGGCTTTTTCAACCAACTGATCCATTTCCTGCTGACTGCGGCGGCGCATTACCCAGTTTGGGCTGCCTGCTTTGTGGCTGGTCAGGGCGCGGGCAATCATTTCCAGTTGCGGATGCCACGGCTGGCCGGTGTAAATCAGGTAGCCGCCGGTTTCAATGGCTTCTCCAAAGCCGTAGAGCGAGTTTAAAATCAAATCGTTGTCGGCAAACAATTCGTGCAAGCCGGAGACGATGCCTAGGGTAGGGCGCGGCTGTAAATCATGATAATTGGCGCGGTCGTAAGCATTGACTTCATTGAAGGTTACCGTGTTTTGCAAGCCGCGTTCTGCAATCAGTTTGCGGCCGGCTTCGACATTAATCGGGCTGTAATCGCGCAAGCGTACGGAATCAGGCAATGTGTCGGCAGTCAGGGCATCCAATACATAGCGGCCATGACCGGACGCGATATCCAAAACGTGTACAGGTTTGCCTGCTTCACGCAATTTAGCTGAGGCCGTCTGAATGGCTTTGCCGATATTGACTTTGCGTTGGCGAATGCCGCGCCAGCCGATGGCGTTGAGATAGTATTTGTCCACCCATACACCGAAAGCGTTGCTGCCTTGCGGTTGATTGCGGTAGACATAATCCAGCGTGCTACCCGAATCAAAACCTGTTTCTTGACCGATTCTCAAGCCTTCACTCCAGCGTGAACCCAGTTTGAGCGAGGCGCGATATGTTGCCCAAAATGCGCCGCGAGGCGTACAAACAGGCAAAGGCGTAGCCAGTTCGTCGGCTTCGCGACGGCTGTCTCCAAACAAGTGCGCTTGAGTCAGATCGACTTGTTGCAAAGGCTGATTGAAACGCTCGCGGATAAAACGGCGCATTTCGACAAATGCGATTTCACGGTCTTGCTCGCCTAACGTATCGTGGTAGAAACCGGGCAGGATATGGCGCTCTTTAATATGGCTGCCTAAGCGGTTGTAGAAATCGTGTTGCGGTTTGTGATGAACAACCCAATCGCTGCCTGAAATCAACAGTTGTATAGGCGTAGTAATCGCTTGTGCATCGGCAACGACGCGCTCGGCCGCCTCATATAAACCCAGCAGGATGCGCACAGAAATAGCGCGGGCAATCAGCGGATCATTGTCGTAGCTTTTTTGACGTTCGACATTGTGGGTCAGATAGTGGGCTTTGACGTAGCTGTTGACAAAGAAATTGCCACGCCATTTTTGCATAATTTTCAAACCGGTACGGGCAAACGGAACATAGAGTTTGACTTTGAACGCAGGCGAAGCCAATACGGCGCAACGGATTTTCGGCGCGTAATCGTGCAACCAAGTAGAAACTAATACCGCACCAACACTTTGTGCAATCACGCAGATGTTTTCAGGTTTGATGCCGTATTCGCTTTGAATGTGTCGGATAAAATCATCTACATCAGCAACCGAAGTACCGATACTCGGACTATCGCCGCGTTCACCAGGGCTGTAACCATGACCGCGCGCGTCCCAAGCAAAATAGGCAAAATCATCAAAACCTAGCTCATCTGCCACAAACATCATCCGGCCGGAGTGCTCATGCCCGCGATGGAACAGCACAATGGCTTTGTCGGAAGAACCATCAGCAGCAGGGCGATAGCGGTAGAAAAGCGAAGTACCGTCTTGGGTAGAAAAGAATTTTTGCTGTTCGGACATGAGAAACTCCTAATATTCATATTTTTTGAACAGTATCATGACATATCGAATAAATGCAATGACTATCCGATAGACGGACGAATGCAATGATGGAGAGAAATGGTAAAAGATGGTTTCAAATTTCACTTAAAACTGATGACAGTGATTGTGAAAAGGGTTAGATAGGGGGTGGATAACCTTACAAACTACTACCGACATATCATCATAAACTCTTTGTTTTGCAATTAATTTACGAAACACAGTCAGACGGGACTTATCGTTATCATATTGTTGCCAAATTTTTTCTCTTATTTCTTCTGAAGGGGAATCGCTTAGGCCGTCTGAATAGTTTTCAGACGGCCTTTACTGCGTTTAACCAAGCACTAATTAACTGCTAATTTTGTCATGTTTTAATACATCCATCGAAACCCGAATACACATTTAAAAAGGAAATCAAACATGAAAAAATTTTTATTGACCGCCATCGTTGCTTTGTCTGCCGCTACTGCCGGTGCCAGTGATTATATCGAACACAAAATCTACAGCGACAAAAACTTCGAGCAAAATCGTGCTAAAGCCGTAAAAATTTTGGAACAACGCGGCTATCAAGTTCACGATGTTGAAGCCGATAGCCGTCGAGGTCAGCCTGTGTTGGATATCGAGGCTTTTAAAGATGGTCGTGAGTACGACATTGTTTTGTCTTATCCTGATTTGAAAATTATTAAAGAACGCATCGACTATTAATATTTTGATGCAAAGCGGGTTGTCGCAGGACTTTGGGGTTCTGCGGCAGTTTGCTATTTAGGTATTTAAAGAATGTAAGCTACATGTAAATTACCTAAAATAAATGAACTAAATATGCTTTTTATTTTCCATTTAATTCAAAGTGTTTGATGTTGGGAGTCATGATATGGATTTGAATGATTGGAAGGAAAATGGTCGGCCGAAGCAGATGGGCGACCAAGACAAATCTTTAAACGACGGCGTATCTGCCGATTCCCAACAGGACGTTGATTTTTGGGATCGCAATCGAAACAATACTGTTGAAAACGAAGTTGAGGTTGCGGCTGAAACGGTAGAAGTTCAGGAGGAGGTAGAAGGTCAGGAAGCAGTTGAACATCCTGAGATGCCGTCTGAAAAAAGTGAAAAGAAAGCCAAACGCAAAAAAGACAAGGCAAAAAAGAAAAAAAATAAAGCCGAAGATTTGAATGCGCCTGATTTGTTGGGTACGAATAAGGGCGTGGAAACCATGTTCCGCAACGCCGTACGCTCGGAGATGGAATTGTTGGCGCTGGCGGCAACCAAAGCGAATATTATGATTTCGCTGAATGGTTTTATCGTGTCTGCTCTGATGATTTCGGGCGCGTTTATTTTTTCATCGTCGCCCGAATTTTTGATTCCGGCCAGTACGTTTATGATTACTGCCGCCGCATCTATCGTGTTTGCGTTGCTTTCTGCTTCGCCGGAACGTATCGGCAAAATGCAGGCGGCGCGGACATGGTTTAAGGATTTTATCCGCGGCCGTTCTAAGCTGCGGGACTTGAAAACCCGCCTCAGTAGTACCGAAACGCGCTTTTTTGGCGGCAGCCAACCTAATATTTTGATTTATGAAGACCGTGTGAAACTGCAAAAAGATCAATATTGGGAAATGATGCAGGAGATTATGGGCGACCGTAAACAAATCTATGAAAAGATGAGCGACCATCTTTATTGGCTTGGTTTGTTGGCGGACAAACAGTTCAAATACATCAATTTGTCTTACGCGGTATTCCGCTGGGGCTTGCTGGCTTCACTGGTGGCGTTTATCGGCGTGAAAACATTGCCGTCATTGCTGATACCGCCGGCCAACAATGCGGCAGAGCTGCGTTCGCTGGGAATCAATATGTTTAACGGTGTGTACGAGCCTTCCGCCGTACAACAGCTTCCGGACGGTAATTTGCTGATTGCGGAAGACGAACCCAACCATGCATTCAGTATCATCAGCATTGATAAAACGGGCAGGTTTGTGGAAGACGAGGCATTGGATACGCGCGTGATTACCGGTTTCAAACGCCGTCTCAGCGACTTGGAGGCTTTGGCGCGCGATGATGAAGGCTTTATCTACGCGCTGACTTCACATTCGCGCACCCGTAAAGGCAACCGCTCACCCGACCGCGAACATCTGATGCGCTTTAAAATCCAAGACGGCAATGTGTTGGGGCTGACCAGTTACGACAATTTGACGCAGGTTTTGGAAACCGATCACAAGCTGCATGATTTGATTCGTGAGCGAACCAAGGCAGAAGTTTCTTTTGAAGAAATCAATATTGAGGGCATGGCGTTTGATCCGGTGAAAAAACGTCTTGTTTTGGGCTTCCGTGATCCTGAGTTCAACAATATGGCTTTGGTCGCATTTATCAGCAATCCGAAAGATGTGTTTGAGCGCAATGCCAAACCTGAATTTGATGAAGTGGCGGTGATTGATATTGATGGCGGCGGTATCCGTTCCCTCAACTATGATCCTGTGTTGAAAACCTACGTGATTGCCAATGAAGTGAAGGATGAGAATGGACAGAAATTTTCACAACTGTGGACTTGGAGCGGTAACCCGACCGATGAACAGCAAAAAATCTCTCTGCCTAATCTGCAACACATCACCAACGTTGAAGCTGTTGATTCGATTACCGTTAACGGCAAGCCTCAAATGATTCTAATGGGTGACGAAGGTAATGCTTCGCAGAAAATTACTGCCAAGTATATGTTGGTAGATTACAGTCAACTGGGTAAACAGTAAGTGATCTTCGCTGACGGATAAAAGGCCGTCTGAAACCGATAGTTTATGGTTTCAGACGGCCTTCAAGCCATTGATGACACGTTTGTAGCAGGTATAAACCAATGCCGCGCAGGCCAGCCACATAAGGATATAGAAAGTCGGATGGAAGCTGCCGGCGATTGCATACCATACTGCCAATGCACCGATAAAGAATGCACGGTCGCTTTTGCCGAATGGCCCGTCATAACGCCGGCTGTTGCCATGAACTTGTCCCAAAACGCCGCAAAACTCAGTCATTGCCGCCAGCCAAATAAACAGGGCAATTTGTACGCCGCCGAAGGGCGCGATGAAGGCAAAAGGCAGATACAAAGCAGCATCGGCGACAATATCGGTGATTTCATTCAAATAGCCACCCAATGCCGATTGTTGACCGAACTCCCGTGCCAGCATACCGTCCATCGCATTCAGTGCCATGCGGACAAACAACCAGATCGGCAAAAGCCAGAATAATGTGGATACACCTGCAAACAATGCTAAAAGCAAACCGAGCAAAATGGAAACGGCGCAGGCAAACAGGGTTACCTGATTGGCAGTAATGCCTTTTTGATACAGTCTCTTAACGATGGGGCGCAACAGGTTTTGGAATTTTGGTTTCAGGGCGTAGATACTCATCATTATGCAGAATAAAAGAAAACGAAGTGCCGTGATTATAGACGAAATCCGTTATAATCCGTCAATCTTCGAATCACGCGGTTCGCAAACCTCCCGCGTTAACAAAACTAGGAATTTACAATGGAAAAACAGCAAGCCCTCGTTATTTTTTCGGGCGGGCAGGATTCAACGACCTGCCTGATTCAGGCAATTCAAACCTATGGCCGTGAAAATGTGCAGGCCATCACTTTTCAATATGGGCAACGCCACGCCATCGAATTGGAGCGCGCGCGTTGGATTGCCCAAGATTTGGGCGTGAAGCAGACGGTACTCGATTTGAGCCTGATGCAACAGATTACGCATAACGCCTTGATGGATGATACGGTATCTATTGAAACAGCTTCAGACGGCCTGCCCAATACATTTGTAGATGGACGCAATGCTTTGTTTTTGCTGTATGCCGCCATTTACGCCAAAGGGCAGGGAATACGCCATATCATTGCCGGCGTGTGCGAAACCGATTTTTCGGGTTATCCCGACTGTCGCGATGTGTTCGTCAAGTCGATGAATGTCACATTGAATCTGGCCATGGATTACGCTTTTCAAATCCACACGCCCTTGATGTATTTAACCAAAGCGCAAACTTGGGCATTGGCGGATGAAATGGGTGTGTTGGATTATATTCGCGAGCATACGCATACCTGTTATAACGGCGTGGTCGGTGGTTGTCATGAATGTCCGAGCTGTATTTTGCGCGAGCGTGGTTTGTCGGAGTATTTGAAAAGTAAAAAGGCCGTCTGAATCAAGAGGGGCATATATTTCCAATAGCCAGTTGTACGAAAAGGCCGTCTGAAAAATTCATTTCAGACGGCCTTTGGCTATGTATTTTGTTCTGCTTAGAACAGCAAATCTGCCGGCTCGCTGCTTGCCGGAGCATCTTTCACAGGAGCAGAGGCTGGGGCAGTAGCCGGTTCGGAAGCGGCTTTAGTTGCAGAAGCAGGAGCGTCGGCCGGAGTGGTTGCCGGTTTGGCAGCAGGTTTTGCCGGTTTCACCGGAGTCGGACGAACGCTTTGTTTCGGTTCGGATGCTGCCTTGTTTGCATCGTCGGTAGCATCGACTTCGATTTCAGTACCTTGAGGCAATACCACATCTTTAGCAGGAGCCTGTTTCGGCATGACTTTAGGTTTGCTGTAAGCATCCGTGCCGCTGGTCCATGCCAAAGATTTCAAAGGCGATTTGAGTTTCACGCCTTTGGCGCAGGTCAGACAGTTTGCCGCTCCGGTGCGTCCTTTCAGGATTGCATCCACACGCGCGGCTGGAATGGTTTTACCGTGCGCTTTTGCCCAAGCGGCAATGCTTTTTTTCAGGGCAGCCGTATCAAGGTTTTTCTTGTCGTATGGGTCACGATAGGCAGCCAGCCACAAGTTTTGGTTGGCATCTTCGTTCAGGCTCGCCATTTGGTAGATAACGGAGGCAGGAGAACCTGTTGCGATGGTTTTGGCGAATTCTAATGCATCAGGCGATTTCATGCGCACGCAACCATGGCTGCGGACGCCGGGTACGCTGGCAGGGGCATTGGTGCCGTGAATGCCAAGGCTTAATTTAGGGTCGCCAAGGCGGACAAATACCGGGCCCAGCGGGTTATTTGGGCCGGCCGGTACGCTTTTAACGCCGTCATTGCGTTCTTTTTGGATAGATTTAGGGATGTGCCAAACCGGGTTGTAGGCTTTTGCACCGATTTTATGTTCGCCCAGATTGGTTTGGGTCATGGCTTTGCCGACGGCAACAGGATAAATTTTGCTCAGTTTACCGTTGTCGTAGAGGAACAAACGCTGTTGCGTAATATTGATAACGACGTGTTGTCCGGAAGAGGCGGGGGAGACGTCTGGAATAAGTGTGTTTGCAGCAGCGGCCGAGGTCAGAAGGGCGGCTGTCAGGCCAAGGAATAATTTTTTCATGTCGTCTTTTTTTTGTAGGGATTGAAATGAAAGTTTTTGGCGCATGATACCTGAAACTCTGTGTTTTTGTGAGAAAATATGCGCTTTCGGTATTGGAAGACAGTCAGACGGCCGGTAAGCGGCTGTCTGACGGAAACGGTATGAGTGTGAAAGAACGGTATCAAGAGGCGGAAGTTTTTTCTTTGGATTATGAGGGCAGGGGTGTTGCCAGAGTCGATGGAAAGACTGTATTCATCGGCGGTGCGCTGCCCGGAGAGCGTGTAACGTTTGCCATTCATAAAGAAAAAAAGCAGTTTGCAGAAGCTCAGGTCGAAACGGTTTTAAAACCTTCTTCCGAACGCATTGAGCCAGCTTGTTGCTATTTTGATACATGTGGCGGCTGTTCGCTTCAACATGTTTCTTTCGGAGCGCAAGTTGCGTTAAAGCAACGGATTTTGGAAGAGCAGTTGGAACGGATAGGTAAGGTCAAGCCGGAAATAATTTTACCTCCTTTATATGGTTACTCCTGGTATTATCGCGATAGAGCGCGTTTAAGTGTTTCGGTGGATAAACAAGGCCGTCTGAACCTCGGTTTTCAGGCCAAAAAAAGCCATGATGTCGTCAATATCCGCCATTGCCATATTTTGCCTAAGCATGTGTCCGATAGATTGCCTGATGTCCGCAATTTGCTGCAAAAGCTGCATGATGACGGTGTAAAAGTGAAATTTGTTGAGTTTTATTGCGGGAAAAATGTGACAGCGCTCAACATTCGTTTCATAAATCAACCGTTTGGACAAATATTAAGCGAATTGCGTAATTGGTTTGATAATATATTGTCGGGTGCTGAAAAGGCATGGCAAATATGGTTGCAGGATCATGCCGAGTCCTTGCCGTTTTATCCCGAGAATGCTCCTGCTCTGAACTATAATTTTGCTCAATTTGATGTAGAAATGCCTTACAAACCCGGTGATTTTACGCAGATTAATGCGCAGCTGAACGAAGTGATGGTGGCAAGGGCGGTCAGACTTTTAAACCCTCAAAAAGGGGAGCGGATTGCCGATCTGTTTTGCGGTTTGGGCAATTTTAGTTTGCCGCTGGCGAAAAGTGGCGCATCGGTTGTCGGTATTGAAGGCGCTTATTATTTGGTAGATAGGGCAAGGGAAAATGCCCGCCTGAATCGTTGTGCCGAGAATATGACGTTTTCTGTTGCCGACTTGTTCGATACCGATGAAAAAACTGTTGAGTCATGGGGAAAATTTGACAAGATGCTACTGGATCCGCCGAGAAGTGGGGCTTATGCTGTTGTCAAATCGCTACATAAGCCATTTTTACCTCAGAAGATAGTGTATGTTTCGTGTAATCCATCAACATTTGCACGAGATGCCGGTGTCTTGGTTGATAAGGGTTATAAGTTTAAGGCAGCGGGAATCATGAATATGTTTGCACAAACCTCGCATGTTGAATCCATTGGTGTGTTTGAGTTGTAAATTGGTATCAAGTCCTTTATGTGAGTAGGGTTTTTAATGTAAAAATGAGTGCATTCATGTTATCATCATTCGTTTGGGGAATTAATAACGTTGAAGTTGCGTGTAAAGCAACAGATGTTAATAAATGCAGCTTGCAGCACAAGACCGGGAGGTGTTCTTGAACTATCAACTTTTAACTATTTTTTTGCTGGTGCTTTTTTTGCTGGTGTTGTTTTTTGTTCGTCATAAACAAAGTAACAATTCAGACAAACAAAGCGCACATGCATCAAAAAGCGGCCGTACATCTGCTGCTCATACAGCCTCCTCTGAGGATGGAAACGACTGGATTGAGAAAGTCAACCAGACAGTTTCCAATGCGGATAATCAAGACTGGGAATGGGGCGGAAGCGGCTCAAACGATGCAACGGCTTCTGTTTCCGCACAAGAAGTCGATCCGCTGACCGAATATCAGGTTTATAAACAGTTCGGCTATGAAAGTAAAGCAGCGGAGTCTTTGGCCGGTTATCTCAATACCTTGGAAGACGGCGCTCCAGAAAAACTGGTTCATGAATTGATTGGTTTGAATCTGCGAGTTGGCAATATCGACATGCTGGCGGATACGCTTGAGCGTCATAGTACTTCCCTTTCTGAAGACAGCGTAGCCGAATACCTGAAAGCCGGTCTGGCTTTGGATTCTACTAACCTGCGCCTGCGTGTTTTCGCCGAGCATCATCTTGGTTGGAATATGCAGGAAGTGGACCGTCAAATTGGCGAACAAAGCGGTTTGGAAGTTGCTTCCGACGAGCATATTGCCTTTGAGAACGACTCGATTGAACGCATTGTCGTTCCAGGTATGGGTAAACGTGCGCCTATCGTATTAGGCAAGAAAGATTTTGGTGAAATTAGCCCTGAAGAGATGGGTGCGGTTATTGGTTTTGCCAAACCGGAACGTAGTGCAAAAATCCTGAAAGATAAGATCAGCTACGAGACTGCTTTGCATCAATACAATAAAGCAATCCAAACTTCTGCGAAGCCTGCTGGTCTCATTATCGATGCCTTGCGTCTGGATTATCAGAATGAAGAAGTAGGGCAGTTTGCCAAGCATCTGTGGAAGCTTTACCACTCTTTGGGTCAATATGGCCGTCAAGTAAAAGAACGTATGCTTGGCTGGGGTTATAGCCTTGGTTATCACGAAATTTTTGATGATTTGGAAAAAGGGCCGTCTGAACAGCAAATTAAAGAGATTGGCTTAAAGCGCGGTTATATTCAGCCAAGTTCTTTGCAGATGAAAGCCAAATATCGTGAGTTGGTTCAAAAAGACTCTTCAGTTATCAGTGCCAGCTCTTCACCTGCTGATGAAGCTCTGAAAGAAGTGGAATCTTTGTTGGCCTACGGTCAGTTGGATTTGGCCATCGGTACTTTGGAACAGGCTGTTTTGCAGTATCCTCAAGAATCGCAGTTGTACATTATCTTGTTTGATTTGTACGAACGCGTTGAAGATTGGGGACGTTTGGAACAATTTCTGCGCTTGTTGCGTGAACGTGTTGTCAGCCTGCCTGAAGAGGTTGTCTTGGCAATGAGCCGTCTCTTGCAACGAATGAACCAATATTCAAAAAAATAAGATAATCGTAGAAAGTACGAGTGATGAATAATCATTTACCAAAAATTAAAACCATACGGGTTATGTTACAGGAGATGGGTGAGCAACAGCAGGCGGTATTCCGTATGGCATTTAAAATGCACAATACGACGAATTACGTCATCGTTTCCCCTGATTCTGATGAAAAACCGGATTTGGTATTGGTTGATACCGATACTCCGGCAGGTGTAGAAGCTTGGAAAGAGTCGAAGAAAACTTATCCGGAAGTGCCTGTGGCGATGTTTTCTTCCGAGTTGCCGACAGTAACGACTCCTTATTTGGCTAAGCCGGTCAAATTTGATACCTTGTTTCCTGTTTTGCGCAGCCTGGCTCAAGGCGGCAATGTTTTTGAGCCGTCTGAGCAACAAGCGGCCGAAGAGAATAAAAGACAATCAAATTCCGATGGCACAAGAAAAGCAACCATTCGCCGATTTAATCCAAATAAAGGCTTGTTGGGTGCGCTGAAATTTGCCAGTCAAGGACACCAAGATCTTGCCGTCCTGCATGAAGGTAAGCCGATATTAATCGTGTTTCCTAGTATCCAGCGAGTACTGTTGACAGTTAGTGCCAATGAGTTGGAGAAATTGTGTAAGAACGATAACTTGGCTGTCGTGTGTAAGGCTGTTCCTGATAATCCTCAATGGAAAGAAAAAGCCAAAGTCACCATTATGTCATGCTTGTGGCAAATGGCTATTTGGACTGCATCAGGCCGTCTGATTTATCCGATGACGCCGCAAACTGTCTTTACACTCAAGCGTTGGCCAAATTTAACCCGTTTGGCACATGTTCCGGAATCTATGCGTCTGTCGGCATTTCTGACGAAAACATCTGTTAATCTGAATGTTCTCTATAAAGTCATGCCTTTGGAGATGCCTGATATTTTGAATTATTTATCGGCAACATATATGACAGGCTTTTTGGCGACAGATACAGAGTTTGCAACTGATGCGCACAATGCGCCTTCGTTGAACGAACAGATTGATGTGAATAGCAAAGACGTACCTGAAACAGCAATGAGCAAAGAGGCTCAAAAAATTGCCGGTCCGTCTAAAGAACAACCTCGTGGCCTGTTGCAACGCCTGATGCGTAAGTTGCTGGGCAAATCGTAAAGGACACGTCATGAAAGAAAATAAAATTATCTTTACCGGTCCTGTCGGCGTAGGTAAAACCACTGCAATTTCAGCTTTATCTGATGAACCACCGGTTCAAACCGATGCATCTGCATCTGATATGACACTTGTCCGCAAGGGGTACACAACTGTAGCAATGGACTACGGTGTCATTCATTTGGATGAGGAAACTAAGGTTCACCTTTATGGTACGCCTGGTCAGGAGCGTTTTAATTTCATGTGGGAAATTCTGAGCCAAGGCAGTATGGGCTTAGTGCTTCTTTTGGATAATACAAGAAGCAATCCATTGAAAGACTTGCAATTCTTCTTGGATGCATTCCGGGAGTTGCTGAAAAAAGCACCTCTGGTTGTAGGGGTAACGAAGATGGATATCCGATCTTTACCAAGCGTGGATGTTTATCAAAAATATTTAGCACAGAATAATTTTAATGTACCGGTTTTTGAGATTGATGCGCGTCGAGAAGACGATGTAAAACAATTGGTTACTGCCATGTTGTTCTCAATTGACCCCGGATTAGAGGTATAAGATGGAAGCGACACTCTCTTTACAAGCAAATTTATATCCTAAGATTACACCGGCGGGTGCGTATTATGCTGTTTCAAGTGATACGCCCAGTGCCAGCAGAACTTTATTGTATGGTCTGTTGCGTGCAGAGCCGTCTGAAACCATCAGCAGCGAAAAAATCTTGGCGTGGGCGGATACCAGCGACATCAATACCGCTTTGAACCTGCTATACCGCCTCCAACGCTTAGAATTTTTGTATGGTGATGAAGAAATCAGCACAGACGATATCCATTTGACTGACGAGCAATTGCCTACATTATTGGAACAGTTGTCCAATTCTGGCAAAGCTTTATTGGCTGATGAAAACGGTTTGTATTTTGCCAATGCCAATTTCCATCACGAGGCTGCGGAAGAGTTGGGTCTTTTGGCGAGCGAAGTGGCCAAAATGGAAGACAATCACCGTCTTTTGATTCGCAATAACCTGCATATCAATAATAGCGCATGGGGTATTTGTGATCCTTCAGGCCAAAGTGAATTGACCTTTTTCCCGCTGTATATTGGCATGACCAAGCTGATTTTGGTAATTGGCGGAATGCCTGACTTAAATAAAGAGGCTTTTGTTACTTTGGTTAAAGTGCTGTACCACCGATACGGCAGCCGTTGATTTTTGCCTGACCGATATTTATTTTAGAATGGAGCGACTATGCAACAACTATTAATCTCTGTATTAAGCGATTTGAACAATACCTCTGCTGATATCACTGCTTCTGCAGTTATTTCTACGGACGGCCTGCCGATCGCAACCATGCTGCCTTCCCACTTGAATGCAGATCGTGTAGGTGCGATGTCGGCAACGCTTCTGGCATTGGGCAATCGTTCCGTACATGAGTTGGCTTGCGGTGAGTTGGATCAGGTAATGGTTAAAGGTAAAAATGGCTATATTCTGTTGAGTCAAGCAGGTGAAAATGCAGTGTTGGCATTGATGGCAAAAGAAAGCGGTAAATTGGGCTTGATTTTGTTGGATGCGAAACGTGCGGCCAAACAAATTGCTGAAATCTTATAAAAGTTTTATAAATTAAAAAGATATAAAAATATTTTTGTTTTTATATAGATTGTTTCTTGACAGGTTTCTGATATTTTCTATATAATTTCATCTTTAATTCCCCGATAGCTCAGTCGGTAGAGCGACGGACTGTTAATCCGCAGGTCCCTGGTTCGAGCCCAGGTCGGGGAGCCAGATTTGAAAACCACCATCTTGTATGGTGGTTTTTATTTTATCTATTGGTTAATATTTTAAGATATTTTGATGATAATTGATTAAATGATTACACTTAATTCATCAGCCTTTATAGGAACAAATTATTAAAGTGCCATCACAACCATCCATGTGAAAAGTGGAAAAGAGTTTTGGAAAGCTATAAATCGTAGCAATCCAAAAGATAAAACAATTTATGAAGTAAAATAATTTATGAAAGGTTAAAAATGATTTACTCAGCAAAGCTAAAAAAATGGATGAAACAATTGAGGAATTTGCATATTTTTCTATAGAAAATAACGATCTATATTGTTTCCTTAATTGTTGTCCAATGGCTATTGAAGTGAATAAAGTTTACAATGTGGAACTTGACTATTTCATTATTGATGAGTTTATATTGGAAGAGGTTAATACAGATGAATCTGTTATTATTCCTTTTGAAAGAATAGGTGATAGTACACAATATAAGATAACAGGTAGGCTAGATGGCAATACATTTACAGCTGGAAATATTTGCTTTGAAGATGATGCTCTTCAATTAGAATATTCTTATTTAGATGGCAGATTAATTACTTTAACTGTATGGAGATTAAGTATATCCGTAATTTCTGAAAGAATATAATCGTTATATTTTCTAAGAAAATTATTGTCTATATAAACCGTGCCGTCTGAAAAAATCCCAATTTTCAGACGGCTTGAGACCTTAGTAAAAAAACTAAGTTTTTACCCAGGCATTTAGGGAATTCCTTATAAGAATCTTCTTTCAGCAAACCGAACAAACTATGATCAACAAATACATCGACCGATTCCTTTTGTTAAAGCTGGAGAAAGTGATTGATTGGCAGCGGTAGGCTGTTTTTAAAAGAAAATATGCTGTCAGACTTTGCCTTTCTTTCGCCAAACTGATAAACTGTTTGCCATTATTTTTGGCCGGGGCATAAATTTTTCATGAAAGACGCAGAGCAGAGTAGTTGTTATACCGCTTCTTCCCTTTATCTATGCCCGAAATTTGGCAGTCTGTCCGTTTTAAGCGGAACGGCTGCCTTTTTGTATTTTAAAGGAACGCAATCATTATGGATTTCAGTTGGTTGGCCGAGCCGCATACTTGGATAGGCTTTGCCACGCTTCTGGTTTTGGAAGTTGTTTTAGGTATTGATAACCTTGTTTTCGTAGCAATTTTGGCAAACAAGGTCAAACCGTTGCAACGGGATAGGGCGCGGATAACGGGCTTGGGTTTGGCTGTCGTTATTCGGATTTTTATGCTGGGCTTCATGGCACACATCATGACACTGACACGCCCTTTGTTTGAGCTGGGTGGTCTGGAGATTTCCGGCAAAGACATGATTATGTTTGCCGGTGGTATTTTCCTGCTTTATAAAGCGACTACCGAGCTGCACGAACGCCTTGAAGGCCACAATCAATTTGCGGTTGCTGAAGGACAGAAGAAGCATTCTTCTTTTTGGGGTGTTGTGGCGCAAATTTTGATTTTGGATGCGGTTTTCTCTATCGATTCTGTTATTACAGCAGTGGCGATGGTGGATCATATTGTGGTGGCAATGGGTGCGGTTGTTGTGGCGATGACGGTGATGATTTCCGCCAGTAAACTGTTGACTGCCTTTGTGGACAAGCATCCGACCGTTGTGATGTTGTGTTTGGGTTTCTTGTTGATGATTGGTTTCAGCCTGATTGCGGAAGCCTTCCATTTCCATATTCCGAAAGGCTATTTGTATGCGGCGATCGGCTTCTCGATTTTGATCGAACTGTTTAATCAGGTTTCGCAAAAGAATGCCCGCAAAAATGACTACATCAGCACTTCTTGGCGTAAGCGCACCGCTGAAAATGTGTTGGGTATGATGGGTATCCGCGAAAGCATTTTGGCAAAAGCAGGCGATAATGGCGGCGATGACGAGCATTTTGAAGAAAACGAAAAATCCATGATTCGCAGCGTGCTGACTTTGGCGGAGCGTCCGATTATGGGCGTGATGATTCCGCGTCGGGAAATCGAGAAATTGGATATTTCCCAAAGTCGGGAAGAACAAAATGCGCAATTGAAAAATACACCGTATAGCCGTTTGTTGGTTGTCGGTAAAGCAGGTGTAGATGAGCCTTTGGGCTATATCAGTAAAAAAGATTTGCTGAACCAGCTGCTTGAATCCGGAGAAATCAATATTCAGACGGCCTTGCGCCAGCCATTAATTTTGCCGGACAGTACGACGGCGTTGAATGCGATTGAATTGTTCCGTCAAAGCAGCGCGGATTATGCGTTGGTGGTGGACGAGTTTGGCGCGGTGCTGGGTATGGTGACCATGAAAGATTTGTTGGAAACCATTGCCGGTGAATTCCCCGAAGAGTTTGAGCGTGAGGAAGAAGAAGCTGCTCCGGCCAGTCAGGATGAAACGCTGTCTGTGGATGGTGCATTGGAGTATGTGGAATTGGCTTCTCAGTTAAATCTGCCTGCTCAAGAGGAAGACGCCGATTTTCATACCGTTGCCGGCTTGATTATGGAAGAATTGCAAAGTATTCCTGATGTGGGCGACTTCATCGATTACCATGGCTGGCGTTTTGAAGTGGTTGAGAAGGACGGACAACGGATTGCCCGTGTAAAAATCAATCGTTTGCCGGAAGAAGAATAAGTAAAAGCTAATATAGTAAAGGCCGTCTGAAAATGTCCAGACGGCCTTTTTATTTATCCGACTTTAGTTACCGTAATGTCCCGAGCCTAAAATTCGGTGTGAATGTGCGCCGGTTGCATGGTAGGGATTGCTCGGAACTTGATTGCACCAACAGGCTGCAAGCCAGGCAAAAGCGGCAGCTTCGACCCATTGCGGGTCAAGATGGAGCTTGGCTGTGCTGTGCAATTTGGTGTCGGGAGAAAACAGGGTTTCCAAGTCTTGCATCAAAACCGGATTGCGGATGCCGCCGCCGCAGATGTAAAGATTATGAATCGCCGGAGCAGCTTGTTTGGTCGCGTCAAAAATGGTTTGTGCGGTATAAAAGACCAATGTGCGTATCACATCTTCCGGCTTTTCATTACCTTTCAGACGGCCTTGAAGCCAGCTTAGGGAAAACAACTCTCGGCCTGTACTTTTGGGATAAGGGCGGCTGAAATAAGGATGGTCGAGCAGGGAAGCGAGCAGGTCGGGGAGGATTTTGCCTTGTGCGGCTTTTTCCCCGTTTTTGTCGTAAGGCTGCTGCCAGATATGTTGCATCCATGCATCCATCAGCATATTGCCGGGGCCGGTATCGAAGCCGAAAGAAGGGCTGTCGGGCGGGAGGATGCTGATATTGGAAATGCCTCCAATGTTGAGTACGGCTCGGGTTTCATTCGCATCTCGAAACAGCGCTTCGTGAAAGGCTGGGACGAGGGGTGCACCTTGACCGTTGCAGGCAAGGTCGCGGCTGCGAAAGTCGCCGACAGTGAAAATGCCGGTCAGTTCAGCTAACAGGGAGAGGTTAACCAGTTGAATGCTGTAACCGTATTCAGGCGCATGGCGGATGGTTTGTCCGTGGCAGCCGATTGCGGCAATGTCTTTGGCCGACAGGTTTTGTTCTGCCAATAGTTGTTGGACGGTTTGGGTGTATAGGCGGCTGAGTGTTTGCGCCAGGATATTGCTTCTGTGCAATTCATTTTCGCCTATGTCTTGTAGTGCCAACAATTCTTGGCGCAGGCCGTCTGAATAGGGTAGAAAGCTGTGGGCAACGGCTCGTTGCCATTGCTTGCCCTGCATTTGAATCAGTACGGCATCGGCACCGTCCATGCTGGTTCCGGACATGATGCCGATATAGTATTGGGGTTGCATTTCGGTTACAGAAAGAGAAGGTAAAGCGACATTTTAACGCCTTTTGACGTTTTTACGGGAATTTCGGCATTTAATGTAAATAGTTGGTGCAAGAAAGATTACAAAGAGGTTAAAATAACGTGACTCAACATGTTTTCCAAAAGGAAACTTTCCATGGCTCAAACTCAGTCGAGTGCGAACTTGAAGCTGATTAATACGGTTTTTGCCGCTATGCTTGTGAGCATGGTCGGCTATTTTATTTATTGGGGCCTGGGTTATACCCACTACAACCACTCCGGCCTGTTTATCCTTGCTACCTTTTTCGGCGTCTTCATGGCGTTTAATGTGGGTGGTAACGATATTGCTAACTCTTTCGGTACAAGTGTCGGCTCCGGCACATTGACTATTCCGCAAGCTTTGCTGATTGCGGCAGTATTTGAAGTCAGCGGCGCAGTGATTGCCGGCGGCGAGGTAACAGATACCATCCGTAAGGGTATTGTCGATTTGAATGGCATGCATCTGGATCCGATGCAGTTTGTTTTTATTATGATGTCTGCGCTTTTGGCTGCGGCATTGTGGCTGCTTTTTGCATCGCGCAAAGGTCTGCCGGTTTCTACGACACACGCCATTATCGGCGGTATCGTCGGTAGTGCCTTGTGTATGGCGGCATTGAACGGTGTGGATTCCATTGCGCTGATTCAATGGGACAAGTTGGGCGAAATTGCCTTGTCTTGGATTTTGTCTCCGGTATTAGGTGGCATCGTTTCCTATCTATTGTTTTCACGAATTAAGAAAAACGTTTTGGACTACAACTCTTGGGCCGATAATACGCTCAAAGGCATCAAGTTGGAGAAGAAAGCCTATAAAGAAGAACACCGCCTGTTTTTTGAAGCCTTGAGTGAATCTGAAAAAGTCGAATACGCCACCAAAATGGCGCACGATGCCCAAATTTATGATGAGCCGGACTTTGATCCTGAAGAATTGCAGTCTGAGTATTATCGCGGTCTGCACCGCTTTGACAGCCGTAAGGGCGAAGTAGATTCTTATAAAGCCCTGCATTCCTGGGTGCCGTTTATCGCTTCTGTCGGCGGCATGATGATTGCGGCCATGTTGATTTTCAAAGGTCTGAAAAATCTGCATTTGGGTATGAGCAATGTCAACAGCTTCCTGACCATTTTCATGATCGGCGCGGCTATTTGGATGGGTACGTTTGTATTTGCCAAAAGTTTAAAACGCAAAGATTTGGATAAATCGACTTTCCAAATGTTCTCATGGATGCAGGTATTTACTGCTTGCGGTTTTGCATTCAGCCATGGTGCGAACGATATTGCCAATGCGATTGGTCCGTTTGCCGCGATTATGGATGTGTTGCGTACCAACAGCATTACCGCTCAAAACGCTGTGCCTCCGATTGCCATGTTGACTTTCGGTATCGCTTTGATCGTCGGCTTGTGGTTTGTCGGTAAAGAAGTGATTAAAACCGTAGGCACCAGCTTGGCAGAAATGCACCCCGCGTCAGGCTTCTCAGCAGAGCTTTCTGCTGCCGCTGTTGTGATGGCAGCATCATTTATGGGCTTGCCTGTTTCCAGTACCCATATCTTGGTGGGTGCAGTTTTGGGTATTGGCTTGGTTAACCGCAATGCCAACTGGAAATTGATGAAACCGATCGGCCTTGCTTGGGTTATTACCTTGCCTGCTGCTGCCGTTTTGTCTGTTGTCAGCTATTTGGTTTTGCAAACAGTGTTTTAATTGATTATTTGATTTAAAAAGGCCGTCTGAAAGATATTTCAGACGGCCTTTTATGTTCATAAGAGGAGATTTTAATTTGCTTTAATGTTGAACAAATAATGCTGTTCAATGTTTGAACTGATACAAGAATAATCAAGGTAATAGAGAAATATCTTATTGGGAATAGCTTAGAAAAGATTTTGGGGCTTAGTGAGGGCAAACAAAGCTATTTTTAATTAGCCCACTATAAGGTTAAGGCAATAAAAAAGCCCCAATTCATCGACGTTTAAGTGCCGTATTGAATTGGGGTTTTTCTATTTAGTATGAGCCTTATCGAGCCGTCTGAACATTATTCAGCAGCTTCGTGGTCTCAGCTTGAGTAGGAGCCGTTTCTGCTTCAGCGGTAGCCTTAGCGGCTTGACGTTCGGCTTGTGCAGCCAATGCCTGTTGAACGGCTGGGTGCTGTTGGGCGATGGTTTGTTCTTCTGCGCTGACTTCGCCTTTGAAGCGGTTGTTCAAGTCAAAACGTTTGCCGCCGCGAGCCAGGGCTTTCAGGTAGCGTGGACGGCGGCAGTGGTTGGCCAGTACGCGTGCAATCAGTGCAGGGTCGTATTGGGGCAGGGCGGCAACCAAGTCTTGGTCGATACCGACGGCCAACGGTTTGAATCGTTTGAATACATCATATTTGCCGTAGATGTGGTCGGCAATCATGTCTGTCTGTTTTTTCTTGCTCATGGTTTGGACGGCAGATTTCAGCGCAGCGCCCAAAGCGGTTTCTTGTGCCATTGCGGTTGTATTCCTCTAATATAAATCCGTATTTTCGTCATACGGCAATAAGGTGCTATTGTAGTATAAAGACTGTGATTTGGCTAAATTTTTCTGAGAATGTTCGATTGTAAATGTTTATTTTGCAAACGAGCTGGCACACTTATCTCAATAGGCGTTATGAAAGGTCGTCTGAAAATGTTCGGCACAATCTGCCATATTTGTTTTCAGACGACCTCAAGTGCACAGATGAAGCGCTTCATATTTTGCTAGCTTAAGAAGAGGGTTTGAAATGCCTATGCGATAATCTTTACTGGACTTCTTTTTGCAAAAGCAGGCCGATTTTGCTGTTTTCGGACTGTTCAATATTAGGCAGGATGTCGTCAGCAGTAAACGCTTTGCCATCATTGCCAACACTACGCAAATAATAATGAGCATCGCCACTGCGTTCGTAATAAAACAGTCGGAGCGGTTCGGAACTCAGAGGCGTAGTACTCGTATCATACATAAATATCGGCTTGTTTGGCTGAGATTCTTGGAGCTGCTCTAATGATTCAGGATAGACACCGTGTTGCAGACGGTAGAATTCGACTTCGGAAACCAAACTAGACAAAGTATTTACCGTCAGTTGCTGCCTCAGTTCGTCGTACATGCCTCCTCGCTGAACAAAGCCGAAATAAAACAATGCGCCGTAAAGCGCGACGGTGCATAACATTCCTAAGGAGGCAATCAAGGCAACGATTTTTGCACCGCGTTTGCGCCATCCCAATATACTTAAAACCAAAGCCGCTATGCCGAAGATCAAACCGATGAGCGGAATAAAGGAAACGCCTGCAAGGACATAAGCGGCTGTGTGGATTTTGGCAGGTGGTGCGACGAATGTGTGGTTTTCAGTATTTTCCATTGTAAGGTCCGGATGTATAGTTTAAGGCCGTCTGAAAAGTACCATATCATAATATCATATAAATAGGCGTTTTCAGGCGACCTTTTTAGATTTTACCCGCGAGTTTTGGCAATATCTGGCGTATCAACCACTACGTCGGTATTTTGCGCGCGATGGCGTAAGGCGTGGTCAATCAATACCAAGGCCAGCATGGCTTCTGCAATCGGAGCGACGCGTAATCCGACGCAGGGGTCGTGGCGACCGTGTGTGGCAAGCTCGACAGGGTTGCCTTCTATATCAATACTGCGGCGCGGTGTGGCGATGGAACTGGTCGGTTTGATGGCAATATTCACATGAATGTCTTGTCCGGTGCTGATGCCGCCCAAGATGCCGCCTGAGTGGTTGGACAGGAAGCCTTGCGGGGTGAGTTCGTCGCCGTGTTCGCTGCCGCGCTGGACGACGCTGCCGAAGCCCGCGCCGATTTCCACGCCTTTGACGGCGTTGATGCCCATCATGGCGTAGGCGATTTCGGCATCGAGGCGGTCGAAAACGGGTTCACCCAAGCCGACGGGGACGTTGGACGCTTCGATATGCAGTTTCGCGCCGACGGAATCCAACGATTTGCGCACGCTGTCCATATAGTTTTCCAGCTCGGCGATTTGGCTTTGGTTGGCAGCGAAGAAGGGATTTTGGGAAATGTACTCGTAGCCTTCAAACTGAATTTCTTTTTCGCCGACTTGGGTGACGTAGGCGGTGATTTCCGTGCCGAATTTTTCTTTCAGCCATTTTTTCGCAATTGCTCCGGCTGCAACGCGGGCAGCGGTTTCGCGGGCGGAACTTCTACCGCCGCCGCGATAGTCGCGTGTACCGTATTTGTGCCAGTAGGTGTAATCGGCATGTCCGGGGCGGAAACTGGTGGCGATATTGCCATAGTCTTTGCTGCGTTGGTCGGTATTGCGGATTAGGAGAGCGATAGGTGTACCGGTAGTTTTGCCTTCGAATACGCCGGAGAGGATTTCGACTTGGTCGGCTTCGCGACGTTGGGTAACGTGGCGGCTGGTGCCGGGTTTGCGACGGTCAAGGTCATATTGGATATCCGCTTCGCTCAATTCTAATCCTGGCGGGCAGCCGTCGATGATGCAGCCCAAGCCTGCGCCGTGGCTTTCGCCGAAAGTGGTAACGGTAAAGATTTGTCCGAAGGTATTGCCTGCCATAGGGATACTCTTTTGAAATTGGGTTTGGAAATTTTTTACTTGTTTGGATAATTCTCAGGCCGTCTGAACAGATGTGAGAACGAAATCAAAGATTCTCGTTTCACCGTTCAGACGGCCTTTTGAGATGACTACTTAGTTCAATTTACCGTGGCACTGTTTGTATTTCAGGCCGCTGCCGCAAGGGCAAGGATCGTTGCGGTGAACAATCAGGCCGTTTTGTGCAAGCGCTTCAGGGCTGAAGTCTGTGCCGTCAGGGTCGAACGCTTCTGTAACCAAATCGGTTTGCGATTGACCGAGCAATTCTTCCATATCAGGCGCATCGGAGTGGACGGTTTGAACATCGCTGACGCTTTGTGCGGCGGTGTGGTCGTATTCGCTATTGCGCTCGATTTGAACGGCAGTCAGCAAAGCGGCAATGTTTTGTTTGATACCGCGCCACAGATTTTCAAACATGGCGAAAGCTTCGCGTTTGTATTCCTGTTTCGGATTTTTCTGAGCATAGCTGCGCAGATGGATACCTTGGCGCAAGTAGTCCATAGCGGCGAGGTGTTCGCGCCATTGGTTGTCGATAACTTGCAGCATAACATTGCGTTCGAAGTCTGACATAGCCTGTTTGCCGACCAATTCAACTTTTTCGGCATACTCGTCTTCGATGCGCTTGATGAGGCGTTCTTTAATGTCTTGGTTGTCCAAAGTGCTGTCTTCTTTCAGCCAGCCTTTAATATCGACATGCAGGCGGAAATCGGCGGCAAGTTGGTGCTCCAGTGCTGGAATGTCCCATTGCTCTTCCATGCTGTCAGGCGGGATGTGGTAATCAACCAAGTCGCTGATAACGTCGGCGCGGATTTCGCGGGTCAAATCACTGACATCTTTGCTGGTCAGGATTTCGTTGCGTTGATGGTAGATCACTTTACGTTGGTCGTTGGCAACGTCATCATATTCTAAAACCTGTTTACGCATATCAAAGTTGCGGCCTTCGACTTTACGTTGTGCGCCTTCGATTTGACGGGTCAGCAGGCCGTGTTCGATGGCAACGCCGCGTTCAGGTGCCAGGCGGTTGAGGATGGCGGCGGCACGGTCGAGTGCAAACAGGCGCAACAATGGATCTTCAAACGATAGATAGAAACGGCTGGAGCCGGGGTCGCCCTGACGGCCGGCACGACCACGCAACTGGTTGTCGATACGGCGGCTTTCATGGCGTTCTGTACCGATAATATGCAAACCGCCTGCGGCCACAACTTGGTCGTGTTCAGCTTGCCAACCGCTTTCAAGGGCAGAAATTTGCGCTTGTTTTTGCTGTTCGCTCAGGGTTTCATCGGCATGGATGGCTTCGATTTGATGTTTGAGGTTGCCGCCCAAAACAATATCGGTACCGCGGCCTGCCATGTTGGTGGCAACGGTAATTGCGCCGACTTTACCGGCTTGAGCTACAATCAATGCCTCGCGCTCGTGTTCTTTGGCGTTCAGAACGTTATGCGGCAGACCGGCTTTGTGTAACAAGTCAGAAACCAGTTCGGAGTTTTCGATGCTGGTGGTGCCGACCAAAACCGGTTGACCGTTTTTGTGGCATTCGGCAATGTCTTTGACAACGGCTTCAAATTTTTCTTCAGCTGAGCGGAAGATTTGGTCGTTGAAGTCTTTACGTTGTACAGGACGGTTGGTCGGGATGATGACGGTTTCGAGGTTGTAAATGCTTTGGAACTCGAAGGCTTCGGTGTCGGCCGTACCGGTCATACCGGATAGTTTGCTGTACAGGCGGAAGTAGTTTTGGAAGGTAATAGATGCAAGCGTTTGGTTTTCGCGTTTGATTTCTACGCCTTCTTTGGCTTCAACAGCTTGGTGCAAGCCTTCGGACCAACGGCGGCCGGCCATCAGACGGCCTGTGAATTCGTCCACAATCACGATTTCACCGTCTTGAATGACGTAGTGTTGGTCTTTGTGGAACAGGGTGTGCGCACGTAATGCCGCCATGAGGTGGTGCATCAGGGAAATATTGGCGGCAGAGTAGAGCGAGTCGTTTTCCTGTAATAAGCCCATTTGTGTCAGGATTTGCTCGGCGTGTTCGTGACCAGCTTCGCTCAGAATAACTTGGTGTGCTTTTTCATCTACCCAGTAATCGCCTTCGCCTTCTTCGGTTTCTTGGCGGATAAGGTGGGCCGGAACGGCATCCATTACGCGGTAGAGCTGGATGTTGTCATCTGCCTGGCCGGAAATAATCAGCGGCGTACGCGCTTCGTCGATCAGAATGGAGTCCACTTCGTCGACAACGGCAAAGTTCAATTCGCGCTGAACTTTGTCGTATTGGTCGGTAACCATATTGTCGCGCAGGTAGTCGAAGCCGAATTCGTTGTTGGTGCCGTAAGTAATGTCGGCACCGTAAGCGGTTTGGCGTTCGAAAGGTTGCAAATCGGCGACGATCACGCCGACACTCAAGCCTAAGAAGTTGTACAAAGGCTCCATAATGCTCGCGTCACGGGAGGCGAGGTAGTCGTTGACGGTAACGACGTGGACGCCTTTTCCTGACAATGCATTCAGGTAAACGGCAAGGGTGGCCACCAGAGTTTTACCTTCACCGGTACGCATTTCGGCGATTTTGCCGTTGTGCAGAACCATACCGCCGATAAGCTGTACATCAAAGTGGCGCATGCCCAATACACGGCTTGATGCTTCGCGGCAGACGGCAAAGGCTTCGACCAAGATGTCGTCCAGGCTTTGTCCGTCGGCGAGACGTTGTTTGAATTCGGCTGTTTTAGCTTGCAGTTCTGCATCGCTCAATGCCTGCATTTGTTTCTCAAGCGCGTTGATTTTGGCAACGGATTTACGATATTGTTTCAGCAGGCGGTCGTTGCGGCTGCCGAAGATTTTCTTAGCAATGTTTGTCAGCATGAATAATTCCTGCGCCTTGATATAATAGTGGGCGAAATTGGGATTTTAACACAAGCGCTTGTATAACGCGGTAATGCTGTTTGAAATAAAGGCGGTTTTGCTGTATTTCAATTGTAATTGTTTGGTTAATTTACTGAGAGGCCGTCTGAAATATATGGATTTAGCACAATTAGGCAAGCGCAATCATTTATTGGCGGGCTTGTTGCAACAATCGCAACAATGGCGGAAATTGGATGCAAAAATCAAAACGGTTTTGCCGGCCAACCTGCATCCGCATTTTCAGACGGCCTGCGTAGAAGACGGAAGATTGGTCTTGCTTGCCGCCAATAATATGGCTGCTTCGCGTTTGAAAATGATCCTGCCTGCCATGTTGCCCAAGTTGCAAACATTGCATACAGGCGTCAGGGAAGTGGTGGTCAGGGTAGTTCCCAAGCCTCCGGCTCAGCCGAAAACCAATAGTTTGAGATTGAGCGAGGCAGCTTTAGACAGCTTCGATGAGGCGGCAGCCAAATTGGAAGGCAAACATCCCGAATTGGCGGCGGCATTGGCAGAATTGGTGCGCAAGCACAGCCGCTAAAATCATGCCGAATGAGATTATGGTTAATAAATGTTAAAATTTATTTCATTTGACTGATAGCATCTAATACTAAAGAAATACGACCTAAACAGTAACTGTTTTCTTTTAGGTAAACTGATGTAAACTTGGCCTGAAATTTTGATTTCGTGTGAAGTTTGTAGCAAAATAACGCCTGAATTTCTTATCACTCTGCGTGAATAAGTTTAAGTTTGACATTTGTCTTTGTTAATATATTCGCGCGGGTTCTATTAATAGAACTTAACAAGACTCTCATCATTAGGAGATACATCAATGAAAGCTTATCTGGCTCTGATTTCCGCTGCCGTTATCGGCTTAGCTGCATGCTCTCAAGAAGCTGCAAAACCTGCTGAAGCACCTGCTGCTTCCGCTGCTTCTGAAGCTGCTCCTGCAGAAACTACTGCACCTGCCGATGCCGCTCCTGCCTCTGAAGCTGCTCCAGCCGATGCTGCCGCCGCTCCTGCTGCCGGCAACTGCGCAACTACTGTTGAAGCCAACGACGCTATGCAGTTTAACACTAAAGAAATCCAAGTGAGCAAAGCTTGTAAAGAATTCACCATCACTTTGAAACACACTGGTACCCAACCTAAAGAAAGCATGGGTCACAACATCGTCATCGGTAAAGCCGAAGACATGGACGGTATTTTCAAAGACGGTGCCGGTGCTGCTGCAACTGACTACGTTAAACCTGACGACGCACGCGTTGTTGCCCACACCAAACTGGTTGGCGGCGGCGAAGAAGCTTCCCTGACTCTGGATCCTGCTAAATTGGCCGGCGGCGAATACAAATTCGCTTGTACCTTCCCAGGTCACGGCGCTTTGATGAACGGTAAAGTTACTTTGGTTGACTAATCCGCCTCAAGCTCGAAAACAGACAGCCTGCCTTGCGCAGGCTGTTTTGTTATAATCTGGAAACATTAATTTAAGAATAAAACTTCAAAACCATGAATCCGTTTGAAACCAAAAGCGTTACTTTTGCCGAACCCATTGAAATGCTGTACGCCTGTCATGGCAAAGTGCGCCGTTTCTGCAGCCAGGTTGCCATGTTGTCGAACTATATTGCCGAAAACGGCTGCAATCAAATCGTTTTGCAAACCATCCGCCAAATTGCCCAATATTTTAATGTTGCCGCGCCGTTGCACCATGAAGACGAAGAAGAAAATTTCTTCCCGCTTCTATTGCAATATGCGCCGCAAGCTCAAGAAAGCGTTGACGAGCTTTTGCGCCAACATATCAGCCTGCACAACAACTGGGCGGCGGTATCTGCCGAATTCGCCAAACTCGAAGCAGACAACGCCTATATCCCCGATGCGGAAACGTTCAAACGCTTTGTCGCAGGATATGATGTTCATCTGGCGATTGAAGAGCCGCTATTTGATATGGGCAAAACCTTTATCCCCAAAGAAAAACTGACCGAAATCGGCGAAATTATGGCTGCACGCCGCCGCAAATAAGGTCGTCTGAAACAATCGTCTCAAGGAATACACTATGCTGACCCCAAAAAGTTGCGATTTGTTCAATATCCCTTTTTTCCAGTTTTCCCAGCTTAAAAAATACCAGCCTGAAAGCATTCCGCAAATCAAGGCAGACTATAAAGAAAACTGGCAGGTATGGCAGCAGCTAATCCAGCAGGTTGCCGCCGAATTGGGTGCACCGTTTGCGCCGCCGCATATCGAACGCTGGTGTAACGGCTGGCAGGTCCGCGCCCATTTTTTTGCCTATTTCAAATACGAACAATATAAAAATTCCGCAGCGATTTTATCGATTTTGCTGAATCGCCGCCGTTTGAGCGTCAGCTTGGACTGGCATTGCTATAAAGCCGATGTTTCTCCCATTGCGCTGCCTGATTACAACCGCTGGCTGGATAATTTTGATACTGAAAAATACGCTTCCTTCGATATGTGGCACGGTGCGGAAAGCGAATATGACGATTATCGTACCGTTGCCCAACAAAGCGACGGCGATAGAAAGCTTCGAGACGATAAAGATTTCTTCTGTATCGGCAAACACATCGAACGCGATGATTTGGGCAAGCAGGATGTCGCGAAATGGATAGTGGAAACAGTGGAAGACTTACTGCCGCTGTATGAAGCTTGTCATGGAAAATAAATCAGGATGCAGAAAGGGAAACTGCCCATTCAGTATCTTCAAATAAACTCAAGGCCGTCTGAAAATCATATTCAGAACGTTTCAGACGGCCTGTTTCTCAAAGTGAGCAAATATGACCGAAACCCAATCCCTAGAGCTTGCCAAAGAGCTGATTTCCCGCCCGTCCGTTACGCCGGATGACCAAAACTGCCAACAACTGCTGGCCGAACGCCTGCAAAAAATCGGTTTTGCCGTAGAAGAGCTTCATTTCGGCGACACCAAAAACATTTGGTTGCGCCGCGGTACTCAGGCTCCGGTGTTCTGCTTTGCCGGACATACCGACGTTGTGCCGACAGGTCCTGTTGAAAAATGGGATTCGCCTCCGTTTGAACCGACCGAGCGTGAAGACCGTCTGTATGGCCGCGGCGCGGCGGACATGAAAACCA
Source organism: Neisseria sp. P0021.S007 (assembly GCF_051956855.1). Lineage (NCBI taxonomy): Bacteria > Pseudomonadati > Pseudomonadota > Betaproteobacteria > Neisseriales > Neisseriaceae > Neisseria > Neisseria sp. P0021.S007. The sequence goes on from NZ_JBQCXA010000004.1 coordinate 92,275, forward strand.
GCATTGCCTGCTTCGTTACCGCCTGTGAGCGTTTCGTTGCCGAATATCCCGATCATCAAGGCAGTATCGCGCTCCTGATTACTTCAGACGAAGAGGGCGATGCGCTGGATGGCACAACCAAAGTTGTCGATGTATTGAAAGCGCGTGGCGAATTGATTGATTACTGTATCGTCGGCGAACCGACTGCCGTGGATAAATTGGGCGATATGTTGAAAAACGGCCGACGCGGCTCGTTGTCGGGCAATCTGACCATCAAAGGCAAGCAAGGCCATATTGCCTATCCGCATTTGGCAATCAATCCCGTGCATACTTTTGCCCCGGCCTTGCTGGAGCTGACGCAGGAAGTCTGGGACGAGGGCAACGAATACTTCCCGCCGACCAGTTTCCAAATTTCCAATATTAACGGCGGCACAGGCGCGACCAATGTGATTCCGGGCGAGCTAAACGTCAAATTCAATTTCCGTTTCTCTACCGAGTCTACTGAAGAAGGGCTGAAACAACGCGTTCATACCATTTTGGATAAACACGGCGTGCAATACGATTTGCAGTGGTCTTGCTCAGGCCAACCTTTCCTGACACAGGCAGGAAAACTGACCGATGTGGCACGCGAAGCCATTGCCGAGATTTGTGGCGTTGAGGCTGAATTGTCCACCACCGGCGGCACTTCGGACGGACGCTTCATCAAAGCCATTGCGAAAGAGCTCATCGAATTAGGCCCGTCTAACGCGACCATCCACCAAATCAACGAAAACGTACGTTTGGAAGATATTCCGAAGTTGTCGGCGGTGTATGAAGGTATGTTGAAACGCCTGTTGAAGTGAAAAGGCCGTACCGTAGGCTTTGAAAAACGATAGGGCGATACGATTCTTTTGCTCTTTCGGTTTTCTCTTAAGTTATCGATAATTGAACAAGGCAAAATATGATTACTCTGCCTTCTTTAAACGAGCTTCCATCAAAGTGGAATGAAATCCGAGAGCAGTTGGAAACTGACTTTCCCGCTACTCTCGAAGCCTTACTGCACGAGCGTCTTACCGAACACGAAGCCAAGCAGTTTGAGCAGGATTTTATTGACTGTATCGGTTGTGCGCCTGAAGAATATGTCCGTATCCGCCGAGCTATCCGACTGTTGGAAACGCGTTATCCTGATAGTCCGAACGAACTGACTGCGGCCGCGGTTGCCACGCCGTTGGGCGAGATGTTGGCGGTGTTCGGCAGCAAGGGTTTGTGTCTGCTGGAATTTGTCGGGCAGAAACATATGGAACAGGAAATCATGGCTGTCCAAAAAGCTTTGAACGGACAGTTTATTTTCCAAGAAAATGAGCAAACGCAACTTTTGCGTCAAGAATTGGATTTATACTTCCAAGGCCGTCTAAAAGTTTTTGCGACGCCTTTGGAAACGATAGGTACAGCCTTTCAGCAGCAGGTGTGGAATGCGCTGCTGACTATTCCTTACGGCGAAACGCGCAGCTACAAGGAGCAGGCGCAACAGTTGGGCAATCCTAAAGCCATTCGCGCCGTTGCCGCTGCAAACGGGCAGAACAAGGTGTCTATCTTGATTCCCTGCCACCGCGTTATCGGTAGCGACGGTAAGCTGACCGGCTACGCAGGCGGTTTGAACCGCAAACAATCGTTGCTTGCCTTGGAGAGAGGCGAGGTTCAGACGGCCTTGTTTTGAGTTTTGATAGAGGATAAGGGGCCATGCTTCGGGCAGGCTTCGCACGTTAAAAAAATTGAGCAGCAGAAGGTCGGTGGAAGCCCGACGAAATCTGCATGGAGAAAAATGTTGGGCAACGCCCACGCTAGAAAAAAGAGAAATAAGACATGAGCCTGAAAAACCGCCATTTTTTAAAACTTTTGGATTTCACGCCGGAAGAAATTACTGCCTATCTCGATCTTGCCGCCGAATTGAAAGCCGCTAAAAAAGCAGGGCGCGAGGTGCAGCGGATGAAGGGGAAAAACATTGCCCTGATTTTCGAGAAAACATCGACCCGCACCCGTTGCGCGTTTGAAGTGGCCGCGCGCGATCAAGGGGCAGGGGTAACTTATCTGGAGCCTTCTGCCAGCCAAATTGGGCATAAGGAAAGTATTAAGGATACGGCGCGGGTTTTGGGGCGGATGTTTGACGGTATCGAATATCGCGGTTTTGGACAGGATGTGGTGGAAGAGCTGGCCAAGTATGCAGGCGTGCCTGTGTTCAATGGTTTGACCAACGAGTTTCACCCGACTCAAATGCTTGCTGATGCGCTGACGATGCGCGAGCATAGCAACAAGCCTTTGAACCAAATTGCGTTTGCCTACGTCGGTGATGCGCGTTACAACATGGCCAATTCGTTGCTGGTGTTGGCTGCGAAACTGGGCATGGACGTGCGTATCGGTGCACCGAAAAGTTTGTGGCCGTCTGAAAACATTATCGAGACAGTGCAGGCTGTTGCCAAAGAGACCGGTGGACGGATTCTGTTGACGGAGAATGTGAAAGAAGCCGTGAAAGGCGTGGATTTTATCCATACCGATGTGTGGGTCAGCATGGGTGAGCCTAAAGAGGCGTGGCAGGAACGTATCGATTTGCTGAAAGATTACCGAGTTACGCCCGAATTAATGGCCGCGGCTGAAAATCCGCAAGTCAAGTTTATGCATTGCCTGCCTGCTTTCCATAATCGTGAAACCAAAGTCGGTGAATGGATTTATGAGACATTCGGCCTGAATGGTGTGGAAGTAACGGAAGAAGTCTTTGAAAGCGAAGCCAGTATTGTGTTTGATCAGGCAGAAAACCGGATGCACACGATTAAAGCGGTGATGGTAGCGGCATTGGGCGATTGAGTTTTGCGCTCAACGCTGCTTACCGCTTCATTTAATAGAGATTAAATAAAGGCCGTCTGAAAGAAAGACTTTCAGACGGCCTTGTTGTTTGATTGGGTTTATTGCCAAATCAGGACTTTGGGTTCGGGCGTCACTTGATAGCCTTCTTGACGCAATAGTTCGATTAAGCCTTTTCCGCTGGGTAAATGGGCAATGCCGACAGCAAAGAGGGTGCTTTGTTTGGCCGATTGCTTGCGGATTTCAGGTAGCCATGCCAAGTTACGGCGGATCAGGAGGTCGTTTTTCAGCCAATCGGACATGGCTTTGGCGTGTTTAGCATCAACACGTTTGAGGGTGCACTGTTCGGTTTCTTCCAAAAGTGGGATGAGTTCTTCAAAGCGGCCTTCTGAATAGGCTTGATGGAGTTTTTTGATATCTTCGGTTTCTTCTTTATTGGTTTTAATGCTGGCTTTCAGAAAGTTGAGCATGGTTTCTTCAGGCTGTGCTTTGAAGATTGCGGAAACTTCGTCCAAGCTTTCTAATGAACTACGCGGTTTGTTGATATTGACTGCTGCGTTGGTCAGCAACATATCTGCACCGGTTTCTGCGCTATATCCTTGGGGAAATGCGCTGCCGGCAAAAACCAATGCTGCCCACGGGTGGAGTTTGTCGGCAATTCTGGTGATGGGTCGGCTTTCTTCATTTTTTGAATAGATTTCTTGTAAAAGACGGAAATCTGTTTTGCCAAGCTTGCGGCTAAGCGGTTCGGTACTCATGACTTCTTTGAAGTATTTTTGATACATTTTTTTCGTTTCCGGACTGCTGTCCGGCAGTGGGTCAATTTCTGTGGTCAGTTGGTTGGTGGATTGCAACAGTTTGACCGCATCGGAAGACAAAGTTTGATTGGTTCGTCCCATGTGGATGGTGCCGAGCAGGTAGGAATCGGGTTGGCCTTCTTTGCTGATTTTCCAAACATTGCTGGTCAGTTTAGGCTGCTGCCAGTTAAGTTCGGCAGGTTTGTTGTCGGGTGAGATCGCGGCGGGTTTGCAGGCGCCCAGGGCGAGGGCAGTCAATGGCACAAGCAGGCAGGCAAGCAGTTTTTTCATGTTTTTCCTTATTGTGGTGTGCGGTAGGCAAGGGCAATTTAGAAATCGAGCAGGTTTTGAACCGGATGTTCGCCCGTTTCGGTTTTTTCCATTTTGCGGTTGCGGATTTTGGCTTTCCTGAGGGATAGAAGGTGCATGACTTGATGCTTTTGGCTGTCGGTCATCTGGAGCCAGTACAAGCGCTCTTCCCGGCTGCGCAGGCAGCCTTTGCAATAGCCTTTGGCATTGGCTTCACAAACGCCGATGCAGGGACTGGGGATGGGGAAAAAATCAGGTTGTTCCATATTTTAAAAGCGTTTGAGACAAGAGACTGGACAAACCAAAATTGCAGACTGCATTCGTATTTGTCTACACACGATCGGTGTATCCAGCAGGGTTCCTAATATCCAATTGAGTTGATCATTTCAATAAGTTTATATCTGCCACCCTAGGCATAAAAAACCTAAGAGAAACCATAAATATATCGCAGAAGAAGTCAGTATCTTCCCTATTTTCAGATTTCTCCAATAAAACCCAAGTAAGAACATTATAAAAATTAAAGGAATTCCAATATAAATATAATATTTAAGCGATCCTAATTCACTGAACACGTTTATAACAGAATAGAGACCGATAAATCCACCTGACCAAAAAACAATTATTGCTGGCCCTAAAAAAATAGCCGTTATTAAATGAGGGAGCAGTATGATTTTTATCCATTCTTTATATTTGTTGTTCATTTTAATCCCAATTACTTCAATGGTATCGTATCGATTCAAATGGGGGAGCAAAGTGTACAGTAACGTCACCAAGAATAATTACGGTATGTTTGGCAGAATCATGTTTTAATACATATTTGGAGTTCCGCTATATTTTGATTTTCAGACGACCTATGTGTAGCCCCAACTATCTGCATTTTATGACTTAATCAGTTTGCGCAAAGACTGATTGTTGTATTTGATATCGGCAATCAGCTGGTCATATTGGTGCATTCTACGGAGCGAGCGGGTAATTAGATAGACCGAGAAAATAATCAAGCTGATGTTCATCAGACTGACCAGTACGAGCAAAGGCCAAACATCAACGGCCTCGTACCATTTCGATGTCGCAATCAGCGCACTGAAAATAGACAAAGGGAGTGCGAAAACGGCAATGCCCGTACGCATGATAGCAAGTGCCGTGCGTTTTTCTGCAAGGAGAAGCTGTACTTGATTGATGCTGAGGATATCGTTTTGCTGTTCGGTAACCATAGGATACGCGCCTATACAAATTAACTTTGAATTCTGATAAAGCGGAAAATATGGTTTTATGTTACCCGAAAGTATTGAAAATAAAAACAAAGGTCGTCTGAAAATTTTTAGACGACCTTTTCCATTCCTGTTTATACGGTTTGCGAGTATTTGGCTTTGGTTTCTTTATGGCGCAAATGGTAGTCGAACACCATGGCGATGTTGCGGATCAGGAAACGGCCCTTCGGTGTCACGGTCAGGCTGTGCGGTTTGAGACGGACCAGGCCGAGGGTTTCAAGTTGCTTCATATCTTCCAGTTCGGCTGCAAAATAGCGGCTAAACGGAATGCCGAACACGCTTTCGTAAATTTGATAATCAAGCGAGAAGCGGCACATTAAATCCTGAATAATGTTGCGGCGCAGGATATCGTCTTGATCAAGCTGGTAGCCGCGCATAATCGGCAGATGTCCGGCATCAAGAGCGGCGTAATAGGCATCGATGTCGCGCTCGTTTTGGGAGTAGGTGCTGCCGATTTTGCCGATAGAGGACACACCGATCGCTACCAAATCGCAGTCGGCATAGGTTGAGTAGCCTTGGAAGTTGCGTTGCAGGAAGCCTTCTTTGAGGGCGATGGAGAGTTCGTCGTCAGGTTTGGCAAAGTGGTCCATGCCAATGAAAACGTAGCCGCGCTCAGTCAGGGTTTGGACGCAATATTGCAGCATATCGAGTTTTTCTTCGCTGCCGGGAACGACATTGGTGTCGATACGGCGTTGCGGTTTGAAGATATGCGGCAGGTGGGCGTAGTGGTAGAGGGCGAGGCGGTCAGGGTCAAGCGACAAGACCGTGTCGATGGTGGTTTTGATGCTTTCGGTGTTTTGGTGCGGCAGGCCGTAAATCAAATCGACACTGACGGATTTGAACCCTGCTTCGCGGGCGGCATCGATGACTTCTTTGGTTTCTTCGTAACTTTGGATACGGTTGACGGCTGCCTGCACTTTAGGATCGAAGTCTTGAATGCCGACACTCATGCGGTTGAAACCGAGTTTGCCCAGTTTGAGGACGGTTTTGCGGCTGACTTTGCGCGGGTCGATTTCGATGGAGTATTCGCCGTTGGGGATGAGCTGGAAGTATTTGCGGATCATTTCGAAGACGCGTTCGAGTTGGTCGTCGCTTAGGAATGTCGGCGTGCCGCCGCCGAAGTGGAGTTGCGCAAGCTGGTGTCGTCCGCCTAAATGCGGTGCCAGCAACTCCATTTCTTTTTCCAGATACTGGATATAGGCATCGGCACGGCTTTTGTCTTTGGTAATGATTTTGTTGCAGCCGCAGTAGTAGCAGATGGTATTGCAGAAGGGGATGTGGATGTAGAGTGAAAGGGGTTTGTTGAGCGCGCCCATGTTACGCAGGTTTAAAGCTTGGATATATTCGGCTTCTTTAAAGCCTTCATGGAAGCGGTCGGCGGTCGGATAGGATGTATAACGTGGACCGCTTGATGGCAAACTGGCAATCAATTCGCGGTCGAATTCCGGTAATTCATTGTTTGTGTTAGTGTTATTTGAGATAGGGATGATTTTCATGGTCGGGGCTTGTAGTATGAAGTAAGGAAATTAGGGAAAATTTTAGTCAAAATTTCGATAGTTTGGTAGAATGCCTCATAATGATATGCCAACTTTGACATGGGTCAATAGTTATTCGGCTTCATCAGGGATTGAGAGAACTAAGCAAATTAAAGGTGCGTTATGGCCACACACAATGCAACACATCAAATGAAAACCTTGTGTTCCACATGTTCTTTACGCGAGCTGTGTTTGCCTGTCGGACTGATGCCTAACGAATTTTCACAATTAGACGCGGTTATCCGTCAAAGCCGCCGTCTGAAAAAAGGTGAATACCTGTTCCGTGCCGGCGAGCCATTTACCTCTTTGTTTGCCATCCGTGCGGGCTTCTTTAAGACAACAGTCGCCAGCCAAGATGGACGAGACCAGGTAACCGGCTTTTTTATGTCGGGCGAGCTGATCGGTATGGATGGGATTTGTTCCCATATTCACAGCTGTGATGCTGTGGCTTTGGAAGACAGCGAGGTATGCGAGCTTCCGTTTACACACATTGAAGAACTCGGTCAGGATATTCCCAGCCTCCGCTCTCACTTTTTCCGCTTAATGAGTCGCGAAATTGTTCGAGATCAGGGCGTTATGCTGCTTTTGGGCAATATGCGCGCTGAAGAGCGATTGGCAGCATTCTTGCTCAACCTGTCTCAGCGTCTCTATTCACGAGGCTTCGCCGCCAATGATTTTATCTTGCGGATGTCGCGTGAGGAAATCGGCAGCTATTTGGGGCTGAAGCTGGAAACAGTCAGCCGCACCTTGTCTAAATTCCATCATGAAGGCTTGATTTCGGTTGAACACAAGCACATCAAAATCTTAGATGCGACAACCTTGAAGAAAATGGTTTCTGGTTGTTCGCACGCTATCTGAATCTTAGGCCGTCTGAAATATTTCAGACGGCCTTTTTAACAAGAATTAAAGAATAATTGTTAAGTTACGCAAGTGATAGTCAGGTATTAAATTGAAAAATCTTCAACAACCGGCGTGTACAGAATGCGGTCGACTACTTCTCTGGTCAGTTTCGGTGCAAACATCTGGATAAAGTCATACGCGTAACCGCGCAGGTAAGTATCCGAGCGTAAGGCTATCCAAGTGGGCGACGGTTCAAATAAGTGTGCCGCATCAATAAGCTGTAAATCTTGATCGACAACGGGATCGTACGCCATTTTGGCCATCAAACCAACGCCCAAGCCTAAGCGGACATACGTCTTCAATACATCTGTATCGGCAGCCGATAAGGCAACATCAGGTTGCTCAATATGCGCTTTATTAAATGTACGCGCAATGCTGCTGCCGGAATTAAAAGCAAATTCGTAAGTAACCAGCGGAAAAGAAGCCAAATCTTCAAGGCTTAAAGGATTGCGGCAGTCCAAAAGAGGGTGGTCATGCGGAACAATCACGGCATGGTTCCATTCGTAGCAGGGCAGCTTGCCTAACTCAGGATGATCATCAATCTGTTCGGTAATAATTGCTAAATCTGCTTCGCCGCTGCTGACCATTTGCGCAATCGCAGAAGGGCTGCCTTGTTTGATGGTCAAATTGACCTTAGGGTAGTTTTTGACAAATTCCGCAACGATTTTGGGCAAGGCATAACGCGCCTGGGTATGCGTTGTCGCGATGGTCAGCGAACCGCTGTCATGATCGGTAAACTCGCTGCCGATATTTTTAATGTTTTGTACATCGCGCAAAATTCGTTCCGAAATTTCTAACACGGCTTTGCCCGGTTGCGAAACGGAAACCACACGCTTGCCGCTGCGGATAAAAATTTGGATACCCAATTCTTCTTCAAGCAGGCGGATTTGTTTGGAAATGCCGGGCTGGGATGTGAAAAGCGCATCGGCGGCTTCAGAGACATTCAGATTGTGCCGGTAAACTTCAAGGGCGTAACGTAATTGTTGCAGTTTCATGGTAGCAGTACCGAATACGTTGTTATTGTGGATTTTGTGCGACAAACGGCATGTAATTTAACATATTTTGCCCAGTTTTGCCCCGAGTTTTGAAAATGGTTGTTTTTAATGAAAATATCTTTTAATGATATGAAAACAGGAAATTCAGGAAAGAAGAGGGAAAGGGGTTTTGTTGTTTTTGTACAACTTTAGGTAGGTGAATTGTCTGATTTTGCCCTAAATTAATGACACAAGATTGATTTTTCGGCATGATTAACTACTAGGAAGCAGGCACTTCATGATTGTTTGAAGGCATCGAGTATTGACAGTTTGCCTTGCGCTTCTTTATAGTGCAACCTGATATATCCGATTTGCCGCTGTTTTGATACTGCGGCCTGTATATTGGTACTTTGCAGCGGTTGCTTTCCTAGTCCGCCGCATAACAATTTGATGAGGGAATAAAATGACCAAACAGCTGAAATTAAGCGCATTGTTCGTTGCCTTGGTTGCCTCTGGCACCGCTATGGCCAGCGAAGCGCACACCAAACACGGTTACACCGTAAGCAGCCAATCTCAAGAAATCGTCCGTAACAACTACGGCGAATGCTGGAAAAACAGCTACTTCGACAAAGCTACCGAAGGCCGTGTTGAATGTGGTGACCGCGAAGCAGTTGCTCCTGTACAACAAGCTCCTGAGTATGTTGATGAAACTGTTTCTCTGTCTACTAAAACTCTGTTCGGCTTCGACAAAGACAACCTGCGTCCTGAAGCTCAAGAAAACTTGGATTCTTTGGCTCAACGCCTGAGCAACGACAGCGTACAAACTGTACGTGTTGAAGGTCACACTGACTTCATGGGTTCTGAAGAATACAACCAAGCTCTGTCTGAGCGTCGTGCCAACGTAGTTGCTAACTACTTGGTAGGCCGTGGCGTTGCTTCTAGCAAAATCTCTGCAGTAGGTCTGGGCGAGTCTCAAGCTCAAATGACTGCTACTTGTGAAGCTGAAGTTGCTAAACTGGGTAAAAAAGTTTCTAAAGCTAAGAAACGTGCTGCCCTTATCGCTTGTATCGAACCTGACCGTCGCGTTGATGTTAAAATCCGCAGCGTTGTTACTCGTCAAGTTGCTCCAGGCCAAACTATCGAAGGTCAAGGTGAATTGCCTGCTACTGATGAAGGTTGGATCCCAGCTCCTTACAATGGCGTTCACGGTTACGCTAAACCTTAATCGGTTTGTGAAAAATGCCCTGCAATATGCAGGGCATTTTTTTATGGTTTATATTTGAAGAGTCAGGGAATTTATGATTCAAAATAAAAGGCCGTCTGAAAGACTTTTTTCAGACGGCCTTTTATTAAGACAGATTAGTTTGGTTTGGGCCATTTCCATACGCAGATGGCTGCCAGTATCGTACAAATCAAAAAGATAATACTGGATAAGCCATGCCAAATGCCGAATGTACCGCCTACTAGAGACAAGAGCCAGTTATCCAGCCCGTACTTGTGTGCCTCGATAACCGGCGTAACCAAAAGATGATTACAGGCTAAGAGTAGCCAAAGCACCAAAACCCACCAAGAGAGGGAGGCAAGTTGCCGTCTGAAAAAGGCATAGGCTGCGCCAAAAATAACTAAGCCACAAAGTGCTGTAATAGCAAATAAAATGCCGGCAATTTCTCCTGCCAGCATTTTGGGCAGGATGCGGAATAGGATAGGGGCAGTAACATAGCCTGCTGTCAGCTGCATACCAAGCCACATGGCGGCAGCGGTTTGGATAATTTTGTATAGTAGATTCATTATGCTTCTCCTGTGAAGATTTTATTTTCTTTGATTATGGTGTTTTTAGGTACAGCAAAAGGCCGTCTGAAAATGTTTTCAGACGGCCTTTTGTTTATTTAAATATATTGCACGGCAATGATGTCATATTCACGCACGCCGCCGGGTGCTTGAACTTCTGCAACGTCGCCTTCTTCTTTGCCGATCAGGGCTCGGGCAATGGGGGAGCCAACGTAGATTTTGTGTTCTTTGATGTCTGCTTCATCTTCACCGACGATTTGGTAGGTAACTTGTTCTTCGGTTTCCAAATCTTCCAGTGTCACAGTTGTGCCGAACACAATTTTGCCTTCTGCATGGATTTCGGCAGGGTTGATGATGTGCGCCATAGAGAGTTTGTGTTCCAACTCGGCAATGCGGCCTTCGATAAAGCCTTGACGCTCTTTGGCGGCTTCGTATTCTGCGTTTTCAGACAAGTCGCCGTGTGAACGTGCTTCGGCGATGGCTTCAATGACTTCTGGGCGTGCTACGCTTTTGAGGTGTTGAAGTTCTTGTTTCAACAATTCTGCACCACGGACGGTCAAAGGGATTTTTTGCATTGAGTTCTCCATGAAAGCATGATGATGCTTTTAAAATTTTATCCGGCCACGCGCGGTAGCCGGATTGGAAATAAAAATACAAGCCGCCAAAGCTTGGCGGCTTGATGAATAAATAAGTAATGCCTGTATTCTACCAAATTCTGCCGAAACCGCAATAATTAAAACGGATTTTCAGTAAAGTGTTGTTTTCTGTCTATTTTGTTTTTCAGACGGCCTGAAAACTAAATATTGAAGTATTTCAAAGCTGCATCGGAAAAACGGTTTCTTAAATGAATGTTTTTGATTAAAATGCCTGATACTAATTCGTAATAATTAGTCTGCTTTGACTATATAAAGAGAATATATGGAAACAAAACCAACTTCCCAAAATGAACAACAGGCTAACCGCCGTTATTTGACTGTTTGGCGATGGCATTTTTATGCCGGACTTTTGGTTGCGCCGTTTTTAACCCTGCTGGCTGTTACAGGGTTGGGAATGCTGCTATTTGCCAATATTACCGGTAAAGAAGGCGAGCGCATACATGTTACGCCTCAGGCAGTGGTTCAGCCTTTGTCGGCTCAGGCTGAAGCTGCCAGACAGTTTGTGAATCCGGAAACTTCCTCTGTGGTGCAGTATATTGCGCCGCGCACAGATGATATGGTTGCCGTATTCCGCGTGAACAATGACGATAAAGCCACTATGGTTGCCGTTGATCCCTATACGGCAAAAGTCGTGAACACGATGCCGCGCGGTCAAGGCTGGTATCACACGATGGATGAAATCCACGGCGATATTATGATTGGGGCGACAGGGGACTACCTGTTGGAAACCGCTGCGTCGCTAACCATCATCATGATTGTGACCGGTATTTATTTGTGGTGGGTAAAACAGCGTAGTCTGAAGGCTGTTTTTTTACCTAAAGCAGGCAAAGGTCGTTCTTGGTGGCGCAACCTGCACGGTGCATTTGGCTCTTGGGTTTCTTTGATTTTATTGCTGTTCTGTCTGTCGGGCGTTGCTTGGGCAGGTATTTGGGGTGGTAAAGTGGTTCAAGCGTGGAGTCAATTTCCTACGGGTAAATGGGGCGTGGAGCCTAATCCTGTATCTTCCGTATCAACCCATGGTGATGTGCTGAACGACGGTAAATCCAAAGAAGTGCCGTGGATTTTGGAGCTGACGCCTATGCCGGTTTCCGGTACGACAATGGGCGAAAACGGCATTAATCCGAGTGAGCCGATGACGTTGGAGACGGTTGACCGCTTTGCGCGCGAAATTGGCTTTAAAGGTCGCTATCAGCTTAATTTGCCTAAGGGTGAGACCGGTGTATGGACGCTGTCGCAAGACTCAATGAGCTACGATATGATTAGTCCGACTGCGGATCGTACGGTACACATTGATCAATACAGTGGCAAAATCCTGGCTGATATTCATTTCGATGATTACAACTGGTTTGGTAAATTCATGGCGGCAAGCATTGCTTTGCATATGGGTACGCTGGGCTGGTGGAGCGTATTGGCAAATGTCTTGTTCTGCCTGGCGATTATCTTTATCTGTGTCAGCGGTTGTGTAATGTGGTGGAAACGCCGCCCTTCGGAAGCGCGAGGTTTAGTTCCTCCTGCACAGAAAATTAAATTTCCGGTATGGTGGGCAATGGCTGTGCCACTTCTGATTTTGGCTGTGATTTTTCCAACGGCCATTGCTGCAATCGCTGTTATTTGGATTTTGGATACACTGTTGTTGTCGCGTATCCCAGCATTGGCAAGATGGTTTAAATAACCGTCTGATGTGATTAAAGGCCGTCTGCATCTTTTGTTTCAGACGGCCTTTGTTATAAAGGTTAAAAGAAGCAGGGGGAGTTATAATTCTGTTTAAGTTTATGCGTGAGATGGGAATTGTGATTGGCTTACAGGATTGTGTAAGAAAGACAAGGCGTTCTTGTATAAAAACAAAAAACCCACTTCATTGAAGTGGGTTTTTGATGAAGGCTTTAACCTTTGCGAGCAGGCAATTTTTCTTTAATGCGAGCTGCTTTACCGGTCAGGCCGCGCAAGTAGTACAGTTTGGCGCGACGTACGTCACCACGGCGTTTAACTTCGATTTTTTCTACGGTAGGAGAGTACAGTTGGAAAGTACGTTCTACACCTTCGCCGCTAGAGATTTTGCGAACGATGAAGTTGCTGTTCAGGCCACGGTTGCGGCGAGCGATAACAACACCTTCGTATGCTTGCAGACGGCTGCGAGAACCCTCAACTACGCGTACAGATACGACAACGGTGTCGCCTGGAGCGAATTCAGGGATTTCTTTGTTCAAGCGAGCGATTTCTTCTTGCTCTAATTGTTGAATCAAGTTCATTTGTTTTTCCTAAGTTATGATTGGATTTCCTGTTGCTCTTGCAAGATTTCTTTTAAGAGGCGGGATTCCTTTGGGATTAAACTGCGCTTTTCCAATAAATCGGGTCGGCGCTCTAAAGTGCGTCGCAGTGATTGTTTCAATCGCCACTCGGCAATCAAGCCATGATTCCCTGAGCGTAAGACATCAGGAACTGTCATGCCTTGGAATTCTACGGGTTTGGTGTAATGAGGACAGTCTAAAAGGCCGTCTGAAAACGAGTCTTGTTCGGCTGACTGTATATCGCCCAATACGCCCGGAACCAATCTTAAGACAGCATCCATCAACATCATGGCGGGTAATTCGCCACCTGAGACGACAAAGTCGCCAATGCTGATTTCTTCGTCCACACTGCTTTGCAATAGTCTTTCATCTATGCCTTCATAGCGTCCGCATAGAAGAATAAGATGGGGCAGTTCGGCAAGATCTGCGGCCTTTTTATGTGTCAGCGACTGACCTTGCGGACTGAGATAAATTACTTTGGCAGGTTTTTGCGAGTTTGCTTTGGCTTCTTCAATTGCTGCTTGAAGCGGCGGCGCCATCATAATCATTCCCGGACCACCTCCGAAGGGGCGATCATCGATATAGCCAAGTTTGTTGTCGGCAAATTTTCGGGGATTAACGGCTTGAAATTGCCAAAGGTTTTGTTTTCTTGCCCTGCCTGTAACACCATATTCGACAATGCTGTCGAACATCTCTGGAAAAATGGTGATGGCTTGAATCAGCATCAGTAATCCAAACCCCAGTCGGCGATAATAGTTTTGCTGTCGGTATCGACAGATTCGATATAGTTGGAGACGAAGGGAATCAGGATTTGTCCGTGTTTGCCTTTAATCATCAAAACATCATTCGCGCCGGTTTCCATCAGGTTACTGACTTTGCCGAGGACAATGTTTTCTTTATTGATGACGGTCATGCCGACTAAATCTGCCCAGTAGTATTCGTCTTCTTCAGTAGGGGCGAATGACTCTCTGGGAATTTCGATGGTATAGCCGCGCAAGGCAAATGCTTGATCGCGATCGTCTATACCTTCAAATTTGACCTGAAGTTCGCCATTGACAATTTTACCTGCCTCAAGCACAACATTCAGGGTTTTGCCATCCTTGCACAACTGCCACTCTGGGTAGTCCAGCAGACTGTCGGTATATTCGGTATTGGCGGCAATTTTAAGCCAGCCTTTAATGCCGAACACACCTTTGATGTAGCCCATGGCTACCCGTGTTTGAGTGTCTGTCATGGTCGTTTCAGCTGATTAAGCAGCGATTTTTTGCTCTTTAATCAGTTTGGCAACTGCGTCGCTAACTTTCGCACCTTGAGCAACCCAGTGGTTGATGCGGTCTGCGTCGAAACGTACACGTTCTTGTTTTTCGTTGGCAACGGGGTTGTAGAAACCTACGCGCTCGATGAAGCGGCCGTCACGACGGTTGCGAGAGTCAGTTACGACTACGTTGAAGAAAGGGCGGTGTTTTGAGCCGCCGCGAGCCAAACGGATAACTACCATTTTGAGTCCTTTTGAAAAATGCGGATATATAGAAACCGCTAATTTTAGGATATTTTACACGGGTTATGCAAGTTTTTATTTGTTTTTGTTGCTGTTTTGCCATTCGTTCAAATCGAGGCTTGCTTGATACAGGCCGCGGTCGGTTTCCGATGGAGTGACGGTAAATCCTGATTTTTCAGCGAGTTTGAGCATCGGTGTGTTTTCTTTGAGGATTTCCGCATTCATGATTTGATAACCTTGCTGTGTGGCAGTTTGGATAATGAGGCTTATCATTTTGCCGGCCAAGCCGGTTTTGCGTGTTTCAGGTGCTAAAGTAATGCCGAACTCGCACTCATTACGATTGATGCGGCTGTAACGGCTAACTGCGACGATACGACCGTCTGAAGCGAAGGCTACCCACGCGCATTCGGCATGGAAATCGAGACGGGTCAGCCGTGCGAGTGTCGGCGGCGGCAACTCGTTGGTATGGGTCATGAAGCGCGTATAGCGGTCGGCCGCGGGTAATTGGCGGACAAATTTTTGTTTGGCTTCGGCATCTTCAGGTTCTAGTGCGCGGATGTGCAGTGTGTTGCCGTCGGGCAGGGTAAAGGTATCGGTTTGGCTCGGATAGGGTGCGAGTACGTTTTGTATCTCGGGAGTTTCGGTTTTAGGGTGCAGTAGTTCGGACGCGGCTTCGCCGGTGTTGCGTAGAAACTCGGCTGCGACCGGATTTTTTTGTTGGAGGTAGGCGGCGGCACTTTGCATTTTAGCGGCGGCCTGTTCTAAGGTTTGGACGGCTTTTTTGGGGATTTTGGTTGTCGGCGTGGCTGGTTTTTCCACAATTTTGGGAATGATGGTGCTGCTGTATTGGCTGCCGTTGTAGTTGAGGATGATGTCGCCGATATGCTGGTTGTTGTGGATAAGCGTGTTTAGGGAATGCAGGAATTGATTGAGAACGGAAGTGTTGTCAAGTTCTGCAAACTGGCTTAAACGCTGGATATCGAGTGTGGTAAAAGGAGGTAATGCGGCTTCGGTTTTGCCGTTGTAATGGGCGGTAAGGATATTGCCGTAAATGGCATGGCGGTTGAATCGGAATTGGACGGCATTGTGTTTTTGGGTTTGGCACGGAGGCAGGTATAGGGCTTCCGCCATCAGTTCGGTTTGGCCGGAAGCAATGGCTTTATCGATACTTTTGCTTTTGGGTGTTTTTAGACGACCTGTTTTGGCTGGCGCAGGGGTATTTTGTACTTGTTGCAAATAGGCTGTTTGATTGCGGAAATAAAGTGTCAGCAAGGCTTCTTCCGGCGTGTTAAACCGAGTCAGGCCGTCTGAAAAACGATAGCTGACGAGAATGGGCTTGCTGGTTTTTTGTGCCAAATTATCCAGAGTTTGATGAATACTGTATGCGTCTGGCGTATCTGGCGAAATAATGCCAAGCAGGGCTTGAGTATGCGGATTTTGTAATTGTTCGAGCGCCAGACGGTGGATGCGTGCAGGCGTAGGGTTGCTGCCGATGCAGCCTTGTCGGACGGATGGTACATCGGTTGGGAGGTCGAGGGTCAATTCGCAGGCATTGGCGGTAGTGCGCAGCCATTCTATCGGCGTATCGGACAATATGGTGGGGTTGGTAATGACGGGAATGCCGGAAAGGTGGGCTTTTAGGGCTGCTTCCAGTTCGGCGTTATTGAATACCGGTTGGAAATTGCAATGGCGGCTGAGGCTGCGCAGGATGGCTTTGTCTGTGTCGTCGGTGTAGTGTGTAGACAATAGGATAAGCGGAGTGTGGCGTGTAAAGTGGCGGATGGCACTGAACAGCTCGCGTTGGTTTTCGGCCGGATTGTAGTGGATCACGGCAACTTTAGTATGGCGGTTGTGGCCGAAGCGGTTGAGCCAGTCGGCCGATGTAGTAGGGCTTAGATCATAGTTGAGGCTGATGTGGCGCGATACGCCTTGATGCAGCGTGTTCAGCAGGTGGTTGATGTTGCGGCTGACGGTGCTGTGGCCGGTGAGTAATGCGATATGGCCGGCCGGATAGTCGGTTTGGGTGCTGATGTTGAGGTTGAGTGAGGGAAGTTGGATGCCTGCGCTGTTGCATACGGTGATGTTCAATTCATCGCCGTGATGTTTTTGAATGGTGGAACGGGCGTTTTTGCAGGATTCGGGCGGTAGGTTTTCCCAATCTTGAATCAGAATAATGTGGTGCAGGTCTTTTTTACGGCAGGCTTTGAACAGCGAGTCGTAATGGTCGGGCGGGATAACGGCAACAACCAAATCGGCTTGTCCCGGGATTTTGCTGAGGCTGGAGTAGGAGGGAATGCCTGCTACACTGCTGTGTCGAAGATTGACGGGGGTGATTTTGCCTTGATATGAGGAACCGAGCAGGTGGCTGAAAATGCGTTCGCCAAGGCTGTGCGGACGTTCGCTGGCGCCGACGAGGATGATGTGTTCAGGCATGAAGAAGTAGCCGGAGCCGGTTTGGACGGTTGCGCTCATGATGGTTCCTTATTTGTGTTTTTGGCCGTCTGAAAAGTTTCAGACGGCCTTATTTTTAGACTTCTTTTTTGTCTCCGGCTTTCTTTTTGGGAAGGATAAAACGCATCCTCAGGCCGTTGGGTTTGACATTTTCAGCAATGATTTTACCGCAGTGCTGTTCCATAATGTGCTGTGTCAATGCAAGCCCTAAACCTGTACCGGGCTTGTGCGCGCTGGAGTCGGCGCGATAAAAGGCAGTGAAGATATGCGGAAGCTGCATTTCATCGACACCCGGACCGTTGTCGGTCACATCGATAATCCAGTGTTTGCCGTCTTGTCCGATATGGGTTTGAATGGTGCTGCCTTCCGGACTGTAATTGATGGCATTACGGATAACGTTGTCAAAGGCGCGGTATAGATAGCCTTCGTTGGCGCTGACCACGGCATTTTCGGGGATTTTTGGGTCAATGCTCAGGGTAACGCTTTGGTTGTTTTGGTGGGCAATGCTTTGGTTGTCCTCAATCAAGTTGGTTAAGAACGGAACGAGTTTGAGGTTTTCTTTTTCCAAAGGAATATTGGAAGTTTCCAAGCGGGATAGGGTCAACAATTCGCCGACCAGAGTATCCATGCGCACCAATTCGCCTTCAAGGCGCTTGAGGTATTGCTCTTGCTTTTGCGGCTGAGATTGAATCAGGCCGACAATCGCCTGCATACGTGCCAGCGGCGAGCGCATTTCATGAGAAACGTGGTGGAGCAAATGACGCTCTTTGGCAACAAGTTTTTCCAGTTTCTCGGCCATTTTGTCGAACTGCACGGCAAGGTGGGACAATTCGTCGTCACGGTCGTCAACTTGCTGGGAAATGCGGGTTTCGAGTTCGCCGTTGGCTACCCTGTCCATACCGCCGCCAAGAATTTTAATGGGCTTGGTAATGTTGTTGGCAAGGATGTATGCCATCAAGAGGCCGACGATGATGATGAAAGACAGAATGATAAATTCGTGCCAAATCGGCGAGAGCGGCAGGCCGGGAATGAAGAGCGGGCTGGGCAGGCGTTGGGCTTGATGGTTGTCCCAGCCTTTAATGAAGAAGAGGTATTCTTCGCCGAAACGGTCGTATTCGATGTGGGCTAAATCGGATTCGGGATTGTTGATGGCAAAGATGCGGGCGCGTTCGATGGACAGGCTGTCGATGTTGCGGCCTAAAATATCTTTTTTATCGTCGCCGGTAATCACATAAACGGCATTGGAAACCGGATTGTTTTTCCATTCCGAAAGAATTTCACGCGCACCGCTGTCTCCGCGCGAGTTAAACGCGGAGATGATGCTGCTCATCAATGTGGTTTCGATGGTGCGGCGTTGGTTGAATTGGTTTTCGGCGAGGGTGTTTTGTACCAGCCAAAATGAAAAACTCGCCACAAAGATTGCGCAGACGATGACTGCGCAAAATGTGGCGAAGATGCGTTGAAACAGTTTCATTGATCTGTTTAATCTTTAGTTTTTAACAAACAGGTAGCCTAAGCCGCGTACAGTTTGAATCAGGGAGGCATCGCCCAATTTGTGGCGGATGCTGGAGATGTGTACGTCGATGCTGCGATCAAATTTAGCCAGTTTGCGGTCGAGTGCCTCGATAGACAGGGTCTCTTTGCTGACGACTTGTCCGGCGTGGCGCATCAAAACTTCGAGCAGGTTGAATTCGGTGCTGGTCAACTCAAGCGGAGTGTCTTTGATGCTGGCTTGGCGTTTGGCAGGGTAGAGGACAACGTCGCTGACAGAAATGCTGTTAGGCGCGTTGTTTTGTTCGTTGCTGTGTTGCGCACGGCGCAGGATGGCGTTGATGCGGGCCAAGAGTTCGCGCGGTGTGCATGGTTTCGGAACATAATCGTCCGCACCCATTTCCAGACCGATAATGCGGTCGATGTCGTCGCCTTTCGCGGTCAGCATAATGATGGGCACGGTGCTTTGGGTACGTACGTTTTTCAGTACGTCCAAACCGTTCATTTTAGGCATCATGGAGTCTAATACGACGACATCGTATTGTCCGGTCAGAATTTCTTGAACGCCGGCTTCGCCGTCGGGAACGCTATGAACGTTGAGGCCTTCGGCAGTCAGGTATTCGGTCAGCAATTCGGTCAAGAGGGCATCGTCATCTACGAGTAATACGCGACTCATGGAATTTCCTTTTCGTGATTGTATGCGCCGTGGCACTAAATAGGCGGTGCGGCGCTTAAAATAGAGTTGTATTCAATCTTAACATGCAATCTGCTTTTGTTGATAGCGTAATTTTCTGTGCTTTTGCGCTTTTTTGCATAGAAACTTGCTGCTCTTTACATTTTCAGACGGCCTGTAAGGACAAACTGACAATTAGGTGTGTTTTGTTCAGGGTTTGTCGCATGATTGGGCGGTTTGGTGTTTCGGTGCGTTGATGAAATCTTTGCAATCGGACAAAAGTTTGGGCAGTAAGGGGGCGAATGTCGGGTGGCTGCGTATTTTGTCGGCGTAGAAATACATCATATAAGGATAATAATATTGCATTGCCTGCATCCATTGCGCACCTTCTTCTTTTTTACCTTGTCGGTAGAGGTAAAGGCCAACTTGGTAGGCGCTGGAGTAGGGGCGGTAGGTCAGGGCTTTGAGTGCGGCCTCTTCTGCCCATGGGTGGATATAGGCATCGGTCGGATCTGCACGTTTGCTCAAGCTCAAATCGGCGTAATAGGCAAGCATGGGGCTTTCTTTGGAAAGTCGTTGCAAGCCGTCGATTTTGTTTTGAACCGTTTGCTGATCATCGGTTTTCCCTACACGGCTATATTGGGTCAGATTTTGATATTCCCAGCTGAGGTTTGCTATGCCGATTAAAATCGATAAAGCAGCTATACCGCTTGCCCATTGTCTGATTCGGGTGGATAAAGGGCCGTCTGAAACATCTTTCGGATAAGAGGGTGTCAACGACAGAATCAGGCTGAATACAGTGAGGAAGTAGATATACCAAAGAGGATATTCAAGCATGCTGTGGCAAAGGCTGACGGCGGCGGCAGTCAGTAAAAACAGCGAGGCCGGCGTTTGATTGCGGCCCAACAGTCGCCACACGGCTGCAAGCAGGGTTAAGGCTGCAAGTAAGGTGCCGGCAATGCCCATTTCG
Organism: Neisseria sp. P0021.S007; assembly: GCF_051956855.1. Lineage (NCBI taxonomy): Bacteria > Pseudomonadati > Pseudomonadota > Betaproteobacteria > Neisseriales > Neisseriaceae > Neisseria > Neisseria sp. P0021.S007. The sequence goes on from NZ_JBQCXA010000004.1 coordinate 112,687, forward strand.
GACAATAACTGCATGACGATATTGTGCGAATGGGTAAACAGTACGCCGAGGATATTGTTGGGGAAGTATTGTTGTTGGGCATTGATCAGGAAGGTTTGTTGGGCAAAACTGTTCCAGCCATGGCCGAACCAAGGTGCGGATTGAAAGGCAATCCATGCCTTGCTCCATTCGATTTGGCGCATGGAACCTTCAAAACCGCTGGTGCCTGCGCGTTCGACAGCGGTTTCGTATTTGACGTTGCCAAACAAGTCCAACAGGCTGCCCATACCGAATTGGAAAGCGGCGGCCAGGATGGCGGTCAGGAGAAAAATGCACAGTGCGCGTTTGTGTTGGAAACGGGTACGCCAAAACCATAACGGTGTAATCAGGAATAGGGCGGCAATGTAGCCTAAGATGGTGCGTGAGTTGACAAGGCCGAGGGTTGCGGTCAAAGCCAATACAAACAGAAAACCTGCTGTATTGGACATTTTGCGTGCCGTCCATAAATAGGATGCCGCCAAAATGCCCCACATTAAATAATGTCCCAAATGGTTTCGTTGGCCGAGTTGGCCGTTTACGGTGCCGTTGCTTCGGGCAATGATGCCGTTCAACCACTCTACGTTGGACCAGCCTTTAAATTGCAGCCAAACGATGGCAGCCTGCATAGTTGCACCTATCAATAAAGACCAAGCGAAGATGCTGACGACGCGCTCCTGTCCGTAAGCTGCTACCCAGCCCCGCACCGACCATGCGCCCAGTGCCAAAATGACAAAGGTCCAGGCAGTAATATCGCTCATGCCGGGGTAGGTCGAATGCATGAGGCGTGCTTGGAGCAACCAAAATGCAGCCATGGCAAACAGGCCGATACTGAGTGTGGGAAGACGGATATTCAGCAGGCCTTTGTGTGCGCTAATCAATGTCAGTACCAATGAGCCGCTCAGTGAAATGGCTTCCAGATAAAAGCTGGGTAGTGGGCCGACTCGGTAGAGTGAAAGAAAAGGGACGGCGCAAATCCAAATAAAGCTGAGCCATAAAGGCCAAAAGGTTTTCACTGAAGATTCGGTCAGGCCGTCTGAAAGTGTGTGGTAGGTCATTTTGATGTGTGTTTTTGTTGTTTGATAAATGCAAGGCAGCCGAGGAAAAAGGCAATGCACAATAATACGGAAACGGCGGCGCAAATCCGGCTGGCGACGGCTGTGTCAGCCAGGCGCATACAGGCTTCGGCAAAGTAAATCAGAATTAGCATGGAGCTGTATTGGTAAGTGTAGATGCGTTTTTTCAAAATACCGGTCAACGGCAAGCACAAAGGCAGGGCTTTCAGTGCCAACCATGAGCCGCCTTCGCGCAATGGAGCGATCCACAATTCCCACGACAAGGAAAGCAGAATCAGCAGGATAAGGCTTATGGACGTTGCAAGATAAGGTAATGGGGAGCGTGTATTATTCACAAGATTGAGGGCGTAAGCCGTACTGGAAAACTTAAAATTATACCGCTAAAAAGGCGGGGTAAGCCAAGAATATTGCTTAAAGATGCTCAAGAAAGGATTTATTGTTTTTTCTTCAAATTAATGAAACTTTATCTTGTTTTATAGTCTTATTAATATATATATCTAATAAAGATTGTGCTACTATTATAAATACTTTATCTCAGGAGGATAGAAAACCATGAATCGCGTTGCTGAAGTTATCCGTGATGATATTAAAGTAATGACAGCCTATCAGGTTGCTGATTTGCCGGAAGGTTTTATTAAGTTGGACGCTATGGAGTGTCCGCATCATCCTTTCGCCGGATATGAATCTTTGTTGTCAGAATGGGCGGACTTGGCAAAGCAGGCACCGATTCATTTGTATCCCCATACTGCCAAGAGCGGGATTTATGAAGAATTGAGGGAAATTTTCGGTATTCCCGATAAAGCGGAAATCGCATTGGGCAACGGCTCAGACGAGCTTATCCAGTTTTTGACTATGCTGGTTGCCAAACCAAATGCGCGTGTATTGGGTATTGAGCCAAGTTTCGTTATGTATCGTCATAATGCCGCGCTTTATGGTATGGAATATGTCGGTATTCCCTTAAATCCGGATTTTTCTTTAAATCTTCCTGCCGTTTTGTCTGCGATTGAGCAACATCAGCCGTCATTAATTTTTATTGCCTATCCCAATAATCCTACCGGCGTGTGCTTTAAACGAGAAGAAGTAGAGGCGGTCATTCGTGCGGCAACCGGCATTGTGGTTGTCGATGAGGCATATGGCGCGTTTCATCATGACAGTTTCCTTCCGTGGGCGGGCGAAGTCGAAAACCTGGTCGTAATGCGCACCATCAGTAAAATCGGCTTTGCAGGCTTGCGGATGGGATATGCGGCGGCAAGTCCAAGCATTATGGGTGAACTGGCCAAAATCCTTCCGCCTTACAATATGAATCAATTAAGCTTGGCGGCGGCAAAATTCTCATTGAAACATCATCAAATCATTCAGCAAAACATTGATATATTAAAAAACGAGCGTTCGCGCGTGATGAATGAATTGTTGAAATTAAACCGTTTGGAAGTTTTTCCGAGCGAAGCCAACTTTATTACCGTTCGCGTTCCTGATGCGGACGGGCTGTTTGAAACATTGAAGCAATACCGCATACTGATTAAAAAACTGCATGGCAGCCATCCGCTTTTGGATCAGTGTGTCCGCATAACCATAGGCTCGGCAGCGCAAAATGATGCTGTCTTGGCCGTTATTAGAAACCTTTACCCCAATCTTTGATTCCAAGGAAACTACCATTATGAACAAAGCTCAACTGCATTTGACCAATTTTCTGTTACTGGTTGAAGAAGCCGGTTCATTGACCAAGCTTGCACGCGCGTGCGGTTATGAAAACTCCGCCTCTTTGTCTCAGCTCAAACGCCGTTTGGAACAACAAGCAGGCGATGAGTCTGCACGCGGCATTCGTCCGAGCCTGGCTGCGAAGTTGGAATCCGGCATGCACAAACGCAAAGGCTGGCTGAACCGTGATCACAGCAAAGACCAAGAAAAAGCAGCAGCGGTTGAAGTGGCGCGTTTGGAAAAACAAACTGTCGAAGCAGTCGAAGCTGGTGTTTCAACCGAAGACCGTTTTGTTACCGTTACCCGCAATACCTGCGAAACCCAAATCACCGTCAGCCTCAACCTTGACGGTACCGGTAAATACCGCTTGGATACCGGCGTTCCTTTCCTTGAACACATGCTTGCCCAAGTGGCGCGCCATGGTTTGATTGACTTGGATATTACCTGTAAAGGCGATTTGCACATTGACGACCATCACACGGTTGAAGACATCGGTATCGTGGTGGGTCAGGCCTTGAAACAGGCGCTTGGCAATAAAGCCGGCATTACCCGTTACGGTCATGCCTATGTTCCGCTGGATGAAGCGTTGAGCCGCGTGGTCATCGATCTTTCCGGCCGTCCTGGTTTGGTGTATAACATCGACTTTACCCGCGCCCTGATTGGCCGTTTTGATGTTGATTTGTTTGAAGAATTTTTCCACGGCCTTGTGAATCACAGTATGATGACCTTGCACATCGATAATTTGAGCGGCCGTAATGCACATCATCAAGCCGAGACCGTTTTTAAAGCCTTCGGCCGCGCCTTGCGCATGGCGGTCGAATACGATCCGCGCATGATGGGTCAAACACCTTCTACCAAAGGCACGCTGAGTGAAGAATCTGTTCAAGAAGAAGCGGAAGCCGCGTCTGAAGAATAAGGCATCGTGTGAATGAATAAAGGCCGTCTGAAACCGATTGGGATTTCAGACGGCCTTTTATTATTTGTCTTGTATAGTGGCAATATTTTGTTTTAAACCATCTTTTGCTACAATCATTCTTATTATTATATTAATCATTAAATGTTTTCAGACGGCCTGAGGAGAAACAATGAAAGTAGCGATTGTCGATTATGGAATGGGAAACCTGCACTCAGTATTGAAATCTGTTCAGGCGGCGCAGGCCTTGTCCAATCAAAATGCTGAAATTTATCTGACTTCGCGGCCTGAAGAGGTGATGGCGGCGGATAAGGTTATCTTTCCGGGGCAGGGCGCCATGCCGGATTGTATGTCGGCGCTGAAGGCAAGCGGTTTGGGCGAGGCGGTTTCAGACGGCCTGAAAAACAAGCCGTTTTTTGGAATTTGCGTAGGTGCGCAATTATTGTTCGAACACAGCGAAGAAGGCGATACAGATGGTTTGGGTTGGTTTGAAGGACAAGTAAAACGGTTTTTGCCCAATCAAACCGATGCACAGGGAGGCCGTCTGAAAGTGCCGCATATGGGTTGGAATACAGTGCGCCAAACCCGTCCGCATCCTTTATTTCAAGACATTGGGCAGAACGAGTATTTCTATTTTGTCCATAGCTATTATTTTGCACCGAAAAATGAAGAGATTATTTTAGGTGTCAGTGAATATCCGAATGAATTTGCCTGCATTGTCGGTAAGGACAATGTATTTGCCACACAATTCCACACGGAAAAAAGCCATCAGGCAGGATTGCTGCTGCTGCGTAATTTTTTAAATTGGCAGATTTGAGGCTTTAACATAAATCTGCTAAAAATCGCTAATTTGTGTAAAATATACTGAAATTGAATAGAGGAGAAGAAAATGCTGTTGGTACCTGCCATTGATTTGAAAGAAGGACGCTGTGTTCGCTTAAAACAAGGTTTGATGGAGCAGGCGACGGTGTTTTCCGACTCGCCGGCAGAGATGGCGTTGCATTGGCGCAATCAAGGCGCACGCCGTTTGCATTTGGTTGATTTGAACGGCGCATTCGCAGGCGTTCCTCAAAATTTTCCGGCGATTAAAGAAATTTTGGCCGCCGTGGTTAAAGATATTCCGGTACAGCTTGGCGGCGGTATCCGTGATTTGGGCACCATCGAAAAGTATTTGGATTTGGGTCTGACCGATGTGATTATCGGTACGGCCGCGGTAAAAAATCCTGAATTTGTGCGCGAAGCATGTAAGGCCTTTCCGGGTCAGATTATCGTCGGCTTGGATGCCAAAGACGGTATGGTGGCGATAGACGGTTGGGCAACGGTAACGGAACACCATGTCGTCGATTTGGCCAAGCGTTTTGAAGACGATGGCGTCAACAGCATTATTTATACCGATATCGGTCGCGACGGTATGATGAGCGGCGTGAATATCGAAGCCACCGTCAAATTGGCTCAATCAGTGAATATCCCGATTATCGCTTCCGGCGGCTTGACGAATTTGGACGATATCCACGCATTGTGTGCCGTCGAAAAAGAGGGTGTGAGCGGTGCGATTACCGGCCGCGCAATTTATGAGGGAAGTATTGATTTCGCACAGGCACAAAAAATGGCCGATTCTTTGGCTTGACCTAAGTGCGTTTAATTATGCAGATTGGGGCTTTGCAAGGTGTAACAGCGCAGGAGTTGGCGTATAGCTGAAAATGCCTTCAAAAGCGGCATTTTGCAAAGTCCTTAGACTTAAAATCTGTCTGAAATAATTATAAAAAAACAACTCACTCAATATCTTATTTTATTAAGGGATTGGTATGCTTGAAGCGTTTGTTTTGGGTTTTTGGATTATCTGGTCATCCGACCGCGAAGTGTATCCGCTAAGCGAAAGTTTGTGGTTTACACTGATTGCAGTGATATTGCGGCAGCTGACGGCGTTTGATTTGCCGATTATCGATACCTATTGGATGATTTTCAACGGGATAATCTGGGCATTTGCCGGTTTAATTTTTTCCATTGTCGGCCGCATTGACAGCAATTTCATTATTTCCTGTGTTTTGGCGATGATAGCCGGCATTGGTTATTTTCAGCTGTTGCAACATTTGCCGGATTGGTTGAGCAAATTTTTGGCCTGACGGTTTCAGACGGCCTGATAACGGATAATAGGTATTGAGTATGGCATTGGCAAAACGAATTATTCCTTGTCTGGATGTAAAAGACGGTCGCGTGGTAAAAGGTGTCAACTTTTTGGGTCTGCGCGATGCAGGCAATCCGGTTGACGTTGCCAAACGCTACAACGATGAAGGCGCGGATGAGTTGACCTTTTTGGACATCACTGCCTCCAGCGACAATCGCGACACTATTTTGCACGTTATTGAGGCAGTCGCTTCACAAGTTTTTATTCCATTAACCGTCGGCGGCGGTGTCCGTACGGTTGCCGATATCCGTCGTCTGCTTAATGCCGGTGCCGATAAGACCAGCATCAATACGGCCGCTGTAACCAATCCTGATTTGGTAAACGAAGCGGCCGGTTTTTTTGGTTCGCAAGCGATTGTTGTTGCCGTGGATGCCAAAGCGGTTAACCCTGAAAACACCCGTTGGGAAATCTTTACCCACGGAGGACGTAATCCGACCGGTTTGGATGCGGTGGAATGGGCTGTCGAAATGCAGCGGCGCGGTGCAGGCGAGATTTTGCTGACCAGTATGGACCGAGACGGCACCAAGCAAGGTTTCAACCTGCCTTTGACACGCGCGGTCAGCGAAGCGGTCGATATTCCGGTCATTGCTTCTGGCGGCGTCGGTTCTGTTCAACACTTGGTGGACGGCATTAAGGACGGGAAGGCCGATGCGGTATTGGCCGCCAGTATTTTCCACTTTGGCGAAGCGAGCATCCGCGAAGCAAAACTGGCCATGCGTGAAGCAGGAATTGAAGTGCGTTTGTGATTACTATCCAAAGGCCGTCTGAAAATATGGGAAAAAAATGCGAATGTCGAACATAAACGAAACGCTGCTGAATGCCGTAAAATTTGATGAAAAAGGTTTGGTTTGCGCGATTGCCCAAGATTGGCAGACACACCGTGTGCTGATGGTTGCCTGGATGAACGCCGAAGCCCTGCAAAAAACCGTAGAAACCGGGTTTGCCCACTATTACAGCCGTTCCCGCCAAAAACAATGGATGAAGGGCGAAGAGTCAGGGCATACGCAAAAAGTACATGAATTGCGCCTGGATTGCGATGGCGACGCAGTGGTCATGTTGATTGAACAAAACGGCGGCATTGCCTGTCATACTGGGCGCGAAAGCTGTTTTTACAAAGTTTGGCAAGACGGCGCATGGCAGACAGTCGATGCCGTGTTGAAAGACGAAGAGGCGATTTACGGACATAAACATCCTTAAGGCCGTCTGAAAGAAAATAAGAGAAACTGACCATGACCGATACTATCCTTACCCAAATTCAAAACGTCATCGATTCGCGCAAAGGCGGCGATCCCGATGCTTCTTACGTTGCCCAGCTGCTGCACAAAGGCGAAGACAAGATTCTGAAAAAAGTCATCGAGGAAGCGGGTGAAACCTTGATGGCCTCTAAAGATGGCGGTGGCGAACATTTGGTTTACGAAGTGGCGGATTTGTGGTTTCATACCATGGTTTTATTGGCGCATCACGGATTGCGTGCCGAAGATGTAGTAAACGAGCTTGCGCGCCGTCAAGGTTTGTCGGGATTAGTGGAAAAAGCTTCTCGCAAAGAATCTTGAATTTATATTACAATCCCGTATTTGACCTGTTTCAGAATCCGTCTCTTAGGGCAAAAACGATTTCCCTTTTTGGGGTGAAACTCGTTATACCCGTTTTCAGACGGCCATTGGAGCCATTATGGATAATTGTATTTTCTGCAAAATCGCAACCAAAGATATTCCGGCACAAACTGTTTACGAAGACGATGAGATGCTTTGTTTCAAAGACATCCGTCCTGCTGCGCCGGTGCATCTGCTGCTGATTCCGAAAGTACACTTCGATTCACTGGCACACGCAACCGCCGAACATCAAACCCTGTTGGGGAAAATGATGTTGAAAGTCCCTCAAATCGCCCAAGAGGCAGGTTTGACCGACGGTTTCAAAACCCTGATCAACACAGGCAAAGGCGGTGGACAAGAAGTATTCCACCTGCATATACATATCATGGGTACGCCTGCATAACTATCATCTATTTTTAATAAATTCAAGGATTTATCATGGGTAGCTTCTCTCTCTGGCACTGGATTATCGTACTGATTATCGTCGTTTTGGTATTCGGTACCAAAAAATTGCGCAATGTCGGCAAAGACCTCGGCGGTGCAGTGCATGACTTCAAACAAGGCCTGAATGAAGGTACAGACGGCAAAGATGCCAAAAAAGACGAAGTCATCGAACACAAAAAAGACGAAGACAAAGCATAATCCATGTTTGATTTCGGTTTGGGCGAATTGCTGCTGGTCGGCGTTGTCGCCCTAATAGTGCTGGGTCCAGAACGTCTGCCGCAAGCCGCGCGCACGGCCGGGCGTTTGGTCGGCAAATTGCAAGGCTTCGTCAACAACGTCAAGCAGGAGCTCAATACTCAGGCTGAGTTGGACGAATTGCGCAAGGTGAAGCAGGAATTTGAAGCCGCCGCTTCGGAGTTTCGCGACGGTATCAAAGACTTAGGCGATGATGCACAAAAAAATCTGAATGATATTTCAGATGGCCTCAAGCCTTGGGAGCGCCTGCCCGAACAAAAAACGCCAGCTGATTTTGGCGTGGACGAGTTCGGTAATCCTCTGCCTGATTTGGCTTCAAGCAGCACTGAAAATGAAAGTGCGGCCCAAGTTCCTGAAGAGGGTGGAACAGCGCAAACTCAAGAGCCTGTCGGAGCTGAAAATGCCGAGTCCGAGCAAGACCGCGCTTGGCGTGAGTATTTGACCGCATCGGTTTCCCCCGCACCGGCGGTTGAAGTCAGCTATGTCGAAGCTCCTGCTGCCGATGTTCCTCCGCTGCATACGACTTCTTTGCGTAAGCAGGCGATGAGCCGCAAACGCGATATGCGCCCGAAATTCCACGCCAAGCCCAAACTGCGCGTCCGTAAGTAAAAAGTGAGTCAACCGGTGTCCGAACCTCAACACGAACAACCCGTCCAACCGCTTATCGAGCATCTTCTCGAGCTGCGCCGCCGAATGATGTGGATCGTCATCGGTATCGTTGTCTGCTTTTTGGGCATGATGCCGTTTGCCCAGCAGCTCTATACTTTTGTTGCCGAACCATTGATGGCCAATCTGCCTAAAGATACCAGCATGATTGCGACCGATGTGATCGCGCCGTTTTTTGTGCCGGTAAAGGTTACCTTGATGGCGGCGTTTCTGCTGTCGTTGCCGCACACGCTGTATCAAGTCTGGGCGTTTGTCGCCCCGGCTTTATACCAAAACGAAAAGCGTTTGATTACGCCGCTGGTGTTGTCCAGCGTGACGCTCTTCTTTGTTGGTATGGCGTTTGCCTATTTTCTGGTATTTCCCGTTATTTTCAAATTCTTGGCCGGTGTAACCCCTGTCGGTGTCAATATGGCGACCGATATCGATAAATACCTGTCCTTTATTTTGGGCATGTTTGTTGCATTCGGTACGACGTTTGAAGTTCCCGTCGTTGTGGTGTTGCTTGCCAAAATGGGCATTGTTTCGACTGCACAGCTTAAGAATGCGCGTCCGTATGTGATTGTCGGTGCGTTTATCGTGGCCGCAATCATCACGCCGCCTGACGTAATTTCCCAAACCCTGCTTGCCGTTCCGCTGATTCTGCTCTACGAAGCTGGTATTTGGTTCAGCCGTTTTGCCAAAGCGAAAACGCAGCAGGAAGATGAGGATACACCGCAACCACCGGCAGAAGTTTAAGAATCAAGGCCGTCTGAAGAATTTTTCAGACGGCCTTTGTATCATGGCACTTTCAGTTTTTAAGAAAAAGCATGATGAATGTTCGGGGAATCGTAAAACATTACTGTCCAGATTCTTTTGATTCGGCTAAAATTTTTGACCGAGGATTTTGCCGAAATCGAAGCAGTAATGCGTAACAGTCCCTCATGCCTCAATGGGCTGGATTTTAATACCAAACTGCCGGAATTACGTTTGGGAAATGGGGTGATTTTTACCAAGGCATAAGCCGAAAATACTTGATTTTAGGTAATTGAAAAAATATTCGTTTCTATTTTATCGAGAAGAATGATGTCAGGCCGTCTGAAAATTAACTACGTTTCAGACGGCCTTTTTGTCACCCTTGTTTTTCGTTGTAATCCTTATTTATCAAGCATCTTACAAAAAGGGTTTTGAAAAAGAGAAGTTTATATTTTGACTAAATCCAGCCGTATGAATCCATAGTGAAATGTGTTATCTTATCTACGTGTGTTAAGAAACATTAATAAGTTTGTATTTTTCTTACAGAGAAAGGCTTCAAAATGGATGGATGGACTCAAACGCTGAGTGCCGGTACTTTGCTCGGTATCGCCGCGGCAGCGATTTTGCTGATCTTGATTTTGATTGTAAAACTGCGCGTTCATGCCTTGCTGACGTTGGTATTGGTCAGCTTGCTGACTGCCATCGTAACAGGTCTGCCTATGGGCAGCATTGTTAATGATGTATTGGTCAAAAACTTCGGCGGTACACTTGGCAGCGTGGCGTTGTTGGTTGGTTTGGGTGCAATGCTTGGCCGTTTGGTGGAAACTTCCGGCGGTGCTCAGTCTTTGGCAGATGCGCTGATTCGGATTTTTGGTGAGAATCGTGCGCCGTTTGCCTTAGGCGTGGCTTCTTTGATTTTCGGTTTTCCGATTTTCTTTGATGCCGGTTTGGTGGTGATGTTGCCGATTGTGTTTGCAACGGCACGCCGCATGAAGCAAACTGTTTTGCCCTATGCGTTGGCATCTATTGGCGCATTTTCCGTCATGCACGTCTTCCTGCCGCCACATCCCGGCCCGATTGCAGCTTCTGAATTTTATGGCGCAAATATTGGTCAACTGCTGATTTTGGGTTTGCCTGTTACCTTGATTACTTGGTATTTCAGCGGCTATTTATTGGGTAAGATTTTGGGCCGCAGCATTCATGTGCCCGTTCCTGATTTGCTCAGCGGCGGTACGCAAGATAACGACCAACCGAAAGCGCCTGCAAAGGCATCTACGGTCATTGGCATTATGCTAATTCCTATGTTGTTGATTTTCTTGAATACTGGTTTGTCTACTCTGATCAGCGAGAAAATGGTCAGTGCGGATGAAGGCTGGGTGCAGTTTGCACGAATGCTCGGTTCGACACCAATTGCTTTGCTGATTTCTGTTTTGGTAGCCCTGTATGTATTGGGCAGTAAACGTGGTGAAAAAGCCAGCGCTTTGGAGAAAACCATTGATGGCGCATTGGGCCCGGTTTGCTCGGTTATTTTGATTACCGGTGCAGGCGGTATGTTCGGCGGCGTATTGCGTGCTTCCGGTATCGGTAAGGCTTTGGCCGACAGCATGGCTGACTTGGGTATTCCTGTTTTACTGGGCTGTTTCTTGGTAGCTTTGGCTTTGCGTATTGCGCAAGGTTCTGCGACTGTTGCCCTGACTACCGCTGCCGCGTTGATGGCACCGGCCGTTGCGGCGGCAGGTTTCAGCGATTGGCAGATTACTTGCGTGGTATTGGCGACGGCGGCAGGTTCCGTTGGTTGCAGCCACTTTAACGACTCAGGCTTCTGGCTTGTCGGCCGTCTGTTGGATATGGATGTGCCGACGACCTTGAAGACATGGACGGTCAACCAAACACTTATCGCACTCATCGGTTTTGCTTTATCGTCAGTGTTGTTTATCTTGGTTTAATCGAAAATGGCCGGCGGATAGTGTTTTTGAGATAACACAATCCGCCTGTTTTCAAATACCGTTAAAATCTAGATAAACAAGGAGTAGAAAAATGACGACACATTTTGTCATGATGGGCGTGTGCGGTTGCGGTAAAACCACTGCCGCATTGTCTTTGCAAAAACATCTCAACCAATGCCCATATGCCGAAGGCGATGATTTCCATACTCAAGCCAACCGCGACAAAATGGGTGCCGGTATTCCGTTGACGGACGAAGACCGCTATCCTTGGCTGGGCAATTTGCGTGACTGGATGACAGAGCAGGCAAAAAACGGGGAAAAATATTCCATTGTTACTTGTTCCGCACTCAAGCATCACTATCGCGATATTCTGCGTGGTGCAGAAGGGAAGGTGGCTTTTATTCATCTGACTCCGCCTCAAGCAATCAATCTTGAACGTATGCTGTCGCGTCAGGGGCATTATATGAAAGCCGGAATGCTGGATTCGCAGCTGGAGATTTTGGAAGAGCTGGGTGCGGATGAGTACGGCGTTAAAATTGACAATCCGGGTTCGCCTGAAGCCGTTGAGGCAGATATTGTGAACTGGGTGAAAGCGCAAGGCTTGATTTAGTAATGATCAGAAATGGAAAGGCCGTCTGAAATATTTCAGACGGCCTTTTTTGATGGGATTTAGAATGTTTTTTGCGAGTCAAGCAATAAGGTAACCGGCCCGTCATTGCAAAGGGAAACCTGCATATGGGTTTGGAATCTGCCGGTTTCGACAGTCAATCCATGTTTGCGCAAAAGTTGCGCGGTATATTGATAAAGCTTATCCGCTTGTTCGGCAGGGGCAGCATTGGAGAAAGATGGGCGGCGGCCGCTGCGCGCATCAGCGTAAAGGGTAAACTGGGAAACCAGTAATATCGAGCCACCGACATCTTTGAGCGATAAATTTAATTTGCCGTTTTCGTCTTCAAAGATACGCAGGTTGGCGGTTTTATCCGCAATGTATTTGGCGTCTGTTTCTGTATCGGTGTGGGTAACGCCGAGCAATATCATAAATCCGTTGTCGATTTTGCCGCAGGTTTCGCAGGAGTTTTCGGACAAAACGTCAACTTTGGCTTGGGTAACTTTTTGGATAACAGCGCGCATGATGTTTTTGAATAAAAGAAGTTTGTAAAAAAGGGCGTAAAAGACACGCCCTTTGGGTTGGAGTATGGTTTCAGACGGCCTGAAACCATTGAATCAATTTACGGATTAATGCCGTTTTCTTTTAAGATACGTTCGATCTGATTCTCGACTTTTTGTCGTTTAACAGCTTGGGCAATCTGATTGCGTACCAGTTCGAAAGGTTCGGCATTGGGATCGTGTTCTACTGCACTGAGTTTAAACAGATAAAAACGGTTTTCCATTTGAATCGGCTCATGCGTTACATCGCCTCGGTTCATGTCGGCAAAAGCGGTAGCCAGTTGAGGAGAGAGCTGCTGCGGAGAGATGAAGCCGTCGAACTCTTGTTCGGGGTTTGGATAGCGTTTCATCAGCTCTTCAAATGACAAGCCTTTTAGCAGCAGCTCTCGCGCGGCGCGTACTTCGTCGGCTGAAGCAAAGCTGACTTGTTGCAGCTTGATAATGCGTGTTTGATGGTCGTAGAAACGGCGCAACTCAGCATCGTCAACCGCGGTTTGACGTTCTAGATAAGCAGCGTATTGGTTGGCATAAAACTCAGCTTCAACGTTTTTAAGCTGATTCTGCACTTCTGCATCTTTGTCCAAACCAGCCTGGATGGCTTCATTTTTCAAAATTTCCAAAGTCTGCAAACGTGTAACCACATCTTTGCGGATTGCCTGACCATCGGGTTTGGCAGTCTGGTTGGGATGTTGATCGGCTTGTCTCAATACTTCGGCAACCATGCTGTCGATACGGGCGGGATCGATTTCAGGTGCTTTGGCAGTTGCCAAGCCGATGGTTGATAGGGCGAGGATAGCCAAAACGGCAGTTTTGGGCTTGATGTTCATGTGAGTTCCTTATTGCCCGCCGTTATCACGGCGGGCACGTTATATTATTTGTTGACTTTGATGCTGGCTTTTTTCAGCAATGATTGAATGGCCGCATCAACACGGGCTGCCTGTAAGTCGCTGCCAATCTCGTTTTTAGAGGCTTCGTAAGAAGGTACGGTAACGTTACGGCGGTCATTGACGTAGAAAACGGCGTACAAATTACCGTTTTGCAGCGGCGTTTTAGTGTGCGCACCTTTTTTCAGGTCTTTGACAGCTGCGTAAAGCGGAGGCGCTGATTCTTGCAAATCTTTAAGCGGAACATAAGCTTTAGGGATACCGCCGGCTTTTTTGGCCGCTTCGTCAATTGAGTATTGGTTCAATACCGAAACAAAGCTTTTTTTCGCATCCAAATCGGCAATGGCTTTTTGGGCATTGCTGCTGCTGTCAGTCACGATTTCGCCCATTTGGACTTCCTGAGTACCTTTATAGAAGTTGCTGAAGTCGTTGTAAGCGGCTTTGACATCTTTTTCTTGAACAGGATATTGACGGACGATATGCGCCGCGAAAGCTTGGCCTAACAAATCATTTTCGAAAACTGCCCATTCGGTTTTGAATGTGGCTTTTTTATCTGCACCTTGCTTGGCGGCATCGGCACGCGCTTGCTCCAATGCAGTTTTGAATTCAGCGCTTTGATCCAGTTTTAATTTTTTAGCTTCTTGGGTAACAACAGTGCTGATAACTTGGCGTTCAGTCAGCATTTGACGCAATTCAGGAGTGTCTTGAACGTTCGGGTTGCTGGCGCGTACGGAAGCAACTTGGTCATCGATAACGCTGCTGTCGATGGCTTGACCGTTGACGGTCACCAAAGTTTGGGCAAACAGGGTGCCGGTAGTCAGGGCAAGCATCAAGGCTGAAGCAAAGTAGGTTTTTTTCATCGTATTTCTCTTTTAAATAATGATTGGAAATAAATTAATGATTAGAAATCAAAGTTTAAGTAGTAATCTTAATGGAAGTATTCGTCCGGCGTGGCCGCTTTGATACTGAGTGCATGAATCAGGCCGTCTGAAAACAAGTCTTGCAAAAGCTGCTTAATCATACGTTGCCGCTGGAGGCGACCGATATTTTCAAATGCGTTGCTGACCACCAATATCGCATAATGCCCGCCGCCTTTATTGCCGGCATGGCCGGCGTGCAGATGGCTCTCATCTTCAAAATCGAAGAACTCAGGCTCAAGTGCCTGCAGGCGTTCCTCGATAATTTGACGCATATTGCTCATTTGAACACGGCTTTAAAGGGTTTAATCAATACTTCTGCGTATACGCCGGCATCGACGTAAGGGTCTTGTTCAGCCCATTCTTGTGCTGCGTCCAAAGATTCAAATTGAGCCACAATCAGGCTGCCGGAAACGCGTTCCGGATTGTCTGGTAGAGGATTGGGGCCGGCAGTCAGCAGACGGCCTTGCGCTTTCAATTCTTCCAAGCGTGCCAAATGAGCAGGGCGGGCTGCCATGCGTGCTTCGTGGACATCTTCGGCATCAGTGGCCAAAAGCATGAAATATTCCATTATTGATCCTCCTTAGGCTGGAAACGCATCAGATACATGCCCTGTGCGATAGAAAAAATGATTGTGAAACCCAATGTGCCGAACAATTTGTAATTGACCCATTGGTCTGGAAAATACGTAAAGACAAAGAGATTGGCAGCCCCCATAAAAATCAGGAAGCCAATCCATGCATAAGTCAGGCGCGTCCATACAAAATCAGGAAGCTGCATTTCTTTACCCATCACGGCTTTTAGCCCGTTTTTACCGGCAAGATGGCTAAACAGCATGACGATTGCGCCGATCCAAAACAGAACGGTCGGTTTCCACATGATAAAGCGGTTGTCTTTCAGCAGAATCGTTGCACCGCCAAAAAAGACAATCAAAATCAGACTGACCCATTGCATGGTGTCCAGTTTGCGGTGTTTCCAAAAGGTCAGCGCAGCTTGGGCAATACCGACTATAACCGCAACAGCCGTTGCGGCAATCATGTCTTTGGTGATGATGTATGTGATGAAAAATAAGAATACGGCGAATAAGTCGCTCAAAACCTTCATATATTAATGATGAAACTAATTGAGTAAATGCTAATCATACAGGGAGATGTGTTTTTTTGCACCTTTCCCCATGACTTTAATACCACATATATCCATATGAGATATTTGTTTTGGGTTGGCGAAATTTGTAAAAAAGAAACACAAGCATGCAAAAGTAATAGATTTACCAAGGAATTTCAGGCTGAATAGCCTGTATTGCTTGGCAGAAATGGGTTAAAAATATATCATGACGTAATATCTAGTAAATATATGGTTAAATGCGCGCACATTGGTTAGTACCATAATTTCCGAACAGGGGATCAGTTTTGAAAAAACATCACAATATTAAATTAATTACAGCTTCTATCGCTTTAATGACATCGCTCAGCGCTTCTGCAGGTTTGGGCGGTTTGAACGTTCAATCTCATTTGGGTGAGCCTTTTACAGGCAGTATCACTGTGACTGGCGAGGAAGCTCAGGCTCTGCTTAATGGCGGTAAGGCCACTATTTCAAATGGTAATTTGCGCGCGGCGGTACGCAAATCAGGCGATAAGGCAGTCGTTACCATTCGTTCCTCTAAAGCCATCAAAGATCCTGTTTTGGTTTTCCAAGTAGGTGTCGGCGCGCAATCGCGTGAATACACTGCTATCATCGATCCGGCCGGATACGACGCTAAAGATGCGGCATCCGTCCGCCCCCGTCAAACTGCCGAATCCCAATCCTTCGAGCCGACACGCAATGCCCAACAGCCTGCAACTAAAAACAATAAAGCAGTAGGTAATCAGGCAGCTCAAGCGCGTAAGGATGTGCAGCGTAAGGCTGAGAAAAAACAAGTTCAGACGGCCTCTGCTAAAAACGACACAGCTGCACGTTCAGGTAGACAGCATTTGGTGCGTACGGGTGAAACCCTGATTGCCATTGCGTCCAGCATCCGTCCGCAAGGTATGACCTTGGATCAAACCATTCAAGCATTGGTTAATGCCAATCCGGATGTGTTTATCGATAACAATGCCAACCGTATGTTGGCAGGTAAGGTGCTGAATATTCCAAACCGTAGCGAATTGCAACGTTTGGCTGCTTCTGCTCCTGCTAAAACTAATACGGCAACAGAAAAAGCCAATGAAACCGCTAATGCAACAGAGGCTAAAACAGAAAAACCTGTTGTTCAGCCTGAGGCTCAAACTGAAGCCCAGGTTAAAGATGCTGGCGTAAATACACAGCAACAGGAAGAAGTAAAACAAGCTTCAGCTGAACAAACAGAACAAGCAGCATCTGCAGCGGTTAATGAAAATGCCGCATCGACTGTTCCTGCATCCGATATTCAAGAAGCTATGGCTTCTTCTGATGCTCAAGAGAATGTAGTGGCTTCTGAGTCTGTTGCAACCACTGATTCTATCGCGGAGCAAACAGAGGGCGAATCAAATGGCAATTTATGGAAATGGTTATTGGCAGGCGGTGCAGCCCTTATTGCTGCTTGGTTGTTGTTAAAAGCTGCGGGTAAACGTAAAGACGAGCCTGAAGCAGCACCTGTAAGCCGTATGGATGAAGAGAAGGCTGTACAGAAAGATGTTGCTGCTTCAGCTGCTGCGGTTGCTGCAACTAAAGTAATGCCGTCTGAAAAAACTCAAGATGGCCTGCTTATCGAAGACGATTTTGAAGATGATGTGGTTATCAATGAAGTAGAAGAATCTTCCAATATCGATGATGTCAAACTTGATTTAGGTAAGATTGACAATAGTCAGGCAGGTATTCTTTCAGGTGCAGTAACGCATGATGTTGAGACAGAACAACGTCGCCATGCTGATTGGGACAATATCGAATCAACAGAAAGCGTGTACGAACCTGAACCAGAAAATCCATATCAGCCGGTATCCGTTGTTATGCCTGAACGTAAAGAAGAGCAGGCAAATACATTTGCTGAGTTTGATTTGGCGGCAGAGAAAAAAGTCTCCGAGTCAAGAAATGAAGAGCCACTCGAGTTTACGGTAGAAACCCCTGAAGCTTCAGACGGCCATGCGTTGCCATTCGAGATCAAGCAAGATCAAGACTTGCAAATTCAAGGAACCAAAGAAGAAGTAGAGAAAGAAGAAGCTGCTTCTGAGTTTGTGATTGAAGAAGGTGCATTGGAATGGGGAGCTGAAGATGTTTCAGTAGCCGCCGATAAAAGCAATAGTGAAAGAGGCTTTGTTTCAGAATCAGTTGGCATGACTGCACCGCTTGAAGCCAAATATGATTTGGCTAAGATGTATATCGAAATCGGTGATCCTGAAGCGGCTCGAGAAACATTGCAAGGGCTGATTGAGGAGGCTGAAGGCGATATTCTGCATAAAGCCCAAAAACTGATGAAAGAACTTGGCGCGTAAGTGCTAGTCAAATGAAGATGCCGTTTCAGACGGCATCTTTTTTATGGTAAATTAAAAAGCAAGATTTTATCTGAGTCTATTATTGGTTGGGTAAGATTTCAGCTTTATATGATGGTTGAAGATGAAGGCCGTCTGAAATACAAAATGGAGGCGTGTGTTAATCACGCCTTTTTAATATTTGTTACTTGAGCGTAGGCAACAATATCAATTTACAAGAAGTATAAGAAATGACTGAACAAGTAAATACAACAGGACATCTGGTGCAGCGCTGGGCTTTGACCCTCTCTTATGACGGTAGTCGTTTTTATGGTTGGCAAAAACAGGCTGGAGATTTGCCGACTGTTCAGACGGCCTTAGAGCAGGCATTAACTTCAATAGCAGGAGAGCAGATTAATACTATTGTTGCAGGAAGGACAGATACGGGTGTACATGCGACAGCTCAGGTCGTACACTTTGATACATCTGTAAGCCGTCCGGAGCAAGCGTGGGTGCGTGGAGTCAATGCGCATTTGCCTGACGGTGTGGCTGTATTGCTTGCGCAAAAAGTTGCACCTCATTTTAATGCTCGATTTGATGCTTATGGCCGGCATTACCGTTATTTGCTGGAGTCATCTCCGGTTTGTTCTCCGTTGTTGGTTGGCAGGGTGGGGTGGACACATTTGAAATTAGATTTAAATCTGATGAGGCAGGCTGCTGCTTTATTGGAGGGTGAACATGACTTCTCCAGCTTTCGTGCGGCTGAGTGCCAGGCAAAATCGCCTATAAAAACGCTATATAGGGCAAGTATTAGTGGGACTCCTCGTTATTTGTGCCTTGATTTGCATGGAAATGCATTCTTGCATCATATGGTGCGCAATATTATGGGCGCATTGGTATATGTGGGAAGTGGTAGGATTAGTGTGGATGAATTTCAGTCAATCTTTTATGCAAGAAGCAGATTGAAAGCGCCTCCGACCTTTATGTCTGACGGTCTATATTTGACAGGCGTTGATTATCCTGATGAGTTTGGGGTGGTAAGACTGCCTCTGCCTGAGTGGATGAATGTTTCGGGTAACGTTTTTCAGACGGCCTAATTGGCGGATTGTTGGTATAAAAGCAACAAAATAGCTGGATTGATGTGTAAATTAATAAAGTGTTGTAAAAATGCACAATTGGTTTTAAAAGAAATTTATCATTGATTTTAAATAATAAATTTCATTTTTTTAGGCTGTGTTTGCCTTTGCTGGGTTTCAAGGGTGGTGGGGGTGGATTGAATAAAGTTTGTTTTTTTAGAGAGGAGCAATTATAGTAACAGTCATGGAATCGCTGATTCCAGCGATAATGTAAGCCTAAGCGGATTGTCCGGTCTGCTTAAGTTATTTCTTCACAATAGAAAAGGAATACAGCAATGAAAAAATCTCTGATTGCTCTGACTTTGGCAGCTCTGCCTGTTGCAGCTATGGCTGATGTGACTCTGTACGGTCAAGTTAAAGCCGGCGTTGAAATTTCTAAAGTAAAAGTGGGTAAAGCTACTTCTAAAACTGCTACTGAGATTGCTGACTACGGTTCTCGCATCGGCTTCAAAGGCCACGAACACTTGGGTAGCAACTTGAATGCTATTTGGCAAGTTGAACAAAACACTTCTATCGCCGGTGGTGACTCTGGTTTTGCTAACCGTGAATCTTTCATTGGTTTGGAAGGTGGTTTCGGTAAAGTTCGTGCCGGTAACCTGAACACTGCTCTGAAAGACAGTAGCGACAGCTTCGACCCTTGGGAATCTGGTGCCGCTAACGCAGATGCTCTGCAACTGGGTAAAATTAAACGTGTAGATACTCGTAAAGTATCTGTACGTTACGACACTCCTGTATTTGGTGGTTTCAGTGCAAGCGTACAATACCAACCTCGCGACAATGCTAACCCTGGCGATAAATACACTCACACTGTGAAAAGCCGTGAATCTTACGATTTGGGCCTGAACTACGAAAACTCTGGCTTCTTCGGTCGCTATGCTGGTTCTTATGCTAAACGTGCTGACTTGGATGCTGGCTACTTGGATGCATTCAACGGCAACACTACTTTGGCTGCTGGTGCTTACAAAGATCACCAAGCACACCGTCTGACTGCTGGTTACGATGCTAACAACCTGATGGTTGCTGTTGTAGGTCAATACGAAGGCTTCAAAGCTGACGTAGCTGGTGCTAAGAAAAACGAACGTACTGAAGTTGGTGCAACTGCTGCTTACCGCTTCGGCAACGTAACTCCTCGTGTTTCTTACGCTCACGGCTTCAAAGCTAAAGAAGATGGCGTAAAACAAAAAAATAGCGCTTACAACCAAGTTATCGTTGGTGCTGACTACGACTTCTCTAAACGCACTTCTGCCCTGTTGTCTGCCGGCTGGTTGAAAGAAGGCAAAGGCGACTACAAATACGAGAAAACTGCTGGTACTGTTGGCCTGCGTCACAAATTCTAATCTGACTTAAGATTAGTCTGAAAAAAGAGCCTGTTTTATATAGGCTCTTTTTGTTTTTGTAAGAAATGTATTTTGTCATTGTAGGGGTAGGTTAAAGTATTTTCGATATTCGTTTTCAGGCGGCCTATGGAAATTTAAGTCAGGTTCTATTCTATTTAATATATGCTAAATGAAATTTCAGAAATTGTTTTGAGTATTATTATAAATAAGTTAATAATATGGGGATGATTCTTGGATTGAGTTGATTTTCCTATGTTTCATGCCTAATAATAAAAGGTTCATCTAATGTAGTTCTAAAGTATTATTAGTATGTAGAATCTGGTTTTAAGATTTGTAAACTTGATTTTAATCAAATTATTGCTGATAGATGATTCATATAATATAAGTGTTTAGAGTATCGATATATCGGGAATAGCCATGTCCTGTCTTGAAATGAAGTGCTTAAGTGGCATTTGGAAACGAATCCTTATGCTGTTTGCTGTATTTTTCGTGATGATGGTAAGCCTGCCTGCTTACGCGGAACGCTTGCCTGATTTCTTGGCAAAAGTTCAGCCGTCTGAAATTTTCCCAGGTGCTGACCGCTACGGTAAGCCTGAAGGTAAGCCCTTGGTTGCTCGCGTGTACAAGGGCGAAGAGCAGCTTGGCTTGGTTTATATCACGACTGACGTGGTCAATACGCGCGGTTATTCGAGCAAACCGATCGATACGATGGTTGCATTGGCCAATGATGGCACTATTGCCGGCGCAAAATTGGTTGAGCACCATGAGCCGATTATGCTGATCGGTATCCCGCAATCCCGTGTCGATAAATTCATTGACAAATATATCGGCTTAAATTTTATTAAAAACCCGCCTCAACCAGGTGTTGCACCAGGGGATATTATTAGTGGTGCGACTGTGACCCTGATGGTCATCAATGACAGTATTCAGCGCTCTGTTAAAGCAGTAATCCATCAATATCATTTGGGTACAGATAAAGCAGTTCAAGCCGGTACGGCAGCTGCTTCCGACGAACAGTCTGCCGAGCCTGCCGTTCAAACCCGTCCGCGTCGTGTTGCCAATCAAGACAAACAAGATATCCTGTCATGGAATGCGCTTTTGGAACAAAAAGCCGTCGGTCATCTGCATATTTCTATCGACGAAATCAATAAACTGTTTGAGAAAAGCGGTAAAGCAGGTGTGGCAGATCATGCGGAGCAGGGTGATGGTAACGATACATTTATTGATCTGTATGTTGCCTTGGTCAGCCAGCCTTCCATCGGTAAAAGCCTTTTAGGTGAAGCCGGTTGGAACAACCTGCAAAAACGTTTGAAACCTGGCCAAGAAGCCGTGATGGTGGCCGGCGAAGGTCGCTATTCTTGGAAAGGTTCGGGTTATGTTCGCGGTGGTATCTTTGACCGTATTGAAATGATTCAAGGCGATACCAGCTTCCGCTTTACCGATGCGCAACATGAACGTGTAGTTGCTTTATCCGCCGAAGGTGCGCCTGCATTTAAAGAAGTTTCTTGGTTCACTATCCCCGAAGGTGTGGAATTTGATGGTGCTGAACCATGGCGTTTACAACTGATGATTCAACGTGTGTTGAGTGTTAACGATAAGGCTTTCGTAACTGCAGATTTGGATTACGAATTGCCAAAAGGCTACTACGTTGACGATCCTAAAGCACCGCCGGTTGAAATTAGTGCACCGGTTGAGCCGGTGGCTGTGGCAGCCTCTGCTCCGGAAGAAAGTACAGGTATTGCAGAAGATGCAACGGCTGAGGAAGGCGTATCCAACCAACTTTGGAAACAGGTTTGGAAAGCCAAACAAGGTCAAATCGTGGTTGTCGGTATTGCTTTGACAATTCTTCTGTTGGTATTCCTGTTCCAAGATTGGATTGTCCGTTACGAAAAATGGTATGACCGATTCCGTCTCTGTTTCCTGACCTTTACGCTGTTTTATATCGGCTGGTATGCTCAGGCACAATTATCGGTAGTGAATACTTTGACGTTGTTCTCAGCTGTTTTGACTGAGTTCCACTGGGAATTTTTCCTGATGGATCCGCTGGTATTCATTCTGTGGCTCTTTACAGCGGCGACCATGCTGTTGTGGAACCGCGGTACATTCTGTGGATGGCTGTGCCCTTTCGGTGCATTGCAAGAGTTAACCAACCGTATCGCTAAAAAATTGGGTCTGAAACAAATTACAGTGCCACACTTGTTGCATACCCGTCTGAGTGCGATTAAATATGTAATTTTCTTCGCTTTGCTGGCAATTTCCCTGTACGATTTGGGTACGGCTGAAAAATTTGCTGAAATTGAGCCTTTCAAAACTGCAATTATTTTGAAATTCATGCGTGAATGGTGGTTTGTTCTGTTCGCCGCCGCTTTGCTGATTGCAGGCTTGTTCATCGAACGTTTCTTCTGCCGTTATCTGTGTCCTTTGGGTGCAGGTATTGCATTGCCGGGCCGCTTCCGTGTGTTTGATTGGCTGCGCCGTTATAAAATGTGCGGTAACCCATGCCAGATTTGTACACACGAATGTCCCGTACAGGCAATCGCACCTGAAGGCGACATTCATCCGAACGAATGTATCCAATGTCTGCATTGTCAGGTAATGTATCATCACGATACGCGTTGTCCCCAAGTAGTGGCAACGAATAAGAAAAAACAAAAACAAGCGGCGGCAAAAGCTGAACAGCATGATGCGGCAGTGACGCAAAATGCTCAAGAACAAGTCGTCCAGTTTGTTAAAAAAGAATCGGCAATCAGTGTCGACAAGTAGTAATTTATCAATAAAAAAAGAGGGCTGTATCGGCAGCCTGACTTAGAAAGTTTTTCATCGGCAGGCCGTCTGAAAAATCGGCCGCCGGATTTTATCCAAGGAGTGTCGTATGTCAGACGAAAAATTAGAACAAAACGGCTTAAGCCGTCGTTCATTCTTAGGTACTGCCGCTGCTTCCGGTGCGGGTATTGCTGGTGCCGGTTTGTTGGGCTTGGCCGGTTGCTCTAACGGCGAGGGTGATAAAGCTGCTGCTTCCGGTGCTGCACCTGCCGAAAAAGCCGCTGCTCATTCTGCCGAACCGGGCAAACAAACTTCCGAAGTTGGTCCAGGCGAACTTGACCAATACTACGGTTTCTTGTCAGGCGGTCAATCAGGTGAAATGCGCTTGATCGGCGTACCTTCTATGCGTGAGTTGATGCGTATCCCTGTGTTCAATATGGACAGCGCTACCGGTTGGGGTCGTACCAACGAGAGCCTGCGTATTTTGAATGAAAAAATTACGCCGGAAACCCGTAAATTCCTGCAAGACAGCGGTCTGCGTTGCTACCCTAACGGCGACTTGCACCACCCGCACTTGTCTTTCACCGACCAAACTTACGATGGCCGTTATGCTTACGCCAACGATAAAGCAAACACCCGTGTTTGCCGTATCCGCTTGGATGTGATGAAAACTGATAAAATCATCGATATTCCTAATGCTTCAGGTATCCACGGTCTGCGTCCTCAACGCTATCCGAAAACTGGCTACGTATTTGCCAACGGTGAGCATATCGTTCCTGTTGACGGCGTAGGCAAATGGGATGATCCTAAAACTTGGAATGCCGTTTATACTGCAGTTGATGGCGAAACCATGGACATCGCATGGCAAGTATTGGTAGACGGTAACTTGGATAATGGCGATGCCGACTACCAAGGTAAATACTCTTTCTCTACCTGCTATAACTCTGAGCGCGCTCTGACTGTACAAGGTGCATCTTCTAACGAACAAGACTGGTGTGTAGTATTTAACCTGGCCGCCATCGAAGAAGGCATCAAAAAAGGCGACTTCAAAGAAGTTAACGGCGTAAAAATGTTGGACGGTCGTGCGGAAGCCAACTCTCCATACACTCGTTACATCCCGGTTCCTAACTCTCCTCACGGTTGTAATGCAAGCCCTGACGGCAAATACATCATGCTCAACGGTAAACTGTCTCCAACCGTTACCGTATTGGATGTTAGCAAACTGGATGACTTGTTTGCAGGTAAAATCAAAGAGCGCGATGTTGTCGTAGCCGAGCCTCAACTGGGTCTTGGCCCATTACACACTGCATTTGACGGTCGCGGCAATGCCTATACTACATTGTTTATCGACAGTCAAATGGTGAAATGGAACATCGACGACGCGATTAAAGCCTATAAAGGCGAGAAAATCGATCCGATCAAACAAAAACTCGACGTTCACTATCAACCGGGTCACAACCACACTACCATGGGCGAAACCAAAGAAGCCGACGGTAAATGGTTGGTATCTTTGAACAAGTTCTCTAAAGACCGCTTCTTGAATGCCGGTCCTTTGAAACCTGAGTGTGACCAATTGATCGACATCTCCGGCGACGAAATGCGTCTGGTGCATGACAATCCGACTTTTGCCGAACCACACGACTTGTGCTTGGTTGCTGCGTCTAAAGTGAACCCAAGCAAAACTTGGGACCGCAAAGACCCATGGTTCTGGCAAGAAGCTTTGGAACAAGCTCAAAAAGACGGTGTTGAGCTGGAAAAAGCTGCCAAAGTCGTACGTGAAGGCAACAAAGTACGCGTGTACATGACTGCCGTTGCGCCTGCTTACAGCGTTCCTCAATTTGAAGTGAACCAAGGCGACGAAGTTACCGTATATGTAACCAACGTTGAGACCATTGAAGACTTGACTCACGGCTTTACTTTGGAAGGTTATGGCATTGCTATGGAGATTGGCCCGCAAGCTACATCTTCTGTAACCTTCAAGGCTGTCCGTCCAGGCGTACACTGGTACTACTGCCAATGGTTCTGCCACGCATTGCACATGGAAATGTCTGGCCAAATGATTGTTAAACCAAAATAATTTCGGTTTGATGATTTAATTCTTCAGGCCGTCTGAAAAAACATTCTTTCAGACGGCCTTTATAGCAAAGTTGTTTGTCGGCCGATATGGCCACAAAATGAAAGCCATCATCAGACAGCTTTGCTATAACACCAAAATACCTGTTTCCGCATCGGTTTATCATGCGGCAAGCAGGCCGTCTGAAACAGAGATATGATTATGACGCACACACAAATCCATCGTTCCAAATGGCAACGTGCCGCACTCGTATTGCTGCTTGGCAGCATGGTTCAGACGGCCTTTGCCGCAGTCATCAACGTATCCGCACAAGACAATCTCAATGATGCTTTGGCGCGCGCCCAAGCCGGCGATACGCTCAAGCTTGCCTCCGGTACATACAAAACCAAACTCTATATCGACAAACCCATTACCATCGAAGGCCCTGCCGACCGTTCCGCCAAGATTGTCGGCGACCGGAGCGGGAGGACGGTTGCCGTTCATGCGCCTGATGTAACTTTGCGCAATCTGACCGTTTCCCATTCCGGCATGAGTTTGCCGGCAATGGATGCCGGTATCTATTTAGAAGAGACGGCAACGCGCGCGCTGGTGGAGCATAACAACATCATCGACAATTCCGTCGGCGTGTATATTCACGGTGCGGCAGAATCCATGGTGCGGGAAAATAAAATCATCGGCGATGCAACCCTGCGCGTCAATGAACGCGGCAACGGCGTAACCGTCTGGAATGCGCCCGGTGCGCAAGTGGTCGATAACGATATTTCCAAAGGCCGTGACGGTATTTTTTCAAATACCAGTACCCATAATACCTACAAAGGCAACCGTTTTAGCGACTTGCGCTTTGCCGTCCATTATATGTATACCAATGACAGCGAAGTCAGCAACAATATCTCCGTTGGCAACAATATGGGTTATGTGCTGATGTTTTCTGAACGCCTGAAAGTGTATGGCAACATTGCCGTTGGCAGTCGCGACCAAGGCATTATGCTCAACTACGTCAATTATTCCGAAATTCACGATAATGTGATCAATAAGGCGGGCAAATGTGTGTTTGCCTACAATGCCAACTACGATAAAATTTTCGACAACCATTTTGAAAACTGTCAAATCGGTATTCACTTTACCGCGGCCATTGAAGGCACAAGCCTGTTCAATAATTCGTTTATCAACAACGAAAGCCAAGTCAAATACGTCAGCACCCGTTTCCTTGATTGGGGCGAGGGTGGTCGCGGCAACTATTGGAGCGATAACAGCGCCTTTGACCTTGACGGCGACGGCTTCGGCGACAGTGCCTACCGTCCCAATGGGATTATCGACCAAATCATCTGGCGCGCACCCGTCGCCCGGTTATTGATGAACAGCCCTGCCATCAGCATTGTCAAATGGGCGCAATCTCAATTTCCCGCCATCCTGCCCGGCGGCGTAATTGACAGCAAGCCTTTGATGAACCCTGTCCGCAATAAAACGACAACCAAATACGAAGCCATGAAGGACGAATTGCTGCATGAAGCAAAAACGCACCAATCCGAATGGGGTAATGCCGAAAACGGTGCGTTGACAGGCGGAAATGCCAATATGTAACCTTTCAGACGGCCCAATATCAAAGGCCGTCTGAAACATTCACTAGAGGAATATCCATGAGCAGTACCAACCACGTTGAATTAAGAAACGTGACCAAGCAGTTTGGCAGCCAAAAGGCCGTCAACCAAGTCGATCTGGTTCTCAAGGCTGGCGAGAGCGTCGGCATGGCAGGACACAACGGTGCAGGCAAATCTACCATTATGAAGCTGATACTCGGCCTGATTACGCCGACCGAGGGCGAAGTGATGCTTTTGGGAGAGCCGACCGGCAGTAAAGCAGGGGCGCAGCGTCGCAGCCAAATCGGTTACCTGCCTGAAACGGTTGCATTGCACCCTTCATTGACCGGTATCGAAACCATGGATTTCTATGCCAAACTAAAAAAACAGCCCCTGAGTAAAAACCGCGAATTGCTCGAGCGTGTCGGCATTTCCCAGGCCGCACGCCGCCGTGTCGGCACTTACTCTAAAGGTATGCGTCAACGCCTCGCTTTGGCACAAGCCTTGTTGGGCGAGCCTAAAGTTTTATTGTTTGACGAGCCAACTACCGGCCTTGATCCGGCTTCACGTCAAATGTTTTACGAAGTTGTGCGCGAACTCAATGGGCGCGGCGCAACCGTATTGCTCAGCACCCATGCACTGGCCGAGCTTGACGGCCACGCCGACCGCATCATCGTTATGAAAAACGGCGTGAAAGTTGCTGACGGCAGCATGGATGAGTTGCATGTTCAAAGCGGTCTACCGCTGACCGTCAACGTCCGCTTGAAAGAAGCGCGCCCGTTGAGCGAGCGTTGGCATCCGCTTTCAGACGGCCTGTCGTATAAAGCGCAATGTAAAGCCGAAGAGCGTATGGGACTTTTGAGCGAATTGGGTGATTTGGGCAGTCTTGCCTACATCGATATCCACACGCCAACACTTGATGATATGTACGCGCAATTCTTGAAGAGGGAAGACGTATGAACCCCGTTTGGATTATTACCGGCAAAGAAGTCCGAGACAGCCTGCGCAACCGTTGGGTTCTTGCCGCCGCACTTTTGCTTGCCGCATTGGCACTGTCATTAGGCTTTCTCGGCAGCTCGCCTACCGGTTCGGTCAAGGTTGATCCCTTGACGGTAACTGTAGTCAGTCTGTCCAGCCTGTCTATCTTCTTGATCCCGCTGATTGCGATGTTGCTCTCTTATGATGCACTGATCGGCGAAATCGAGCGCGGTACAATGGCGTTGTTGCTAAGTTACCCCATCTCGCGCAACCAAATCCTTGCCGGTAAATTTATCGGCCACCTCATCATTCTTGCCCTTGCTACCACCGCAGGCTACGGATTGGCAGGTATTACCCTTCAGCTTGCCAACGGCGGTTTTGATATTGCCGCATGGCAACCTTTCGCCCTTTTGATTGCTGCCAGCGTGATTCTTGGCGCAGCCTTTTTGTCCATGGGCTATTTGATCAGCGCAAAAGTTAAAGAACGCGGTACAGCCGCCGGTATCGCCATCGGCGTATGGCTGTTTTTTGTCGTTATTTTCGATATGGCGCTTTTGGGTGTTTTGGTTGCCGATACCGAACAAGTCATTACCGCGCCTGTAGTGGAAACCGTTCTTCTGTTCAACCCCGCAGACATTTATCGCCTGCTGAACCTGACGGGTTACGAAAATACAGCCATGTATGCCGGCATGGCAGGTTTGAGCGATCAAATCAGCCTGAGTATGCCTATTTTGCTGACGGCGCAGGTATTATGGGTTATCATTCCTTTGGTCTTAGCCGCCTGGATTTTCGGAAAGCGACAAATATGAGAAAAATATTATTGACAACCTTCACACTCATCGCATTGGCAGCCTGCAGTAAGCAGGATAACAGCCCTCCGCCTGCGCCCCAACAAATCAGCGACAGCGCAGTCGGTCATTACTGCAGCATGAATTTGACCGAACACAACGGCCCTAAAGCGCAAATCTTCTTGAACGGCAAACCTGACAAACCAGTTTGGTTTTCCACCATTAAGCAGATGTTCGGTTATACAAAGCTGCCCGAAGAGCCTAAAGGCATTCATGTCATCTATGTTACCGATATGGGCAAAGTCAAAGATTGGGAAAAACCCAATGCTGACGCCGAATGGATAGATGCGAAAAAAGCCTATTACGTCATCGAAAGCAGCTTTATCGGCGGCATGGGTGCGGAAGACGCACTTCCGTTTGCCGACAAGGCTCAGGCTGAAAAATTCGCCAAAGAAAAAGGCGGCAGAGTAGTCGGTTTTGCAGAGATGCCCGACGAATACATTTTCAAATAAAACAATCAATAGAAGGCCGTCTGAAACAGTTTCAGACGGCCTTTGTATTGGAAGCTGCCGATTGATGATTTAATGAATGCGGCTTTCAATGTAAAGATAAAAAATCTAAGGAATACTTTATGTCCACCCCTTTAACGCGCCGCCGTTTCCTTGCCATAGCTGCCACCCTTGCCGCCGGTGTCGGCATTCCTTTTGCCATCAGCCGCAAAACCAATCAACCGACTCATCCGACCAGCCCAAATCAAGAAGAGCAGCCAGTTATTTGGAGAGGCATTGCATTGGGTTCGGGCGCGGAGTTGCGTTTGTTCGGCGTTGAGCGCAAGCAGGCAGAAATATTAGTCAACAAAGTATTGGCGGAAGTTTTACGGTTGGAAAAAATCTTCAGCCTGTATCGGGACGACAGCCTGATCAGCCGTTTAAACCGAGAAGGCCGTCTGAAAAATCCGCCATCTGATTTTTTACAGCTGCTCAGTATCAGCCGAGATATCCATCAGCTGACGCAGGGTGCATTTGATCCCAGCATTCAGCCATTGTGGAATCTGTATGCCGATCATTTCAGACGAAACCCTAAAACCGAAACGCCGCCATCTGAACGCAGTATCAAAGACACGCTCAAATTAGTGGATTTCAACAAAGTCGATTTTGATACCAAAGAAATCCGTTTTGCCCAAAGAGGCATGGGCCTGTCGCTCAACGGCATTGCGCAGGGCTATATCACCGACAAAGTAGCTGAATTGTTGAAGCAGCAAGGCGTTACCCAGGCATTGATTGATATGGGGGAGATTTACGGCTTTGATAATGCTAACCAGCGCGAGTGGAATGTCAGCATTCGCAATCCCGACCAAGAAGACCAAATCCTGACCACTATTGCCATGAAAAATCAAGCGTTTGCCACATCGGGCGGCTATGGCACGGTAATGGACGAGGCAGGCAAATTTACCCATCTGTTTGACCCGCGCACAGGCGGAAGCCAGCCGCGCTATAAAAGCATGAGCGTCATGGCGGAGAGTGCGGCGGTTGCCGATGCTTTTTCTACCGCATTTTCTATTATGGATGAAGCGGCCATCCGAGCAGCGGCCCAAGTTAAAAAGGCACAGGTTTGGCTGGTGATGCCGAATAATGAATTGAAGAAGATTTGAGATTGAGAAAAAGAATGGTTTTGCCAGTTGGTTTGAATATATGAATAAGGGAAAGTCTAAGATATTGAAATAATGAAATATAAAAAAAGAAGGGCTGCCCAAGGGGCAACCCTGAAACTCTTGCAGCTGGGAGTAATTAGCAAGAGATTACGACACTTAAAACAAAAATTCACTCATTTCAAAGCACGAAGCTTTAATATCTAAGCAAAACGGTATTTCGACCGCTCAAACCCCTTCGATACGGAGAAACACAACATATATGGGAAAATCCGACAAAGTGGTTTGAAGCAATTCAGATGAGCGGTCTGTAATGCAGATAACCGGATGTCTTTAGATGAACGGTATAATATCAGGATAAGCGGAACATTACTAGTGAATATTATAAAAAAGTAGAATAATTCATTTAGTGATTGATTCTATTGAATAAAAACATGATTTCTTATTGAACTTTTTTACAACATATTGATTTGGTTTTAAAAAGGGAATTACGTAAGTATTTGGCGTTAATCAAAAAACTTATTTTGAGCTTTGAGAAGAGATAATCAATAGAAAAAGGCCGTCTGAACGTTCAGACGGCCTTTTTTCAAAGAGCGATTTATTTGGTTGCAGAAGCAGTAGAGGCGGCTTCGGCTTGAGCACCTGCTGCTGCGTTTTCACCCCATGCCGCAGGGTATTTGTAACCGGCAAAGCGTTTTTGTGAGTAAGCTTTGAACTCGTCAGAGTTGTAGGCTTCGGTTACATCTTTCAGCCATTGGCTGTCTTTGTCGGCAGTGCGGACGGCAGACCAGTTAACGTAGGCGAAGCTTGGCTCTTGGAATAGGGCTTCGGTCAGTTTCATGCCGCTGCTCATGGCGTAGTTGCCGTTAACGATGGCAAAGTCAACGTCGGCACGGCTGCGTGGCAGTTGGGCGGCTTCAAGTTCTACGATTTGGATGTTTTTTGGATTTTCGGCAATATCGTTTTTAGAGGCAGTCAGCGGATCAACGTCGGCTTTCAGTTTAATCCAGCCCAATTCGTTCAACATAACCAATGCACGGGCAAAGTTAGATGGGTCGTTAGGTGCAGAAACGCTGACGCCGTCTTTCAATTCGTCCAAAGATTTCAGTTTGCCAGGATAGAGGCCCAAAGGTGCAGTCGGTACTTGGAAGGCTTCAATGATGTCCAGTTTGTGTTCTTTTTTGAAGTCGTCCAGATAAGGTTTGTGTTGGAAGATGTTGATGTCCAATTCGCCTTCAGCCAAAGCAAGGTTGGGGCGCACATAGTCGGTAAATTCGATCAGTTTGACTTTATAGCCTTTTTTCTCCAAAGCCGGTTGGATTTGGTCTTTAACCATATCGCCGAAGTCGCCGACGGTTGTACCGAAGACGATTTCTTTTTTCTCTGCGCCGTTGTCGGCAGAAGAAGCAGCAGAGGCAGCAGGCGCGCTGTCTTTTTGACCGCCGCAGGCAGCCAGTACGATGGCCAGCGCAGCAGCAGAAAGGGTTTTGAAGAATGTGTTGGTTTTCATATTTTGCTCCAGATGGATGATAAAACGGTTTCAGACGGCCTTAAGCTGCCGCCGTCAAAAAAAGAGGAATTGTAAATCTATTTTGGGAATATGAGGGTGTTTTTTGTAGATTTATTTGGTATATCCTAATATGTTCTAAATAGATAACAGGCCGTCTGAAAAATAGTAAGTCCATTTCAGACGGCCTGGTTTGTTTAACGTTTATCCAGTTTGCGCGCCAATCTGTTGCCGATACCTTGAATCAGGATAACGAGTAAAACCAGGATGGCAACGATGAAGATGATGACTTCCATTTGATAGCGGTAGTAGCCGTAACGGATAGCAAGGTCGCCCAAACCGCCGCCGCCAATCATACCTGCCGCCGCGCTGTACGACAAAAGGCCAATAGCCAGTACGGTAATGCTGGAAACCATACCTGCGCGCGCTTCATTCAAAAGCACTTTGCAGATGATGCTCATGGGTGAGGCACCCATTGCGGAGGCCGCTTCAATTACGCCTCTGGGTACTTCGCGCAGGTTTTGCTCAACCAGACGGGCGAAGTAGAATAGGCCGGATACGCTCAATACCAATGAGGCGGCAACCGGGCCGATGGTCGTGCCGATGATGGCGCGTGTAACAGGAATCATGGCAATCATCAGGATGACGAAAGGGAATGCGCGCATCAGGTTGACCAGGTTGTCCAAAAACAAATTCAGCTGTTTGTTGTAGTGCAACTGATGGCTTGACGTCACAAACAGCAATACGCCCAAAATCGTACCGAAGATAACGGCGAAAGTAGTCGATAGGCCGACCATAATAAAGGTTTCGCCCAAGGCTTGGATAATTTCGCCCTTCATGCTGACGATGGTCTCAACAGCACTTTCAAATGTTAAATCTGCCATATTAGTCCTCTCGAATCAGCTCTTGCCCGATTTTGGATTGGGCATGGATTTGGTTGCCGTGTACTTCAACGATTTCCAGCAGACGGCCTTTATCCAAGAGGGCGGCACGGTCGCACAGGCGGCGGATAACGCTCATTTCGTGGGTAACGATGACGATGGTTACGTTGAAACGTCGGTTGATGTCTTCCAAACATTTCAAAACGCTGCGCGTAGTGGCGGGGTCGAGGGCGGAAGTGGGTTCGTCGGCGAGGATGACTTGAGGTTGCGGCGCCAGCGCACGGGCAATGCCGACACGTTGTTTTTGACCGCCGGAAAGTTGGGACGGGTAATGGTTGGCACGGTCTTGCAAGTCGACAATTTCCAAACATTCTTCAACACGCGCTTGGATTTTTTTAGACGGCCATTTGGCAATTTCTAAAGGGAAGGCGACGTTTTCGGCAACGGTACGGTTGCTCAATAGGTTGAACTGTTGGAATACCATGCCGATGTTTTGTCGGGCGTGGCGCAGTTGCGTGGCGTTGAGTGCGGTCAGCTCTTGGCCGCACACGCTGACGGTACCTGTATCCGGACGTTCCAATAAGTTAATCAGGCGCAGCAGGGTGGATTTGCCTGCGCCGGAATAGCCCATCAAGCCAAAGATTTCACCCTGTTTGATTTCGAGGCTGGTCGGCTCGACGGCGACAAAGTCTTTGTTGTCGCGTGTTTGATAGTGTTTGGAGACGTGATCCAGAATAATCATGGTTTATCCGTGTTTTCTTTAATTCGTGTGGCCATCAGGGTGTGCAGACGGCGGTTGTCGGCGCGTGCGACGGTAAATTGCAGGCTGCCGATGATGACTTTTTCGCCGCGTACGGGCAGGTGTCCCAATTCTTGAATGACCAGGCCACCGATGGTATCGGCTTCTTCGCTGCTGTATTCCGTACCGAAGAAGGTGTTGATGTCTTTGATTTCGGTGGCAGCGTGGATGCGCCAGCGTTCGGAAGAAACGGCGTGGATATTGTCGGCGCTGTCGTCTTCATCAAATTCGTCTTCGATGTCGCCGACGATTTGCTCGATGATGTCTTCAAAGGTTACCAGGCCGGATGTACCGCCGTATTCGTCAATGACAATCGCCATGTGGTTGCGTTGTTCGCGGAATTCTTTTAAAAGGGAGGCCAGTGATTTGCCTTCGGGGACGAAAACGGCAGGGCGCAAGACGGATTTCAGGTGGAACTGCTCGGGGTTGAACATATATTTGAGCAGGTCTTTGGCGTGCAAAATGCCCAAAACTTCGTCTTTGTCTTCGCCGATGACGGGGAAACGCGAATGGGCGGTTTCGATGATGTAGGCCGTGATGCGCTCGATGCTGTCGTTTTCTTTCAATACGTTCATGCGGCTGCGCGTAATCATGGCATCGCGCACTTCCAGCTCGGCAAAGTCCAATACTTTTTCCAGCCGGGTCAGTGTGTCGGCATCAAAAACTTCCTGCTCGTGCGCTTGGCGCAGCAGGGTCAATACGTCTTCGGCGGAATCAGGCTCGCCGGCAAGTCGGGAGATTAGGCGTTCGAAAAACTTGGGTTTCGACTGCGTACCGTCCATTTTAATATTCGTCCTCTTGGTAGGGGTTGGGGAAGCCTGCCGCCAGCATCAGGCGGATTTCTTCGGCTTCCATTATTTCGGCTTCATTGTCTTCGATGTGGTCGTAGCCCATCAGGTGTAAAGTACCGTGTATGGTCAGGTGGGCAAAATGCTGCTCAGGTGTTTTGCCTTGTTCGGCGGCCTCTTTCAAAACCACTTGCGGACAAATTACCAAATCGCCATACAAGCCGTCTGAAAACTGGTCGGGCAGGATTTCGCCTTCGTTGAGCGCGAAACTCAATACATTGGTGGCGTAATCCTTGCCGCGGTAGTCGCGGTTGTAGGCGCGGGCTTCTTCTTCGTCCAGAAGAATCAGGCTGATGTCTGCGCGGCGGTATTCATTTTTCAAGGCCGACCACGCCCAGCGGTAGAAGTCGTTCTCTGACGGAAGGTTGGCGGCGGAAGAAGCGTTTTCAAAGCTCAGATGAAAACGTTGCCGCTGTAAGGATAAAAAAGGATATTTCTTGGCGCGTTTCATGTTGTCCGGAAAATTTGGTTTTTAGGCGTAAATATAACATATTCACCCCCATGCCGTCTGAAAAAACGCCCAAAATATGATAGACTTCATGCCGTTTTCCATCTTTCAGGCAACCATTATGAACCCGAAAAAACTCGTTATCGCCAGTCGCGAAAGCCTGCTTGCCATGTGGCAGGCAAAACACATCCAAGGCCGTCTGAAAGCCCTGTATCCCGATTGCGAAGTCGAGATTTTGGGCATGACCACGCGCGGCGACCAGATTTTGGACAGAACTTTGTCAAAAGTCGGCGGTAAAGGCTTGTTTGTCAAAGAGTTGGAGCAGGCTTTGTATGACGGCCGGGCCGACTTGGCCGTGCATTCGATTAAAGACGTGCCGATGGATTTACCTGAAGGTTTTACGCTTGCGGCCATCGGCGAACGCGCCAATCCGTTTGACGCATTTGTGTCCAACCAATACGCGCGTTTGGAAGAAATGCCCAAAGGCGCTGTCGTCGGCACATCCAGCCTGCGCCGCGAAGCCCAGTTGCGCGTGCGCTATCCGCATTTGGTTATCAAACCTTTGCGCGGCAATGTGCAAACCCGTTTGTCCAAACTCGATAACGGCGAATACGACGCGATTATTTTGGCTGCCGCCGGTTTGCAGCGTCTGGAATTGGACGAACGCATCCGCATGATTTTGTCGGAATCCGACAGTCTGCCTGCCGCCGGACAAGGCGCATTGGGTATTGAAATTGCAGCGCATCGCGAAGATTTGTACGAAGTCTTAAAGCCTTTGAACCACGATACCACACACGCCTGCGTTACGGCCGAACGTGCGTTGGCGCGCGCTTTGGGTGGAAGTTGCCAAGTGCCGCTGGCCGCATATTGCACTGAAGAAAACGGCTTGCTGACCTTGCGCGGCTTGGTCGGTCATCCTGACGGTTCGGTAATTTTGCAGGCGGATGCGCAAGCCCCTGCCGAATACGCCGATGCCTTGGGTCGTGCAGTCGCCAAAAAACTGGCAGATGATGGTGCGGAAGAATTGATTGCTGCCGTATTGCAAGAATAGGCTTAAAACAGCATAGATCATTTAAAAGGCCGTCTGAAACTTTCAGACGGCCTTTATTTTTTGATGCTTAAGGATTCATAATCCGCGCAACCAAAGCTTTTTCTTTGCCTTGCATATTCGGGATTTTGACCTGAATGCCGTTGCCTGGGGCAACATCGACAGGCTGGCCTTTGCGGGTCATTTGTTCCAATTTGATGGTTTGGTTGCCGCTCGGGTGGATGATTTCGAGTGAATCGCCGACAGCGAAGCGGTTTTTAACTTCGATTGTCGCCCAGCCGTTTTCATCAATTTCGGTAACGTGGCCGACGTATTGGCTTTGTTTGGCGGTGGAATGGCCGCTGAGGTAGTTTTGGTAGTCTTGAGTTTGGTGGCGTTCGAGGAAGCCGCTGGTGTAGCCACGGTTGGCGAGGCCTTCGAGTTCGCTCAACAGGCTGTAATCAAACGGACGGCCTGCAACGGCATCGTCAATCGCTTTGCGGTAGGACTGGGCCACGCGTGCAACATAATAGAGCGATTTGGTACGGCCTTCGACTTTGAGGCTGTCCACACCAATTTTTGCCAGTTTCTCAACCACTTCAATGCCGCGAAGGTCTTTGGAGTTCATGATGTAGGTGCCGTGTTCATCTTCCATAATCGGCATCATTTCGCCCGGGCGGTTGGACTCTTCAATCAGGAAAACTTTGTCGGCGTAGGGATGGCGTTTTTGACCATTGATGCCTTCAAAGTTTTGGTTGGCTTCTTCTTGAGCTTTTTCAAAGTTGAAACCTTGCAGAAGTTGGGCGTCGCCTGCATCGCTTTCAGTGGCGTTGTGAACCTTGTAGTCCCAACGGCAGGAGTTGGTGCAGGTGCCTTGGTTGGGGTCGCGATGGTTGAAATAGCCGGAGAGCAGGCAGCGGCCGGAGTAGGCGATACACAATGCGCCGTGAATGAAGACTTCGAGTTCGATGTCGGGGCATTCTTGGCGGATTTCGGCGATTTCTTCCATGCTCAATTCGCGCGACAGAATAATGCGCTCAACGCCGATGTTTTGCCAGAATTTCACGCCCCAGTAGTTGGTGGTGTTTGCCTGTACGGACAGGTGAATCGGCATTTCCGGCCATTTTTCGCGCACAGTCATAATCAAACCCGGATCCGCCATAATCAACGCGTCGGGTTTCATGGCAATCAAGGGCTCCATATCGGAAACAAAGGTTTTGAGTTTGGAGTTGTGCGGCAGCGTATTGACGGTCAGGAAGAATTTTTTGTTGCGCTCGTGCGCTTCTTTAATGCCTTGCTCGAGGACGTCGAGTTTGGCAAATTCGTTGTTGCGGGCGCGCAGGGAGTAACGCGGGCTGCCGGCGTAAACGGCATCTGCGCCGTAATCGTAGGCGGCGCGCATGCGTTCGAGGCCGCCTGCAGGCAATAAGAGTTCGGGTACTTTCATGTTTTATGCTTTTTAAAATGTTTTCAGACGGCCCTTAAGGAAAGAGGGAAGGCCGTCTGAAAGATGTTTGAAGAATGGGCGGATTATCCGCTGTTTTTGTGTTTCGGTCAATTTTGTGTCGGGTTTGCGCTTTGTTTTTTATACGGAAAATGTCCTATATGGGCAAAGGTGAAAAGGGGCTTTAATTTATTAGAAATGTAAAAAAAGCAGGGTTGGGCGGAATAATTTAACAAAAAACCGTTCAAGCAATGTATTTTCTTGTAAAATATCAAGCTTCATTTTAAAAAATATTCGGATTAGTTACCGATTTTGACCGACGGAAGGTTTATGGATTTTCGTTTTGACATTATTTATGAATACCGCTGGATGTTTTTATACGGCGTGTTGACAACGCTGGGACTGACGGTGGTTGCAACGGCAGGTGGCTCGGTTTTGGGTTTGCTGTTGGCATTGGCGCGTTTGATCAATCCGGAAAAAGCCGGTGTGCCGATGCGTGCCTTGGCTTGGGTGTTGCGTAAGATTTCTTTTTGGTATGTTACGCTGTTCCGCGGTACGCCATTGTTTGTACAAATTGTGATTTGGGCTTATGTTTGGTTCCCATTTTTCGTTCACCCGGCCGACGGTGTGCTGATTAGCGGCGAAGCAGCTGTTGATCTGCGCCGTTCTTATGGTGCGCTGATTGCCGGTTCTTTGGCTTTGGTTGCGAACTCGGGTGCGTATATTTGTGAAATTTTCCGTGCCGGTATTCAATCGATTGATAAAGGCCAAATGGAAGCTGCGCGTTCTTTGGGGCTGACCTATACTCAGGCGATGCGTTATGTGATTTTGCCGCAAGCTTTGCGCCGTATGTTGCCGCCATTGGCCAGTGAGTTTATTACGTTGTTGAAAGACAGCTCATTGCTTTCCGTCATTGGCGTGGCAGAGTTGGCTTATGTACAAAGCACGATTACCGGCCGCTATTCTGTCTATGAAGAGCCGCTTTATACAATTGCGCTGATTTATTTGGTGCTGACAAGCTTTTTGGGTTGGGTATTCCTGCGATTGGAAAACCGTTACAATCCGCAACACCGCTAATCGCTTTAAATCAAAAAAAGGAAGACTTTTTCAAGTCTTCCTTTTTTTATTTGCTGTCAATGTTTCAGACGGCCTTGAATCAGAATGCTTCACCGACTTTGACACCGCCAGCGATGTCTTTTGGCGTTGCCAGTTTGGCAGTTGCTTGTTGGGCGGCTTGGAATGCTTCGGTTGCCATGATGTCGGCGGCTTCTTGTACGGTCAATGTGTTGGCCATGTATTGCCAACGCGCTGCCAAGTCGGCGTTTGCCGGTGCGTGGAAACCGTCTCGCAATTCATCTACCAAATCGGGACGGTTGCACACCAGTACAATATCGCAGCCTGCTTCAAAAGAAAGGCGGGCGCGTTCTTTAATACCGCCGACACCGCATGCGCCTTCCATGGTCAGGTCGTCTGAAAAGATAACGCCGTTAAATCCGATTTCTTGGCGCAGGATTTGTTTCAGCCATTTTTCGGAGAAGCCGGCAGGTTGGCTGTCGGTTTGCGGGTATACGACGTGGGCAGGCATGACTGCGGCCATGCCTGCTTGGCTCAATGCTCGGAAGGGGATAAGGTCTGCGGCTTCTAGCTCTTCTCGGCTGCGTTCGTCGCAAGGCAGGACGTGATGGCTGTCGCCTTCGACAAAGCCGTGGCCGGGGAAGTGTTTGCCGCAAGATTTCATGCCGCCTTTGTTCAGACCTTTTTGCAGGGCAAGGGCAAGCTGGGTAACGATGTTGGCGTCGCGGTGGAAACTGCGGTTGCCGATGACGGCGCATTGACCCCAGTCCAAATCCAATACAGGCGTAAAGGATAGGTCGATACCGCAGGCGGAGAGTTCGGTTGCCAAAACCCAGCCGACTTGTTCTGCTTGGGTACAGGCGGCTTCTTGGCCTTCGTTATCCCAAATTTCGCCCAATACATTCATGGCAGGCAGGCGGGTGAAGCCGTCAATAAAACGTTGAACCCGTCCGCCTTCGTGGTCGACGGCGATGATAAGTTCAGGTGTACGGACGGCTTTGATTTCTTGAACCAAAGCTTTGAGCTGGGAAACGTTTTCAAAGTTGCGGCGGAACAAAATAACGCCACCGACGGCAGGGTCGAGCAGGCGTTGTTTTTCTTCTTCGGTCAGATGATAGGCAGCGACGTCGGCCATGACTGGGCCGCGTGGAAGATGAGGCGTATTCATTGTTTTGTCCTGAATAATGTATCTATTGGATAATCGTTATGTTCAGACGGCCTGAGAGTGTAAGAATATCTCAGGCCGTCTGAATATTGGTTTTGAATTAGGCAGTTGCTTTTTTCTTGTCTTTTAAGATGAAAACCAACACAACCATCACGATGCCGGTTACCACAAAACCTAAAGGCGCAGAGCCGGTCATGCCCAGTGCGAGGTAGCCTGTGGCAGCAGATGCGGCTACGGTCAGCGCATAAGGGAATTGCGAGGTAACGTGGTCGATGTGGTTACAGTGTGCGCCGGTAGAAGAGAGGATAGTGGTATCGGAAATTGGCGAGCAGTGGTCGCCAAATACGGCACCGGCCATTACGGCAGACATGCAAGGGATAATCAGCGAAGGTTCGACTTTGACGGCCATGGCGGCGGCAATCGGCAACATGATGCCGAATGTGCCCCAGCTTGTG
The DNA here is from genome assembly GCF_051956855.1 of Neisseria sp. P0021.S007. Classification (NCBI taxonomy): domain Bacteria; kingdom Pseudomonadati; phylum Pseudomonadota; class Betaproteobacteria; order Neisseriales; family Neisseriaceae; genus Neisseria; species Neisseria sp. P0021.S007. The sequence goes on from NZ_JBQCXA010000004.1 coordinate 152,548, forward strand.
CCGGTAGCGAAGGCCATCACGCCTGCGAGCATAAACAAAATCACGGGTAGGAAGCCTGCGTGGATATTGCCTGCCACCAAAGTGGAGAGGTATTCGCCGGTGTGCATCTCGCTGACAACGGTGCTGATGATCCATGCCAAAATTAAGATGGTAATGGCACCGCGCATAGAGATGATGCCCTGCCAAATGGCTTTAGGGTAATCGCCGGTTTTGATGGTGCCGATGGTGCAGAGGATGACGGCCAATACGCCGCAGGTGCCGCCGAATACGAGGGAAGTGTTTACATCGGTATTTTCAAATGCGCTGAGCAAAGAGAAGGTTTCAGAAGCTTGTGCGCCAGTGTAAATCATGGCGGAAACAGTGGCGACGATCAGTACCAAAACCGGCACAATCAGAGCGAATACGCGACCGTTGGGATGGCCTGTTTCAACGGTTTCATCATGAATTTCATTCAAAGCGGCGCGTTCCAAACGGGCCATGGAGCCGATGTCGAAGGAGAACCAGGCCACGACAAACACCATAATCAATGCGAAGACGGCGTAGTAATTCATCAGGCTCATGGCCACGAATGCGCCCATTGGTGTGTAGTCTGTGATGTTGTAAGTCACCAAAAGGCCTGCCAAAGTAGCAATAATCGATGCCCCCCAGCTGGATACAGGCATCAAAACGCACATCGGCGCGGCAGTGGAGTCAAGGATATAAGCCAGTTTGGCGCGGGAAACTTTGAATTTGTCGGTTACAGGGCGGGCAATCGCGCCGACGGCAAGGCTGTGGAAATAGTCGTCAATAAAGGTAACGAATACCAGGCAGGCAGTCAGCAGCTTCGCACCACGGCGGCCTTTGATGTGCTGTTTTGCCCAATCGGCAAATGCTTGGTTACTGCCTGAATGCGTCAGCAGGGAAGTGAAAATCCCCAAAAGCACTAAGAAGAGCAGGATTTTGGGTTTGCCCAAAGACCAATCGCCGTCCGCCCAAGTCAGGCTGACGGCCATGTCTTTCAAGTGAACCAAGGCATCAAGCGGATTACCGCCTACCAGCAGGAATGAGCCGACGATAATGCCGACACCCAAGGACAGCAATACACGACGCGTGGCAATGGCCAGGGCAAGCGCGATGGCTGCAGGAATAATGGATAAAATAGAATTCGAATAATTAATAAGTTGCATAATTATATTGTATATAAGCGGTGAAATATTTTCAGACGGCCTAAACTGGAAGACGGATAACAAAATACCCACCGCCTCTGACAGATGGGTATTTTATCATTTAACGCATCATCATGCCGTCTGAAAATCTTGCTATTGCAGATTTAGCGCGAGGAACAAAGTATTGCCTTCGCGTTGTACCAAAAGCGGTACGTTTTTGCCTGCGCTTTCCAATGCGCTACGGAAAGTGGATTCGTCATTGACGCTGATTTGGCTGACGGCAATAATTTCGTCGCCGCGTTTGAGGCCGGCACGTTCGGCCGCACCGCTAACGCGCAGAACGATTAAGCGTTGTTTGCCGTCTGCGTTTTCAACCTGCAAAGTTAGGCCTGCATTTTCAACGGTAAATCCGTCATGGCCGCCTTCGTGTTGCGGGTGTTCGGCTTCTTTTGCAGAAGTTTCCGTTTGTTCGGCTGCGCTGCCAAGTTTGACTTTGACATCGGTTTGTTTGCCGCCGCGCCAAATGCTCAAAGTCACTTCTTTGCCCGGCATCATCGAGCCGACCATGACCGGCAAGTCGCTGGAGGCACGGACTTCTTCTCCGTTTACGCTGCGGACAATATCGCCGACTTGCAACCCGGCTTGTTGCGCTGCGCTGTTCGGCATGATTTTGGCAATCAGCGCGCCGCTTGCTTTGTCCAAACCGAAAGATTTGGCCAAATCGTAAGAAACTTCTTGGATAACCACGCCTAATTGACCGCGTTGGACTTTGCCGTTGGCTTTTAATTGATCGGCCACATTCATGGCAACATCAATCGGAATGGCAAACGAAATGCCCATGAAACCGCCGCTTCGGCTGTAAATTTGCGAGTTGATGCCGACTACTTGGCCGCGGAGGTTGAATAACGGGCCGCCTGAGTTGCCGGGGTTGATGGCAACGTCGGTTTGGATGAACGGCGTGTAGTTTTCATTCGGCAGGCTGCGGCCTTTAGCGGAGACGATGCCTGAAGTTACGCTGTTGTCAAAGCCGAAAGGTGCGCCGATGGCGGCTACCCATTCGCCCGGTTTCAAATCTTTCGGATTGCCGATTTTGACAACCGGCAAGTCTTCTTGCGGCTCAATTTTTAAGAGGGCAACGTCGGATTGGGCGTCTGAGCCGACCAGTTTGGCCGTGTATTCGCGTTTGTCGTTGAGCAGGACTTTGATATTGCCCATGCCAGCAACCACGTGGGTATTGGTCAGGATATAGCCGTCTTTGCTGATGATGAAGCCGGAGCCGAAATTCAGATCGTCGCTTTCGGTATCTTCTTGCGGCATGTCTGGCATATTGGGAACAAGGCGTTTGAAGAACTCGTAAAACGGATCGTTGTCGGGAAATTGGCTCAGGTCCATGCTGTGGTCGTCATCCGGTGTCGCAGAGCGTTTTGCCGGTGTCGCTTGAATATTGACGACGGCCTGTCCTTCGTTTTGCACCAGTTGGGCGAAGTCGGGCAACAACATACCGACTTTTCCGTCATCGGTATTGGTTTCAATACGTTGAACGAGTTCTTTGTTTTCGTCTTTGTCGAAAAAGGTGCTGACTTTGTCGCAACCTGAAAGAAGGGAAGCTGAGAGGACAGCAAGGGCCAGATATGTGTTTGTTTTAATATGCACGAAAGTTCCTTTTGCCGGTGCCTATCGTATTGTCGGCATGCGTTTGAATCGGCAGGCAGTTTTATTGTTTGAATGCTGTTTAAATGTATAAGGTAGGATTTTTACACTTTAACGGTTTTTTTTCAAGCATTTCATTTTAAATGAAAAAATGATAATTGGGATTTTATTGTTTTAAGGCCGTCTGAAAACTTTTGAATATGACCTGTCGGTCGGTTCGCTTTTTTCAGACGGCCTTTAAATTGTGGTCAGTCGTGTTGATCCAAATGGTAGATCTGTGCCACGGCATCGATTAATTCGCTGTTGTCCGAGCCAGCTTTATTGAGCGTGCGTGTCGGAGAGTGGAGCAGTTTGTTGGTCAACTGAATGGAGAGGCGTTCGAGGACATCCTCGGCGGATACGCCTTTTGCCAGTTGCTTCATGGCATTTTCCAATACTTGGCGGCGTGCACGTTCACCTTCGTCGCGCAAGGCGCGGATAAGCGGAACGCTTTGGCGGTTTTTCTGTAGGCGGATAAATTCGCTGACTTTTTCTTCCACCATGCTTTCAGCCGCCGCCGCTGCTTTTTTGCGCGCATCTTTACCGCTTTGGACAATGTCCATCATGTCGTCTACGGTATAGAGATATGCGTCTTCCAATTCGCCGACTTCGGCTTCGATATCGCGCGGAACAGCCAAATCCAGCAGGAAAACAGGCATGTTGTGGCGTTTTTTCAATGCGCGTTCGACCATGCCTTTGCCGACGAGTGGGAGTTGGCTGGCAGTGGAAGAAACAACCACGTCGTAATCGTGAAGAATATCGGGCAATTCGTTCAGCAGGCAAGCTTCGGCGTTGACACCGAGTTTGTCGCACAATTCCTGCGCGCGCTGGTGTGTGCGGTTGGCAACGGTAATGAGCTTGGGATTTTTGGCGGCAAAATAAGTAGCCACCAGCTCAATCATTTCGCCTGCGCCGATAAAAAGGACGTTCAGATCAGAAATGGAAGGGAAGATTTGCTCTGCCATTTTGACCGATGCAGAAGCCATGGAGACGGAGTTTTCGCCGACAGCAGTGTCGGTACGCACTTCTTTGGCAACGGCAAAGGTTTTTTGAAACAGGGCGTTTAAGTGGGTGTTGATGCTTTCCTGTTCTTGCGCAACGCGGACGGCATCTTTGATTTGACCGAGAATTTGCGGTTCGCCCAAGACCATGGAATCTAAACCGCAGGCGACGCGGAAGGCGTGGCGGACGGTTTCATTATTATCTAAGGTATAGAGGTAAGGGCGGATTTCTTCGGCAGGCAGGTCGTGATATTGTGCCAACCAGTCGATGATTTTTTCGGTTTCGCCGACGCAGTAAAGCTCGGTGCGGTTGCAGGTAGAAAGAATGACTGCTTCTTCCGCCGCCTCACTACGCGCGAGGTTGGACACGGCATCCGGCAGATTTGCAGCTGCAAATGCCAGTTTTTCGCGTATGCTCAAGGGCGCGGTTTGGTGATTGAGTCCGACGACGGTAAGTTGCATGGTTATGGTATGACTGGGTAGTGTGTGTGGTGGGTATTATAGCTTAAGTGGGCTTTAAAATGAATGTGTTGGGGGAGAAGATGCAATGAGGTTTGCCATCGAAAAGGCCGTCTGAAAAGATTCAGACGGCCTTTTATCAAGAAAGGCTTAAACGGCTTCAGCTTCTTCTGCCAAGAAACCGCGCAGTTTTTGCATAGCTTTGGCTTCGATTTGGCGGATGCGTTCGGCAGATACGCCGTATTCGGCAGCCAATTCGTGCAGGGTCAAACCGCCATCGTCTTGCAACCAGCGGCTTTCAACGATACGGCGGCTGCGGTCGTCCAGTTGTGCCAAGGCGTTTTGCAGACCTTCGGTTTGCAGGGCGTAGTGGGCTTGTTTGGACAACTGGCGGCTAGGCTCTGCATCGTGATCGGCCAACCAGTCGATAGGGGCGAAGTTGTCTTCGTCATCGTTGTTTTCTGCCATGATGCCGATATCGTGACCGGTCATGCGTTGTTCCATTTCCAAGACTTCGGACAATTTGACGCCCAAATCGTCGGCGATTTCTTGCGCTTCTTTTGGAGACAAGGCATTCAGGTTTTTACGCATGCTGCGCAGATTGAAGAACAGTTTGCGTTGCGGTTTGGTTGTGGCAACGCGGACCAAACGCCAGTTGCGCAAAATGAATTCATGGATTTCGGCTTTAATCCAATGCACGGCAAACGAAAACAGGCGCGCGCCGCGGCTCGGTTCGTAGCGTTTGACGGCTTTCATCAGGCCGATATTACCTTCTTGAATCAGGTCGGCTTGGTTGAGGCCGTAGCCGTCGTAACCGCGTGCAATGGATACGACGACGCGAAGATGAGACAGAATAAGCTGTTTGGCGGCGTTGAGATCGCCTTTTTGTTGACGTTCGGCCAGTTGTGTTTCTTCTTCGGCAGTCAGCATGGGAATGCTGTTGACAGTATGAATGTATTGCTCGAGGCTACCGTTGCCGCTGTGGATAACGGGTAATGCAAAAGCTTTATTCATAAAGGATACTCTCCTTGATTGGGCCGTCTGAAAACGGCTTTTTGTTTATTGTGTGACAAGCAGTATAACACTGCCTGTGGTTTGTTTTGTTATGGGTTGGATTTTTTCTGTAAATTAACGATAGATCCAATAGTTTTTACTGCTTGAATCGCAAGGGTTGATTGTCTTAGAAAATTTGAGTGATTTGCTAGGTTTTGGCTAAGTATATTACAAACATTTCTGTATGTAAATAGTTTTGGTGATAAAAAAGACCTTGTATAACAAGGTCTTAAAAATTTTTTATTCTGGTTTTTTCCGGCCAATCAGGATAAGGAATACGCCGATAACGGCCAAAATGCTGATAAGCCATGTTGAGCCGCCTGCTTTCATATAAGGCGTTTCGCCGATATAGCCTTTAACGTGGCCTTCGAGGACGGTTTCTGTATCCGGTTGGGCTTCGGCAACAATCGTACCTTTAGGGGAAATAATGGCGGTCGCGCCGGTATTGGTGGCGCGAACCATGTAGCGGCCCAGTTCCATTGCACGCGCTTGGGACTGTTGAAGCTGCTGGTACATGGCATTGGACTTGCCATACCACGCCATATTGCTGATGTTGGCAAGCAAGGTGGAGCGTTTCGCCGTTGCAATGAGTTCGTCGCCGAAACCGTCTTCATAGCAGATATTGAAGGCGACTTTTTGATCTTTCATCACCAAAGGCGCTTGGTTGTCGCCGCCTTTTTGAAAGTCGGCCAAAGGCATATCCATCATTTTATAGAGGCGCTCGGTAATGGTGGGCAAGGGCTTGTATTCGCCAAATGGAACGAGGTGGTTCTTGGCGTAGTAGGGGATGGTATCGGAAGTGCTGTTGTGATAGTCGCTCAAATTGATGACTGCATTTTCGTAGCCGTTGCCGTCGGGCGTATATTGGCTGATACCGATGGCCAACGCGCTGCCGTTGCTTTGCGCTTGCTCGGCGAATTGTTCCAAGATGCCTTCGGGCAGGTCTTGGCGCATCAGTGGCAGGGCGGTCTCGGGCAGGATGACGATGTCAGCACTGGTTTTGCTGATTTGTTCGTAGTATTTCTGAATGGTTGGGATGATTTGCTCTTCTTTCCATTTCAGATTTTGCTCGATATTGCCTTGAATCAGGGCAACCGTGCTGGTGCTGCCGTCAGGGCGGGTGTATTCGGTTTGTTGGGAAATGTAGCCGACGGAGCAGAGTGCAACGATAAGGAATAAGGGCAGGAGGCGGTGTTTCAGACGGCCGTGGTTGTCAATCAGCAACACCAGCCATGCGCTGAGAAAAGCGGTTGCCAGCGTGACCATATGAATGCCGCCCAAAGGCGCGAAGCCTGCCAACGGGCTGTCTTTGATGATTTGGGAATAGCCGATTGCACCCCAGCCGAATCCAGTCAGGAAACGTTCGCGGGCAAATTCTGCCAGCGTCCACAAAATCGGCAGCAGGAGGCCGGTTTTGGCCCAGCGCGACAGGTTGCATTTTCTCCACACCCAAAAACAGATGGCCGGATAAAGCGCAAGAAATGCCGGCAGCAGGAAGGTGAGGGGGATGGCGTATGAATCCGGCAAACCCGAAACATCATGCAAGGCAGTGTGTATCCAATAAAACTGCGCCGTATAACCGATTAATCCGAACAGATAGGCAGTCATGACGGCAAAGCGTGGACGCAATTCAATCAGGCGTATCAGCGCGCCAAACAACAGCGGCATCAGCCAGAAATGATAATACGGGGCGAAAGTGAACGGTGTCGCGGCGGCAATCAAGATGACCAGCGGCCAGTAAAGCAGCGGATGTTGCCAATATTGTTCGAGTTTACGGAAAATATTCATGCTTTAAATGGTATTGAGGCCGTCTGAAAAGTTTTCAGACGGCAGGGAAACAAAATCAGTCTTTTTGAAACAATTTCATTGCAGGCAGGACGATTGCGCAAGCCAATGCACCGGCGGCTACTCCGACCACCAAGTTGGCGATATGTTCCATCATGCCGCTGTCCCAATGCTGTGCGTGGAGGAAATCGTGCAAAAAGCCAAGGTTGTGGGTGATCAGTCCGCCGCCAACCAAGAACATCGCCAGCGTGCCGACAATGCTCAAGCCACGCATAAACCAAGGCATAAATGAAATCAAACTGCGTCCGATACCTTGCACAGCAACGCTTTTTTGGCGCATCAACATCATGCCGAGGTCGTCAAGTTTGACGATAATGCCGACCAAACCATAGACCAATGCCGTCATGCCGACACCGATGGCGGCCATAACCAAAGAACGCGTCATCAGGTCATATTTTTCAACAACGCCCAGCGCGATAATAATAATTTCGGCGGAGAGGATGAAATCTGTGCGGACCGCGCCTTTCACTTTTGTTTTTTCGTCTGTGACTTCAGGCTCGGCATCGTGTCCGTCTTCGTGTTCATTGCGGTGCAAGAATTTGTGCAACAGTTTTTCCACGCCTTCAAAACACAAATAAACACCGCCGATCATCAACAAGGGCGTAATCAGCGCTGGCAGGAAAGCGGAAAGCAACAGTGCAAGCGGCACCAGAATCAGCTTATTGACCAGAGAGCCTTTTGCCACCGCCCAAATAATCGGCAATTCGCGCTCGGCGGATACGCCGGTTACCTGATTGGCGTTGAGCGCCAAATCGTCACCGACCACGCCGGCGGTTTTTTTTGCGGCGACTTTGGTCATCATCGCTACGTCGTCCAAAACGGCGGTAATGTCGTCCAAAAGCGTAAAGAGAGAGGCGAAGGCCATAATGTTGTCCGGATAAAATCAAATAAACGCGCGATTATATATGAAAATTCAGTTGCTTGAATGGTTTCAGACGGCCTTTGACGGAAATTAACCAAAGGCCGTCTGAAAATGCTATTTCGGCGTATAACGTCCAGCCATGGCTTTATACACCATATTTTCGTATTTCAAGGCTTCATAGCGTTGGTTCAGTAGGTTTTGCGCCGAGCTGTATTCCGAATTCAAAGCCTCCAGCCAGTCTTTCAGCTCGTTTTTACCGTGTTGGTAGCGTACTTGATAGTAATGGCTGTTTTTCTTGTCCAACTGATAACGCTGTTCTTGATTGGCAAGGCTGGCCTGCGCGTTTTTGTAGGCAAGGTAATTGGTGTTGACCTCGTTGAGCGCGGTAGTCAGGGCTTTTTCAAAATTCAGCTTGGCACTGTCCATCTCCGCTTGTACGGTTTTGTCTTTCCATTTCATGATCTGCCAATTAAGGAAAGGCAGATTGATGGTGGCCGATCCGCCTAACATAGGGATATTGAACGTGCTTTTCGCTTTATCGGAAGACGTACTCAAACTTGCGCCCAAAGTAATCGACGGATACCAACTGCGTTTTTGCGCGTTGACCGATTGCTGCGACGCCTGCAGGCGGTATTCGGCGGCGCGCAGGTCGGGGCGGTTGGCTAAAACGGTAATCGGTACGTCCAAGTTCACGCCTTTGACCGGCAGCAGGCGGAATTGTGCCGGATCGGCGGCCATGTTTTCAGACGGCCTTAAATTCAATAAATTACGCAAAACCTGTTTTTGCGTATCCAAATTGTTTTGCAAAGACAACAGGCTGTTTTCTGCGCTCAGCAATGACTGTTTGGCTTGGGTCGGCTGGCTTGAGTCGGCTCGGCCGTAGTGGAACTTGGCATTCGCAATGCGGTTGATTTCCTGGTATTGCTTCAGCGATTTTTTCGCCAACTCGATGGCTTCGTTCAGGTAGGAGATATTGAAATACGCATCGGCGACATTATTAATCAAAGTCAGGCGTGTATTGGCCATGTCTTCATGCGTGGCTTGGTATTCCCATACCTGCGCATCGGCAGTGGCACTGAGTTTGCGCCACAAATCCAATTCGTAGCTCAAACCAAGCTGGCTGCTGAAGGTATTGCCATGGCTGCCGGTTTTCAGGTTTTTAGAAGCGTTCGCGCCCAACGATCCGCTGAACGAAGGCACCAAATCCGCGCCCAAAATATTGGCTTGATACAAAGCTTTGTTGACGCTGATGGCGGCCTGTTTCAAATCGACATTGTTCGCCAGCGCCTGCTCCATCAGCGCATTGAGCTGCTGGCTTTGGTAGATTTCCCACCAGTTGCCGTTTACATCGTAGCGTTCGGCAGTTTCCGCCGCGCTCATGACTTGGCCGGTCGCTTCCAGCGTCAGGTTCGGATTGGCTTTAGGCGCGGCGCACGCACTTAGGGCAAGGGCAACAGCCAATGATAAGGCTGCTTGGGAAAAAGGTTTCGTCTTCATAAAAAATCTTTCGGGTAACAGCATTTCAGACGGCCCTAAAATAATAGGCCGTCTGAAACATAATCAATCCTGAGCCAGCGCATCAATCGGGTTGAGCTTGGAAGCCTTGTTGGCAGGCATAAAGCCGAACGCGACGCCGATGGCGGTGGAGCAGACGACTGCGCCGATGACGGAAGTCATGGAAATGCTCATTGGGAAGTCGGTAACAAAATAGTTGAACACCAGGCTGATGCTTGCGGACAGCAATACGCCGGACAGGCCGCCGATGATACAGATTAAGACGGCCTCAATCAGGAACTGTTGCAAAATATTGTTGCGGCGTGCGCCGATTGCCATGCGAACGCCGATTTCTTTGGTGCGCTCGGTAACGGAGACCAGCATGATGTTCATCACGCCGATACCGCCGACCACCAAAGAGATGACCGCGATGGAAGAAATCAGCAGCGTCATGGTGCCGGTTGTGCTTTCCACCATTTCTTTGATGCTGTCGCTGTTGTTCATAAAGAAGTCTTCTGTACCGTGGCGTGCTTTCAGCAGCTCGGTCAGGCTTTTTTCGGCAACCTGTGTGTTGGCATCGTCTTTGATTTTGACAACGATGGAGTTGGTATAGCTTTCGCCGGTAATTTGGTGCATGACCGTTGTATAAGGCGACCAAAGCATCAGCGAGTCGGAATTGCCAAATGAGTTGTCATCCTTTTTCATAATGCCGATGACGGTTAACGGGCGTTTTTTGAAAAGGATGGTTTTGCCTAAAGGATTGACACCTTCGCCGAAGAGTTTGGTTTTGGTGTTTTGGTCGATGACGACGACTTGGTCATCGGTTTTTACATCGTCATCATCAAACAGACGGCCTTCTTCCAATTTCAAACCGCGCACGTCGAAATATTGTTCGCCTACGCCGTAAAGCGAGGCGGTCAGGTCGGTGTTACGGTAGGTTAAGGTGCCGCTGGAGTTGGTTTGAGGGGTGGCGGAGGCGACGTAACTTTGTTGGCTGATGGCTTTTGCGTCATTAATCGTCAGTGTCTTGATCCGTCCGCTGCGGCGGTCGCCAAAACCACGGCCGGGGAAGATGCTGATGGTGTTTGTGCCCATCGAGTTGATGTCTTCCAAGATTTTTTGTTGCGAGCCATTACCCAATGCCACTACCGATACCACCGAAGCGATACCGATGATAATCCCCAGCATGGTCAGCAGCGAACGCATTTTGTGCGCCATAATTGCCTGCACAGACATTTTGAATGCTTCCATAAATTGATCGTAATAAAACGACCAAGAAGCTTTTTCTTTAATCCTCTCCACTTTGCTTGGCGGAATATCAGGATTTTTAGACGTATCCGAAATAATCTGACCGTCGCGGATTTCGATGACGCGGTTTGCGTTTGCCGCAATGCCCGGATCGTGGGTAACCATAATCACGGTATGCCCGTCTTCGTGCAGCTTGTGGATGATTTCCATCACGTTTTTACCGCTGGCGGTATCCAATGCGCCGGTCGGCTCGTCGGCAAAGATGATTTCGCCGCCGTTCATCAACGCGCGGGCAATCGAAACACGCTGTTGCTGACCGCCGGAAAGTTCGCTGGGTTTGTTGCCTTCTTTATTTTGCAAACCCAAATCGCCCAACAGTTTTTCCGCACGTTCCGCACGCTCTTTGCTGTCCATGCCCATATACACGGCAGGCAGGGCGACGTTGTCCCGGGCGGTCAGCGAGCTTAACAGGTTGTAACGCTGGAAAATAAAGCCGAAACGCTCACGGCGCAAAGCCGCCAGCTCATCCGGCTGCATTTGCGATGTTTCGATGCCGTCGATTTGATAAGAGCCGGAAGTGGCGGTATCCAGACAACCCAAAATATTCATCAGCGTCGATTTGCCTGAGCCGGACTGTCCGATAATCGCTACAAAGTCGCCTTTCTCAATAGAAAGGCTGACATCTTTCAATACGTGTACACGGTTTTCACCGCTACCGAAAAAACGGTTGATATTCTTACATTCGATTAAACTCATAATCTTTCCGGGCGAAAAATAGAAATACAGGAACTAAGGCCGTCTGAAACACAGCCAAACCTTTCAGACGACCTTAATCAATCAGCGAGGAGGGCCGCCACCCATCATCGCGCGTTCACTGCTCTTATTCTTTTCATCTGCGCTCATTTCAGAAACGATCACTTTTTCGCCTTCTTTCAAGCCGCTTTTGATTTCGGTATTCATGCTGTCTTTCAAACCGACGGTCACTTCGCGTTCTACCGCTTTATTGTCTGCGCCCAAAATGCTGACATAGGATTTGCCGTTATGCTTTTTCACAGTCAGCGTCGGTACCAGCAAAACATTCTTCACGCCGTTGATTTCAATCGTGTTTTGAGTGGTCATGCCGATGGAAAGTTTGCCGTCGGAATTTGGCACCAAGGCGCGGGCATAGTAGTAAATTGCATTGGAAGTCGTGTCCGTGCTGCTGGTGTAGCTGCCCAAAGACATGGTGGTCAGGCCGGGGTCGACGCTGTCCAATTTCGCTTTAATCGGCGTGTCCGGTTCGGACAAAATGGTGAACGAAATATCCTGACCGGCTTTGACTTTCGTAATATCGCCTTCGGCAATCTGCATTTTGTTTAACATGGTTTCCAGATTGGCCAGTTGGATAATGGTCGGCGTAGATTGCGCCGCATTGACGGATTGGCCTTCTTCAACAGGAATGGCGACTACGGTGCCGTCCATGGTGGCGGTAATCCGCGTGTGGCCCAGTTCGGATTCGGCTGTATTGATGGAGATTTTGGATTGTTTGATGGAGGCCTTCAGTTCGGCGACATTGGCTTTGGCTGCGGCTAAAGAGTCTTGTGCAGATTCCAAATCTTCTTTGGAAGTGGCCTGTTCTTTCCATAAGGCAAGTTCGCGCTTATATTTTTTCTCCGCGCTGGAAAGTGCGATTTCGGCAGAAACCAATTTTGCCTGATAAGTTTCTAGTTTGGATTTTTCGGTATTTAAGGTGTTGAGCTGATTGGTTGAGTCGATTTCTGCAATCAGATCGCCTTTTTTTACTTGTTGGCCCAGTTTCACATACAGTTTTTTAATCTGGCCTGAAGCTTCCGCGCCTACGGATACCAAATTGGAAGGCGAGATTTCGCCGGTTGCCGATACGGTTTGACGGATATCGCCGAGTTTGACCACTTCCGTAATAAAAGAAGACTGAGGCTCAGGCTTCATCAAAGACCAGCCGCCGAAAGCCGCAGCCACGATAACAGCCGTACCGGCCGCCCACTTGAAAACTTTAGACATATAAAAGGAACCAATTCAATAAAATAACGTCGCAGACAAGCAACCAATGTATTGATAGAAACAAAAAAACAACTGGATTTTACTGTAAAGACCAAGACCAACCAAGAGACGGTCAACTTAAATTGAAGTTTAACTTATTGAAATAAAAAATAAAAGGATGAAGATATTTTTCAGAACTTGTACCTCGTTTACATAAATTCCCAAACTCCCTCCGAATCTGAACATTTAAGCCGCAAGAAAACGACTATAATATTCATGTCTTATTCCAATTATTAACGACACAAATAAAATGAAACACCAACAAGGCTTCACGCTTATCGAGCTGCTGATAGTCGTTTTGATTGCAGCCATTCTCGCTACCATCGCCTATCCGTCTTATCAAAACTACATCCGCCAAACGCGTCTCGCATCCGTCCGCACACAGATGCTGCATAATGCCCAACAACTTGAACGCTACTATACTCAAAAAAGTACTTTTGTAGGGTTTCCTACCGAAAATTTGCAGCAGAATCAATATTTCAATATTAGTTTTTCCGAAGGTACGGATTCTATGCCTGATCCTTCCGATTCAGGTTATATTTTGAAGGCTGTACCCAATAGAGAAACCAATGCCGATGAAACTTGTACCGTTTATTACAACGACAGCGGTATCATCTGGGCAAACAGTGATAAACAAAACTGCCCCGGTTATGAAATACCAAAATCGGAATAAATCGAAATATAAAAGGCCGTCTGAATTTTAGACGGCCTTTTGGATGGTTTGGCTGTATAAGCACATTAGCTTATACAGGGCAAAGATTGGTAATCCCGGCCCGATGTGAAGCCCATCTTAGCCTTTGCGGCGCGGTTCGTCAGGGCGGATGCGTGAAGCCAGTTGGTCGAGGATGCCGTTGACGAATTTATGGCCGTCGGTGCCGCCGAAAGTTTTGGTGACTTCAATGGCTTCGTTGATGATGACAGGATAGGGGGTCTCAGGCATGGTGCTCAGCTCATGGCAGGCAACCAGCAAAACGGCGCGTTCGATAGGGCTGAGATCTTTCTCGTCGCGGTCGAGCAGGGGGCTGATTTTTTCCATGTATTCTTCGGCATGGGTTTGCGCGCCGAAAAACAGTTTGTTGAACAGCTCTTCATCCATATTGGGCGCTTGGGACAGTTCGCGGATGTTTTTGGCGATTTCGGGAGCGGCTGTTTTGTTGATGCCTGCTTGATAAATGGCTTGTACGGCAAGCTCGCGTGCGCGGCGGCGTGGGCTTTTCATGGGTATTCCTTGTGAAGAGGGTGCCGATGGTTGTCGGCTGAATATTGAATGATTCAGACGGCCTCAATGTCATGATTGGGAGGCCGTCTGAAAATATGCGGTATTCAATACGGGGAGAACTTATTCTTCGTCGTCTTCGTATTGTTCTGACAAAAGATGGTTGACCAAGTTGGCACATTCTACGGCAACTTTGGCGGCATCGGAGGCTTTTTCTTCGATGCGTGCGACGGCCTGTTCGTCGTTTTCGGTCGTCAGGATGGCGTTGGCGATCGGGATGTTGTAATCAAGGGCAACGCGGCTGACGCCTGCGCCGGATTCATTGGATACCAATTCAAAGTGGTAGGTTTCGCCGCGAATGACAACGCCGATGGCAATCAGGGCATCGAATTGTTCGGATGAAGCGAGGTTCATCAGCGCGATAGGCACTTCAAGCGCGCCGGGGACGGTGGCAAGCGTGATGTTGTCTTCGGCTACGCCCAATTCTTTTAAGGTGCGGCAGCAAACTTTGACCATTTCGCTGCCGATTTCGTTGGTGAAGCGGGCCTGAACGATGCCGATGCGCAAGTTGGTACCGTCGAGGCGGGGTTCGATAATGTTCATGATGATTCCTTCAATATTGGTGAAATAGGGATTCGGCTCGGTTTCAGACGGCCTGGTTATAGGGAAGGCCGTCTGAAACGAAATGGGGATGGATTATTCTTGCGGCTGCCAATCGGCAACGGCTTGGAACTCGCCGTCTTCGTTTAATTCCCACGCGCTGCCTTCTGCCTGAGTCAGCAGGGGCGCGATGTCGGGATTGTCTGCGGTAATGGCGGAGAGGCTGACAATGCTGAAGTTGTCGGGATTGTCGGTGTATTCGTCGGTTTCGTCGCCGCTGAAAATACGCCAGCCGCTGTCGTTTTCAAATACGGGGGCTTCGCGGTAGAGGAAGCCGACGGGTTTGCCTTGTTCGGCGACGGTGTTGGTAACAATGCAGCGGTCGAGCGCTGCGGCCAATGCTTGGGCAAATTTGTTCATGGAGTTGGCAAAGAGATGATTTGGCATGATTTTACACGATTCGCCGCTTTTCCGCACGGATGTGTGCAGGGTCGGTTTGATGGTACAATGTCGGCAAGTGCCGTCAGGTTTGAACATGACGGCTTTTGATTGTTTATCGGCTTGAGGGACGCAAGAAACAATGAGCCAAAATAAAAAAGTTGCCGGTGTAGCCTTTTTATTTTGTTTCACTGCGGATGAGGCGTGCTTTCCGGCTGTTTTTTTGAAAGTATGGAATGAAACCTGATTTGCTCAAACAGCAGGCGCATCGAGCGATTCAAAAGCGTCTGGGCTATGAGTTCCGCAATATGGAGCTGCTTCAGCAGGCTTTGACTCACCGCAGCTACAATGCCAAACACAATGAGCGTTTTGAATTTGTCGGCGATTCGATTTTGAACTATTCAGTGGCGCGGATGTTGTTTGACGCGTTTCCGAAATTGTCGGAAGGCGAGTTGTCGCGGATGCGCGCGGCTTTGGTGAATGAAGGCGTATTGGCTGAAATCGCGTTGGAAATGAATGTCGGCGACGGTTTGTATTTGGGTGCCGGCGAGTTGAAGAGCGGCGGTTTCAGACGGCCTTCGATTTTGGCTGACGCAATGGAGGCGATGTTTGCGGCGGTCAGCTTTGACGCTGATTTTTCTGCGGCGGAAAAAGTGGTTCGCCATTTGTTTGCGGAACGCGTGAAACGTGCGGATTTGAATATCGGCAAGAAAGACAGTAAAACCGCTTTGCAGGAAGCCTTGCAGGCACGTCGCTTTGCCCTGCCGAAATACCGAATCGAAGAGCAGGCGGAGCAGACGGCTGATGCGATGTTTGTGATTTCCTGTGATTTGGGCGAACTCGGTTTCATCTGCAATGCACGCGGCAGCAGTCGGAAAGTGGCCGAGCAAAAAGCGGCATGTGAAGCTTTAGAGTGGTTGGAACAGAAGTTCCCTTTGAAAAAAGCTAAAAAATGATACTTCAGACGGCCTTTGAAAAAATGCAAAGGCCGTCTGAAACAATCAAGAAAGTCATATATAAATGGATATCGAAACCTTTTTGCAAAACGAGTCGCAACACCCGACGGATTATCGTTGCGGCTTTGTGGCCATCGTGGGTCGTCCGAATGTCGGCAAATCCACGCTGATGAACCATTTAATTGGTCAGAAAATCAGTATTACCAGTAAAAAAGCACAAACCACGCGCAACCGTGTAACCGGTATTTACACCGACGACACGGCGCAATTTGTGTTTGTCGATACGCCTGGTTTTCAAACCAATCACCGCAATGCCTTGAATGACCGTCTTAATCAAAACGTAACCGAAGCGTTGAGCGGCGTGGACGTGGTGGTTTTTGTGGTGGAAGCCATGCGCTTTACCGATGCGGACCGCGTGGTGCTGAAGCAGTTGCCTAAGCATACGCCTGTGGTATTGGTGGTCAATAAAATCGATAAAGATAAAGCCAAAGACAAATTTGCGCTTGAGGCTTTTATCAATGAAGTGCGCCAAGAGTTTGAATTTGCCGCCAGCGAGGCAGTCAGCGCGAAACATGGTCTGCGTATTGCCAATTTGCTGGAATTGCTCAAGCCGTATCTGCCGGAAAGTATCCCGATGTATCCGGAAGATATGGTGACGGATAAATCCAGCCGATTTCTGGCGATGGAGATTGTGCGCGAAAAACTGTTCCGTTATTTGGGCGAAGAGTTGCCGTATGCGATGAATGTTGAAGTGGAGCAGTTTGAGGAAGAGGAAAGCGGACTGTTCCGCATTTATATCGCGGTGTTGGTCGATAAAGACAGCCAAAAGGCGATTTTGATTGGCAAGGGTGGGGAGAAATTGAAGAAAATTTCTACTGAAGCCCGCCTTGATATGGAAAAATTATTTGATACCAAAGTCTTTTTGAAGATTTGGGTGAAAGTGAAATCCGGTTGGGCAGACGATATTCGTTTCCTGCGCGAATTGGGATTGTGATTTAATGTGTTTGAACAAAGGCCGTCTGAAAAATTTTCAGACGGCCTTTTTTTATCAAGCCAACAACTCAGTCAGACGTTTGACGATTTCATCCGCTGCTTGGCGTTTGGATGTTTCCGGAAATGAGGTTTCGGCAAGGTCATCAATAATGGTGATTTGATTGGTTGGTTTGCCCATGGAAACGGAAACTTGGTTGGCTACCAGCATCGGTACGTTTTTGCGCAAACGTTTTGCCCGAGCAAATTCCAAAACCTGATGGCTTTCGGCAGCAAAGCCGACGCAGAATGGTCGAGAAGGTAGGGCGGCAACGGATGCGAGAATATCCGGATTTTCCGTCAGTTCGATAATTGGAGGCTGATTGCCGTTTTTCTTCAGTTTCTCGTTGCTGCTGTTTTTGACTTTATAGTCTGCAACGGCTGCAACGGAAATAAAGACATCTTGCTCATGGATATGGCGGTGAACTGCCTGATACATGGCTTCTGCGCTGACAGCTTGTTCGGAATGAGCCAAGCCTGCTGGCAAGGCCATCTGAATTTGACCGTAAATCAGCGTGACTTTCGCTCCGGCAGCACGGCACGCACGTGCTAAAGCCATGCCCATTTGTCCGCTGGAAATATTGGTAATGCCGCGGACAGGATCGATGGCTTCAAACGTTGCGCCGGCTGTAATCAGAACTTTTTTGCCGCTCAATAGCTTGGGTGTCCATAAATCCTCTAACAAATCTGCCAGATCGACCGCTTCGACCATTCTGCCGGTACCTGTTTCGCCGCAAGCCTGTTCGCCGCTGTTTGGGTAAAACACGGTAATGCCGTCTGAAACCAGCTGCTCAATATTGCGCAGGTTGGCAGGGTTGTTCCACATTTCGACATTCATTGCAGGCGCAACGGCCAAAGGACATTTTCTGGCTGCGGCCAAAGTAGTCAACAGGTTGTCAGCCAATCCGTTGGCAATTTTGGCGATCGTATTGGCAGTGGCTGGTGCAATAAGAAATGCGTCAGCTTCACGCGTCAGATTGATGTGCGCCATGCCATTATTGGAAGTGCCTGAATAGGTATCCGATAAAACAGGGTTGCCGGTTAAAGCTTGGAAAGTCAGTGGGGAGACAAATTCCGTCGCAGAATCTGTCATTACCACTGATACAGAATGTCCTTGCTTTTTCAGCAGTCTGACCAGTTCGCAAGATTTATACGCCGCAATACCGCCGGTAATGCCGAGGAGAATGTGTTTGCTCATAAATAATGGGTTCATTAAATGAGGTATATAGGAATCAAATCAAATTAGATTTGTTCGATGTTGATCCTGGCCAGTTTTGCTTTAATCGCATTGCCATATCTCTTCGGTAAGAATGCTGAAACCACCCCGTTTTTCACTTCAGTCACATAACTGCAGACTTTAAATTCAGGAACAACATTGAGCGAGTAGTCCGGATTGACCAAAGGCGAAGCACTGGAGTACAGCGTCCATCTTGCCAGACTGCCGTCTTCATAATCAGTCGTTGCATTAAAGCTGGTGACCCCTTCGCTGAAAGCGATTTGATAATTAGAGTAGAACTCGCCGGGAATTTCGTGTGCATTACAGAAATCAAATAATCTGTCATGTGCAAACAGATTCTGACGGATATAGGCCCACAATTCTTTTTCTAGAAAATCTTGGTCGGCAAAATGCCTGGAAGGATAGCCCTCGTCGACAAAGTTTTGAATCCTTTCCTGCATATCTGGGACTGCGCCCGCTTTAGCGCCCCACATACCCGCAAGAATTAGGGCAGTATGCGAGCCCGAGTCACGAATAGTGTGGAATAGTGTACCACTTTTTATCCATTCGGATACGGCCGCTGCATCACGATAACAAATAATAGAATCTGCATCACGGAAAATAACGTATTCAACCTCGGGATCATTGATGGCAAGAAAGCGCCACATCGTACCCGGCCAGTTGTCCAATGGAGCGCCAACCTTAATCACTTCTGCACCGTTATTTCTAAATCGTTGAATAGCTTCAGCCGATACAGAATCGTCAATATAAAAACGACATGTCCAACCGGGGAAAAGTACAGGAGCAAGCTGGGTGTTTAAGACGGCAGGCTCAATATATTTGGAATTATTGCCAAATAAAGAAAAGGAGATAATCCGTTTGCCGTTTTTTGGAGCTGATGTCGGAATTATTTCATGTTCTAGGTCTGGGATGGCTTTGTCTTTTAGAACCAAAGCCTGATGACCGTAAAACCCGGTTTTTTCCCAATTATCTAGGGCGCCGTAAGCATGGGCAAGTAAATCCAAAGCAGGAATATAGGTGCTATCCAGCTCTAACGTTTTCATTTCAGCCTCAATGGCTTTTTCCCATTTCAACTGCTTCAGATAGGCATAAGCAACTTTGTGATGAAATTCGACAGATTGTGGATTGAGAAGGCAAAGAATCTCGGCACGTTTTAGCGCTTCCTCGTAATTTTCCTCTTCGATAAAAGAGTGATATGCTTGTTCAAATTTTTGTTGAATCTTTTCGTTATTCATAATAGGGACTATTCTAAATTTATGATTGTTTTATTGGAGAAAGTAGAGATTGTAAGAGTAGATGGGACTAAAGCGCCAGTAGTATAGAGATATAGAGTGTTTGAATGTGGCAATTAAGAGTAAAACTGCAGGACTATTTATCTTTGGATATCTGTTTTATCTATCGAACGATAAAATCCAATAAATTTTAAATTATTTAAATACAGATAGTTGTGAAAAAATTTTAATTTTTTTGAAGTTGGGTGTTGACTGGTTTTGTAGGTAGGCGTATAGTTCGGTTCTTCGCTGCTGACGCGGTGAAGAAAACGAAGCAGACAGTATAACACAGTTAGTTAGAATTTTCGATAATTTTAGTTGACATTTGCTAAA